>NZ_JADYWR010000012.1:0-143885 GCF_015864705.1 Pseudoalteromonas sp. NGC95
ACTCAGTAGTAAGGTGTAATTCTTTAATAAATTCAGACATAAAAATAGGCCACAACTTCTGTTGTAGCCTATTATGAGCCCTTTGAAAGATCGTTCAATTAGCTTAAACGATCTGCATTAACCCAAGGGTGCCTATTTTTAGCGTAAAAAGCGTAATTTAGTAAATATTATGCTTTTTCTTGTAAAGTACGAGCAACTGTACGCATACCTTGAGTTGTTGCACCCGCTGCCCATTGACTTGTACTGCCCATGTTAAATGCAGCCGCTAAATCGATGTGTACCCAGCCTTTGCCATCGTTTGGCACAAAGCGCGATAAAAAGCCTGCAGCATTCGATGCACCGCCATAACCGCCACCTTTTTGCGCACGGCTATTTGCCGTATCAGCATAAGGAGATGGGCAGTTTTGTTGATGCCATTTTTCAAGAGGAAGTGGCCAAGCAGCTTCCATTTCTTGAGATGCAAAACTCTCAACTTCACGTACAAGTTCTTTATCAAGTGCAAATAATGCATTGTACTCTTGGCCAACAGCAACAAGCGCTGCACCAGTTAGTGTTGCTGCATCAATAATAAGTGGAGCGTCAGTCTCACCTGCGGCCATTAAGCCATCTGCAAGTACTAAGCGACCTTCAGCATCGGTGTTTACAATTTCAACTGTCGTGCCATTTTTATAAGTAAGAATGTCACCTAATTTGTATGCATGACCCGAAATTAAGTTCTCAGCACAACATAAAAACAGTTTAATACGTTTTTCAATACCACGGTTAATAGCCAATGCTAAACCTGCAGTTACTGTTGCAGCGCCGCCCATGTCGCACTTCATACCAAGCATACCTTCGCTTGATTTAATTGAGTAACCACCTGAGTCAAACGTAATACCTTTACCTACAAGCGCTGCACTTACTGGTGCATTTTCGTCGCCTGTTGGGTTGTAATCAAGCTCAAGCAATACTGGCGGGCGAACACTACCGCGACCAACAGCATGAATACCAATCCACTGTTGTTCTAGTAACGCATCACCTTTAATAATTTGGTAACTTACATGCTCAGGCGCTAATGATTGAATAAACTCAGCCGCTTTTTCAGCAAGGCTTTCTGGGTAAATGTCATCGGCAGTCCCGTTAACCATTTCACGTGCCCAAATTGCTGACGTTTTTAAGTGAGCAAGTTCTTTAATATCTGATTGTGCGTTATCAACAAACTCAACACCATTTAACGATTTTGGTGTTACAAAGCCTTGATAAAAAGCCCACTGGCTTTCTGTACACCAAGCATCGCCTGCTAATTCAACGTTTTTAATACCTTGGATTGCAATAGTACGACCAGCTTTTTGAACATTTTTCAATGTTTCTTGCTCAGACAAATGAACAGTTGCACCGCGCTCATTAAAAGACAATGACGCATTATCGCCCCAATGACTCGCTGCTGCTTGTTCGCTTAGTTGAACAACAAATTTTTCACTCATGTTAGAATACCCTTGCACTTAAATGTGCCACCGAGTTTACTATAGAGCGCTTAAGTTCCCAACAGCTTGAGATAAATAACATAAACCACACTGCTGTGCAGTATTTACGCTTTGGAAGTTATCATGAAGTACACGCCAACTCTGCAACCTGCCACCTTATTAAAACGCTACAAACGCTTTTTAGCTGATTTACAATTAAGTGATGGCAGTGAATTTACCGCCCACTGTGCTAATACAGGTAAAATGACGGGATGCGCAGAGCCGGGTTTTGCTGCTTTTTATTCAACAAGCGATAACGCAAAACGAAAATACCCGCATTCATTAGAGCTTACGCAAAATAACTTATCGCAGCTTATTTGTGTAAATACAGCGGTGGCCAATAAAGTAGTAGAAGAAGCAATAAACAATAATGTGATAAGCGAGCTACTCGACTACAGTCAATTGCAAAGCGAAGTAAAGTACGGCAGCGAAAACAGCAGAATCGACTTTTTACTCACAGACGAAAATAAGCCTGATTGCTACGTAGAAGTTAAATCAGTCACATTATTAAGCGAAGATGCACCACAAAGCGGGCAAGGCTACTTTCCTGATGCGCAAACACTGCGCGGACAAAAACATATTCGCGAACTAATAGAAATGATCGAACAAGGCCACCGAGCAGTATTACTGTTCGCTGTTTTGCATGAAGGAATAAATACAGTAAGTGCAGCTGCGCATATTGATAAAAAATACGCCACGCTATTAAGCCAAGCAATAATAGCCGGCGTTGAAGTATTAGCATACAAGGCCACAATTTCTGCTAATGAAGTTTTACTTCATAAAAAAATAGTATTTGCACAATAGTGTATTAAACCAAGGGATTGAACTAAGCGTAATTTGCAAAATAAGCAAAGTACTCAAATTAAAAAAAGTTATACAAAGTGAATTATAAAAATTAACTTGTTTTTAAAGCTTTTGCCCACATAACAAGGCAAGTTTTAGAAAGCGAATATGTGAATTAATTAAAAGTGTAAATAGACTATTAATACACTTTTTACTCAGTAAGCATGGTTGAAGCTAATTCGATTAATTAAAAATAAATTTGCCTAGGGTATAAGATTCTGTTATTTATACCGCCGGCTAATGCTGAGGCATTAAATTAAGGATTTAGGAGAGAGTTATGCCAGACCAAAAGAAACATGGTTTATTGGCTCAAGCCGGTTTAGAACCATACCAAGAAAAACCAGGCGAAGAGTACATGAATGATGCACAACGTGCTCATTTTAGAGCGATTTTAGAAACTTGGCGTAATGATTTACGTAACGAAGTTGATCGTACTAAATCGCACATGCAAGACGAAGCTGCTAACTTTCCTGACCCAGTTGACCGCGCTGCACAAGAAGAAGAGTTCTCTTTAGAACTTCGTACTCGTGACCGCGAACGTAAATTAATCAAAAAAATTGAAAAAACAATTAATTTGATTAAAGAAGATGATTTTGGCTTTTGTGAGTCTTGTGGCATCGAAATTGGCATACGTCGCTTAGAAGCACGTCCTACTGCCGATTTATGCGTAGACTGCAAAACACTTGCAGAAATCAAAGAAAAGCAATCTGGACGCGGCTAATTAATACTTATTAATTAGTTATGTCTCCTACAGCCGTTACTGCGCCTATGCGTAAATATCGCGGTCGTTTTGCACCGTCTCCTTCTGGGCCATTACATTTTGGCTCACTTGTAGCGGCTGTGGGTAGTTATCTAGATGCAAAAGCTAACCAAGGAGATTGGTTAGTTCGTATAGAAGACATTGACACTACGCGCGTGGTTAAAAACGCCGACTCCGATATTCTTAATACCTTACATGCCTACGCCCTTCACTGGGACGAACCTGTTGTATATCAAACGCAGCGTCTGCCTTTATACCAAGATATTACCCACTCACTTTTAAAACAAAAACTTGTTTATGGTTGCACCTGTACTCGCAAACAAATAAAAGCCATTGGCGGTATTTATCAGGGGCATTGCCAAGCACTTAATCATAATACTCAATCCGGTGCGCTTCGCTTAGTTCAGCAACATCCAACGACTCAATTTAATGACTTAATTCAAGGTGATATAACGGTAAATAGCGCCCTTTCCCATGAAGATTACTTAATTAAACGCAGCGATGACTTATTTGCATATCAACTTGTTGTGGTCGTCGATGATATTGATCAAGGGATTAATCGAATTGTAAGAGGTGCTGATTTAATTGAGCCAACCGCTCGGCAAATTAGTTTATTTAAACAACTCGATAGCCCTGTACCTGAATTTGCTCATTTACCTTTAGCGGTTGCCAAGCCTGGTTTCAAATTGTCTAAACAAAATTATGCTCCTGCCATTAGCAAACAAAATCCAAAGCCTGCTTTAATTAGTGCATTTGAATTTTTAGGATTGCCTGTTATAGCTGATTTAATCGATTTAAATATTGAACAATTAATCGCTTGGGGAATTAAAAACTTTAGCTTAAAACAGGTACCACAAGTATCCGAAATACAAATTTCTCAGCATTCACGTAGTCAGAAAGTCCAATTTACACATTTAAGTAAATAAAATAGCTAAAAACGGCTTAATTTCAACACATCAACTTAATTTTTAAACCCTGCTGGTATATGATAGCCGCCTAAATATATGCTAATTACGTCAAACAGCTTGTACTGGGCTATAACCGCCCCATTTGCTGTAACTTTTGATTGCGATGCAGAGTCAATCACACCTTCTAGGAGACAGACTATTATTTCCAAGCTTTTTCAATTTTGCCGACAAATAATCGGCCCGAATACCAGTGCCGAAAGCGCTTCTGTAAGCAGTGAACCTATTGTTGTCACTCGTGGTGAGCATGGTATTTCTCGCAAACAATTTAGCCCAAATGCAATCAAAGTATTATACCGTTTAAAAGACGGTGGCTACGATGCCTACCTTGTTGGTGGTTGTATTCGCGATATATTGTTAGGCCAACAGCCAAAAGATTTTGACGTAGTTACTAATGCCACGCCAGATCAAGTAAAAAAACTATTTAGAAACTGTCGCCTTATTGGTCGTCGCTTTCGTTTAGCACATATTGTATTTGGCCGTGAAATTATTGAAGTGGCGACTATGCGTGGCCACCACGAAGCGCAAGAAGACAAAAATCAAATAAGCCAATCAAGCGATGAAGGCCAATTACTACGTGACAACGTATTTGGCAGTATTGAAGAAGATGCAGAACGCCGCGACTTTTCAATCAATGCACTTTATTACTCAATCAAAGATTTTAGTATTCACGATTACGCCAACGGCTTAGCGGCAATTAAAGCTAAACAAATTGAGCTAATCGGCGACCCTGAAACGCGTTACCGCGAAGACCCTGTTCGTATGTTACGTGCAGTTCGCTTTGCTACTAAACTTGATATGAGCATTGCGCCTAAAAGTGAAAAGCCAATTAGCGAGCTTGCAAGTTTGCTTGATAACATTCCGCCAGCACGTTTATTTGAAGAAATTCTTAAGCTGTTTTTAAATGGCAAGGCCGAAGCTAACTTTTTAATGCTGCGTAAATACGGCTTATTCCGCTCACTGTTTCCTGAGCTTGATAAAATCTTAGATAAAAATCCAAGTGGCTTAGAACACACGCTTATTCAGCAAATGTTTCAAAATACCGACAAACGTATTAATGCCGATAAAAAAGTAACACCAGCGTTTATTTTTGCCGCACTACTTTGGTTCCCACTGCTTGAACGTACTAAAAAAATTCAAAGCCAAGAGCAACTTGCAGAATACGATGCTTTCGCACAAGCAATGAATAAAGTACTAAGCGATAACTCACAACACATTGCGGTTCCTAAACGCTTTACTTTAGGTGCTCGCGATATTTGGCATATTCAGCACCGTTTAGATAAACGCGCAGGCCAACGTGCTTACAGACTAACGCAGCAACCTCGCTTTAAAGCCGCCTACGACTTTTTACTCTTACGCGTAGATGCAGGCGAAACACAGCATACTGAGCTTGCTCAGTGGTGGACACAATACTTAAGCCAAGATATAAACGGCCAAAAAGAGATGGTTAAAAACTTAGGCCACCAAGGTGGTCCTAAGCCGCGAAAGCGCCGTCGACCTACTAAAAAGCCAGCTGAGTAATAACATGTACTGTGTTTATTTGGGTTTAGGTGCCAACCTAAACTCACCAAAAGAGCAGCTTGATAACGCGGTAATCGCGCTTAAAAAGCTGCCTAATTGTGAATTTATAAACGTATCGCATTACTATGCAAGTAAGCCTATGGGCCCACAAGATCAACCAGACTATATCAATGCAGTAGCGTGTATTAAAACGACCCTTGAGCCAGAGCAATTACTTGATTTAACGCAACGTATTGAACTTGGGCATGGTCGAGTAAGAAAGGCTGAGCGTTGGGGTCCACGCACTCTTGATATAGATACTCTATTATTTGATGATCAAATTATAAATACGGTGCGCTTAACTGTGCCTCATTATGGTTTGAATAATCGCGAGTTTGTGGTTTATCCACTATTAGAGCTTGCACCTGAACTTATTTTACCTAGCGGCATTGCATTAAAAACCATTGCAAATAATTTACCGCTCAACGACTTACAACAATTACCTCTGTAATTAACCTAGGCTTTTGCCTGCGAGGATATTATGTCTAAAATAACCGTTTCTACTTTAAATAAAATGAAAGCAGAAAATAACAAAATTACTGCATTAACAGCCTACGACGCTAGTTTTGCAAAGTTATTTCATGATAACGGCGTTGAAGTTATTTTAGTGGGCGACTCTTTGGGCATGGTACTACAAGGCGGCGATGACACCCTTGGCGTAACCAATCAAGATATTGCATATCATACCCGCTGTGTACGCGCTGGTAGCCGCGAATTATTTGTAATTGCTGACTTACCTTTTATGACCTACTCAAGCGTAAGTGATACTTGTAAAAATGCAGCTGAGCTTATGCGCGCTGGCGCAAACATGATTAAGCTTGAAGGCGGAGAATGGCTTTACGAGAGCATTAAAACGCTTACTCAACAAGGTATTCCAGTTTGCGGGCATTTAGGCCTTACACCACAGTCAGTACATGTATTTGGTGGCTTTAAAATACAAGGTCGCGAAGAAGACAAAGCACAAAAAATGATTGATGACGCGAAAGCACTTGAAGCTGCTGGCGCGCAATTATTAGTACTTGAGTGTATTCCAAGTGCACTGGCAAAACGCATTACAGACGCCCTAAGCATCCCAACTATTGGTATTGGTGCAGGCAGCTTAACTGACGGCCAAATACTGGTAATGCATGACCTTGTTGGTATTTCAGCAGGTTACATTCCTAAATTTTCTAAAAACTTTTTGCTCGAAACAGGCAATATGCCTGCAGCCGTTCAAAAGTATTGTACAGACGTTAAAAATGGCGCGTTTCCAAGCGCTGAACACGAGTTTAAATAATGCAGTCAATTACTGAAATCAGATCGTTACGTAGTCAAATTAAAGCATGGCGCCAAGCGGGTCTTAGCGTGGCACTTGTGCCAACGATGGGCAACTTGCATCGTGGGCATTTTTCGCTAGTAGAAAAAGCAAAAAACTTAGCCGATAAAGTCGTTGTGAGTATTTTTGTTAACCCAATGCAATTTGGTGCTAACGAAGATTTAGATAACTATCCTCGTACACTAAACGAAGATAAACAAGGCCTTGCAGAACTAGGCACTGATATTGTATTTACCCCAAGTGTAGAAACAATTTATCCAAATGGACTTGGCGCACAGAGCTTTGTAGATGTGCCTGATATTTCATTAGGTTACTGTGGTGGCTCACGTCCTGGTCACTTTAGAGGTGTTGCCACGGTAGTTACAAAATTATTTAACCTTGTACAACCCGATTACGCCTGCTTTGGTGAAAAAGATTTTCAGCAACTGCAAGTAATTAAAACCATGGCACGCGACCTATCAATTCCGGTTGAAGTTATTGGTGTACCTACAATGCGAGAAGTTTCTGGCCTTGCTATGAGCTCACGTAATGGTTACTTATCTGATGAGCAAAAAGCGACTGCAACCGTCTTATTTAAAGCACTTAATACATGCGCTGAGCAACTTAAAAGCGGCGAAAAAGACTTCGTAAAACTTGAAAGCTTAGCTAAACAGAGCTTAGAGCAAGCTGGCCTAAAGCCAGACTATTTTGAGATTGCTCAACGAGATACATTAAAAACTGCTACAATCGAAGATACTCAATTTGTTATTTTAGCCGCAGCCTATTTTGGTGGTGTTAGATTGATCGACAATATTCAAGTCGAAATTTAATATTATTGCGACTCCATTTTAAGGATAAGAAGCATGCACACTTTAATAAAAACAAGCGTAGTCGCCCTTACTTTTGCACTATTAGTAGGTTGCCAAAACCAAGTTGAAAACCCTGAAATGAATCAGTGTGCTCAGCAAAATTACCAATGCGAAAGTACATGTGAACAGCAAACAACTGCTGAGGGCTTAAAGCAGCAAGTATGCTCTGGAAAATGTGTTGAGAGCTACAACCAATGTAAAGCACAAGCCGAAAAATTAGGTAATATTTAATTCCTTAAAGTTTTTAGTTTTAGGCACAAAAAAACCGCTCAATGAGCGGTTTTTTATTGCCTATGGTTTATCATACCAATTTTATTAAAAACATGACCATTCTAGCGTATTAAATAACTCACTAACTACGTTAAAAATTATTTATATAGAACAACTATGTATCATAATTTTAGCCTTGTTATTGCGCTATTTTCTTATCGCTATAATAACTCACTAATTTAATGCAATTGGTATTAGTTCAAACCAAGCTTTTTAAGTTCTGTTTTTACTAGCTTTGCAGAAAGTGGTACATAACCATCTTTTTCTACAATTTGCTGACCATCTTTTGAAAGTACCATTCTTAAAAATTGTTCTTCCATAGGTGATAGTGGCTTATTCGGGTGTTTATTCACATAAACATATAAAAAGCGAGATAATGGATATTTACCTTGCGCAACGTTATCAAGTGTTGCATCAACAAAGTTATCGCCTTTTTTAGCAAGCGGTACTGTACGTACGCCCGATGTTTTATAGCCGATACCAGAGTAACCAATTGCATTTAATGAAGATGAAATTGACTGTACTACTGATGCAGAACCCGGTTGCTCATTTACATTATTACGGAAATCACCTTTACAAAGTGCTTTCTTTTTAAAGTAGCCATACGTACCTGATACTGAGTTGCGTCCGTAAAGTTGCACATCTTTAGCTGCCCAATCACCTGTTAGACCAACATCGCTCCAACGGTTAACTTGCTCTGGTGCGCCACATTTACGAGTAGATGAAAAGATAGCATCTACTTGGTCAATACGAAGACCTTCAATTGGGTTATCTTTATGTACAAATACAGCAAGTGCATCAATAGCTACACGAACTTCTGTTGGCTTATAACCGTAACGTTTTTCGAACGCTTCGATTTCTTTAGATTTCATTTTACGGCTCATTGGACCTAGGTTAGCTGTACCTTCGGTAAGTGCCGGTGGCGCAGTAGAAGAACCTGCCGCTTGAATTTGAATATTTACATTTGGATAAATACGTTTGTACTCTTCAGCCCAGAACGTCATCATGTTGGCTAAAGTGTCAGAACCTACTGATGAGAAGTTACCTGAAACACCACTAATTTTTTGATACTCAGGAATATCTTGATCTAAAGCAACTGCTTGTGCAGATACGAAAGTTGTAACAGCCACACCCATTGCGGCAACTAAGTTTTTAAATTTCATGTAGGGTTCTCCGGTTTGTTCGTCCCATTTTCTAACTGCTGCCCACTCTAAAGTGAGTACATGACAGTTACATTACTCTTAAATGACACTTTTATGACTTTGCTTTTCAGCCTAATTACTTAGCTAGCGAAACTATCTTATCTATTGAAAATTCGAAAGAAAAACACGAACCTTTGTTAACTTCGCTGCTAATATTTAATTTACTATCGTGGCGCGTTAGTACATGTTTTGTAATCGCAAGCCCTAAACCTGAGCCACCTGTTGTTCTGCTGCGGGCTTTATCAACACGATAAAAACGCTCAGTTAAACGGTTAATATGTTCTGGCGCAATACCATCACCATTATCGGTAACACTAAAACACGCTTTATTGTTTTTGCGCTGCCAACACACTTCCACTTTGCCACCGGGTTTAGTGTAATGAATGGCGTTAAATACTAAATTAGAAAACGCACTACGCAGTTCATCCTCAGAGCCTTTAATATCAAGGGTTTTATCAATATTAAAAATAAGCTCATGGCCTTTGTCTTGGTTAATTGAATTTGCTTCAGTGTGAATATAACCAAGTAATTGCGGTACGTTTATAGCTTTATCGTTGTCTTGACGCCGTGCACCCTCAATACGTGAAAGCGATAGTAACTGGCTGACTAAGCTATCCATACGCTTGCATTGTTCAAGCATAGTATTTTGCGCTTTGTTCCACATTGCTGGAGGCGGCATCATGTCACCATCCATCATCTCAAGATACCCAGTAACCACTGTAAGCGGTGTACGTAGTTCATGCGATACATTGGCTACAAAGTCTTTACGCATCTGTTCTAGCTGTTTTAAGCGCGTTACATCACGCACAACAACCATAAGTTGCGTGCTTGCATAAGGCATAACCCTAAACTCTAGTACTTGCTCAATGCTATGACCGTTATCCAGCTCAAGCGCGTCATCAAATTCGCCTTTGTGCATGTATTTAGCAAATTTAGGTTCGCGAATTAAATTATCAAGACGCTGACCATGATCGGTTGGCCACTGCAAACCGAGCACTTTAAGCGCTAGTTGATTACACCACACAATACTTAAATCATTTTGCAGTACCACTACCGCATCAGGTACTGCTTCAGCTCCATCGCGAAAGCGACGAATTAAATCAGCAAGCTCATTACGTTTTTTACGATTACGGTGCTGTAGATGATAAATACCTTCAAACACTTGCTCCCATGCACCCTCGCCCTCTGGTGGATTAAAGCTACGTTGATTAAGTAGCCAATCGCTCAAACGATAAAGTTGATGGTAGTGCCAAATAAGGAGGGAAAAAGATCCTAAAAATAAAAGAAAAAATGGCGCGCCAACCAGCACACCAATTAATAGTAAGGGTAAAAAATAGATAAACAGGCGCTTTACTAACGCCTGCTTATTAACAACTCGATACATACACTCACTTTACCTTAGAGTAGTAATACATGCATATTTCACACATTAGCTAAGCTTTAAGCTGATCACAGCTTACTTGAAAAACGATACCCAGCACCACGTACAGTTTGCACCAAACGGTCATGTCCAAGTGGGCCAATTGCTTTACGCAGACGACGAATGTGCACATCAACCGTGCGATCTTCTACGTAAACATTAGTTCCCCATACATGATCAAGCAGTTGTTCACGGCTATAAACACGCTCTGGGTGAGTCATAAAAAAGTGCAGTAATCTAAATTCGGTTGGCCCCATATCAAGCTCGTTACCTTCTGAGGTAACACGATGCGAAATAGGGTCTAAACGCAGGCCATGTACTTCAATAGCTTCTTCTAATGAGGTTGGCGATACACGGCGAATAACCGCTTTAATACGCGCCATAAGCTCTTTAGGAGAAAACGGCTTAGTGACGTAATCGTCAGCACCTACTTCAAGACCGCGTACTTTGTCTTCTTCTTCGCCGCGGGCTGTAAGCATAATAATTGGGATTTGGCGGGTGTGTTCGTTTTGCTTAAACTTTTTAGCAATTTGAATACCGCTTCCACCTGGTAACATCCAATCAAGTAAAACCATATCTGGGTAAGGTTCAACCATAGCTGCAATAGCAGAGTCGTAATCTTCTGCTTCAATTGCTTGAAATCCATTTTGCTCTAAAACAAAAACCAACATCTCCCTAATAGGAGCTTCGTCATCTACGACTAGTACTTTACGTGACATTCCAATTTATCTCTTACGCTATCGAATTAGTTTTCATTATTATGACTAAGTATGACATTTTTATGAAAGTGTAACGTGTAAATTAAAATGGTGGTAAAAAAAACACAAATTAGTGACAAAAAACCTCATTAACGTCATATTTTTAAAACCTTTTTAATATTTAACGTAATAAAAAGAGATTTACGATAAATTTATAAAATAGCTAATTTTTGAAATTATCTACTTTTTGTCGCTAGTTAAATCATTAAATAATACAAAATTAGCTGGGATCATTGTTTTACTAACCAAGACATTTTTACAGATCGATCGTTTAAAAGTAACTTTAAAGCTATTTTAAAATTAACAAACCCGCCTGTGTAACAATCAATACGTTTAAAAATAGATCTAAATTTTACTAAGCTCCAAATAAAGGATCAGATTTTTACCAAGCCGATCCACTCTCAGATCAGAGTTGTACCTAGTCAAAGCCATAAGTTGTTGATTGTTTATACAAATAAATAACGATCAAATTATCTCAGAGCCTAAAATAGCGAAAAAGTGTATTTGGCTTAGTAAAGTAATGATCCGAAAAGGCAATGTTAGTAAATGCGTGATCCCAAAGTACGGCGTTGATAGTACAGCGATCTGATCAATAGAAGCCGTAACCTGCAATATAAAAAGGGCTGACATTAAAAAAGCCAGCAACAAAGTTACTGGCTTAGGGCCTGTTGACCTTTCAGGATTAAAATTTGTTCAATCTAGGGGCGATTTAATCGCGGCGTGAGGTTTGTAACCTAGCGGGCTAAGTAAAAACCGAGCAAAGCTTCCGCGTCCTGCTCACGCCCCTTACCTACATCCATGTAGGCAACAAAGAGTAAATTGCCCCTAGGCAGAACCCTTCGGCAGCGCATGTTTGGCATTTATTCCACGTTATCGCCTATTTATGGGGAATAACCACACTGCATAGGCTCTGCCTTGCCTAAATACCAAACATACTGCTGCAAATTTAACCTCGAAAGATAAACAGGCCCTAATAATGATCAATTATAAATTGATCTATTATCTAATTTTAGGGTCTAGTTCGCCGCTTAAGTATTTAAGGTGCATTTCATCAAGTGAAATTGGCTTAATTTTACTAGCCTGACCAGAAGTACCAAACGAGTTATAGCGTACAACACAAATCTCTGTCATCGCTTTAGTTGCTTCAGCTAAGTATTTACGTGGATCGAAGTTAGATGGGTTAAGCGCCATATGACGGCGAATTGCACCGGTAGATGCTAAACGTAAATCGGTATCAATATTTACCTTACGAACACCAAACTTAATGCCTTCAACAATCTGTTCAACTGGCACACCATAAGTTTCTGGAATTTCGCCACCATACTGATTAATAATTTCTAACCATTCTTGTGGAACAGAAGACGAACCATGCATCACTAAATGCGTGTTAGGAATACGCGCATGAATCGCTTTAATACGGTCAATTGCTAAAATGTCATCGGTTGGTGGACGTGTAAATTTATAAGCTCCGTGCGAAGTACCACAGGCAATTGCAAGTGCATCAACATGTGTTTTATTTACAAAGTCAGCCGCTTCTTCTGGGTCTGTTAGCATTTGCTCAGTGGTTAGTAACCCTTCTGCGCCAACACCATCTTCTTCGCCAGCTTCACCGGTTTCCAGTGAACCAAGTACACCTAGCTCGCCTTCAACCGATACGCCACAAGCATGCGCCATAGCAACAGTTTCGCGCGTTACTTCTACATTGTATTCGTAGCTTGAAGGAGTTTTACCGTCGCTCATTAACGAGCCATCCATCATTACTGATGAAAAACCAAGCTGAATTGAACGCTGACATACGCCTGGCGATGTGCCGTGATCTTGGTGCATAACAACCGGAATATGTGGCCATTCTTCAACGGCTGCTAAAATCATATGACGAATAAATGGAGCACCAGCATAAGCACGTGCACCAGCTGATCCCTGAACGATTACTGGGCTGTTTGTTTTGTCAGCCGCTTCCATTATTGCGCGCATTTGCTCTTGATTGTTAACGTTAAAAGCAGGTACGCCGTAACCATGCTCTGCTGCATGATCTAAAAGTTGTCGCATACTGATTAAAGCCATTGGGTATTCTCCAATTTATCGACAGTAGTTCCCTACCATCTAGTTTGAACGGATGTGTTAGTTTGGCGTTATAACAACGCCACGAAAAACCACTGCTTTGCAGTAATATTCCGTCTAAATTAACTATTAAATTAGGGTGAGAGGTATTTAATAATTAATTGTCGGTGAGGGCTATTAACCCCCACCTTACGCTACTAAAATTACTTAGCGCGCGACTCTAGCATTTCAACTGCTGGAAGTTTTTTGCCTTCTAAAAACTCTAAGAACGCACCACCACCAGTAGAAATATAAGAAACTTTATCGGCAATGCCGTATTTATCAATTGCGGCTAAGGTATCACCACCACCAGCAATCGAAAACGCATTTGAGTTAGCAATTGCTTGAGCAATAGCACGAGTACCATTACCAAATTGGTCAAACTCAAACACGCCAACAGGGCCATTCCATACAACAGTGCCCGCATTTGCAATAATTTTTGCAAGCTTGCTCGCTGTATCAGGACCAATATCAAAAATCATATCATCGCTTGTCACTTCGCTTACATCTTTAAGCGTAGCTACAGCAGACTCAGAAAACTCATTACCAACAACTACGTCAGTCGGTACCGGAATTTCACCATTATTAGCAATCGCTGCTGCACATAAACGGTTAGCTTCATCCATTAAATCAGGTTCGTAAAGCGATTTACCAACTGGGCTACCTGATGCAGCAATAAAGGTATTTGCAATACCGCCGCCAGTGACTAATTGGTCAACAATTTTAGAAAGTGAATCTAAAACGGTTAGCTTAGTAGATACTTTAGAACCACCAACAATCGCTACTAATGGACGCGCTGGGTTATCAAGTGCTTTGCCTAACGCTTCTAGCTCAGCTGATAACAATGGACCTGCACATGCCACATCAGCAAATAAGCCAACGCCATGGGTAGATGCTTGTGCACGATGAGCCGTACCAAATGCATCCATTACATATACATCACACAGTGCTGCAAGTTGCTTAGATAAGGCTTCGTCGTTTTTCTTCTCGCCTTTGTTAAAGCGCACATTTTCAAAAACAACAACTTCGTTATCAGCAATATCAACACCGTTTAGGTAATCTTTTTCTAAACGTACAGTTTGCTCAAGGGCATCGTTTAAGTAATCAGCGACAGGTGCTAGCGAAAACTCTTCGTCATATTCCCCTTCCGTAGGACGGCCAAGGTGTGACATAACCATTACTTTAGCACCCATCTCAAGCGCTAATTTAATAGTAGGTAGTGCTGCACGAATACGCGCATCTGACGTCACTTTACCTGCTTTAACTGGTACATTTAAATCTTCACGAATTAATACGCGTTTGCCGTTTAAATCTAAATCTGCCATTTTTATGACCGACATGAACATCTCCTTAGTTAACGATACTGAACCTGAAAAATACGTTTAAAATTATTATATTAATAAATTACTTATTCACTGCCATCATAGCACGCGCTGTGTCGAGCATACGATTAGCAAAACCCCATTCGTTATCACACCATACTAATAACTTTATCAGTCGTTTGTGACTAACACGTGTTTGTGTGCCATCAATAATACAAGAATGTGGGTCGTGATTAAAATCAACCGACACAAGCGGCTCTTCGGTATAACTTAAAATACCTTCTAAGCGGTCTTTTGCTTGTGCTTTAAGTGCGTTATTTACTGCGTTTAAATCTACATCGGTATTAACCGTTACACTTAAATCCATTGCCGTGACATTTATAGTCGGTACACGTACGGCGATGGCTTCAAAACGGCCTTTAAATTTAGGTAAAATACGGTCTATACCACGGGCGAGCTTTGTATCAACTGGAATAATTGATTGGCTTGCAGCGCGAGTACGGCGTAAATCATGATGATAACCATCAATCACTTGTTGATCGTTCATCGACGCATGAATAGTTGTAATAGCGCCCGACTCAATACCAAATGCATCATCTAATACTTTAATAACCGGCACAACACAGTTAGTTGTACACGAGCCGTTAGACACAATTGTGTGTTCGTTTTTAAGCTCATCGTCGTTAATGCCATACACAATCGTAGCATCAACATCGTTATCGGCCGGATGCGAAAACAACACCTTTTTAGCGCCTGCGGTAATATGTAACTGCGCATGTTCACGCGAGTGATAAACACCCGTACATTCAAGTACAACGTCTACATCGAGCGTTTGCCAAGGTAATTCAATTGGGTTTTCTTCACAAAAAAGTGCAATGGTATCGCCTGCAACACTAATGGTGTCTTCACCAAGTTTTACAGGAAAAGAAAAACGACCGTGGGATGTGTCGTATTTTAATAAATGAGCAATAGCTTCAGGATCAGCAAGTTCGTTAATCGCAACAATTTTTATATCGTCGCTCAAACCAGACTCGTATAACGCGCGGACAATATTTCGACCAATACGACCAAAACCATTAATTGCAAGTTTGATTGCCATGAAATATAAAATCCACTCTTTTAGCGTGCAGATAAAGGCAATACGCCTTTTAGATGTCTGTATTGTAATCGACCTTGCATCTGATTATAAGAGGGAAGCATTAGAAACTTTAAATTAAGGTTAAAGAGCTTAGGCATTGCAAGCTCTTCGAGGGTTCTGACTTTTTAAATTAAGTTTTTTATACTAAATTTTTCAAAGCGTTAATTATATCTTCTGGCTCAGAACGAGTACGATAATCAACATCAACATAACGCCAAGTTACTTTACCTTGTTTATCTAAAACAAAGGTGGCAGGGATCGGTAAAACACTACTATTGCCATTGTTAACCGACTCTAAATCTAAGCCTCGGTCTACTCGCATATGCTCGAGTAAAAATGTGGGTACTTGCCATGCTACTCCGTAGCTTGCTGCTACATCGGCATTTTGATCACTCAGCACTAAAAAATCCATTTTACTTATATCGCTTTCGCTCATTGAGCCATCGGGTACTTGTGGGCTAATAGCCACCAATTGTGCGCCTAATGCGTGAATTTCAGGTAAACGTGCTTGAAGCGCTTTGAGCTGTAAATTACAGTACGGACACCAACTTCCACGATAAAAAGTAACAACCACAGGCCCTTTAGCAAGTAACTCAGTTAACTGCACCGATTGACCATGCTGATTTGGTAACTCAAAACTTGGTGCAATTTGGTTTAAATCAAGTGCATTAGCACCTTGTTGAAACGCTTTTGCTTGTGCAATAGTTTCATCAACACCTTTCATAAAATCAGGATTACCTTTTCGCCCAGCGGCTACTTTTGCCTCGGTTTGTGCTTTTAATGTGTTATTTTCATCGCTCATAATATGGCTACCTTCAAATTAATCAAAAACTTAAAGCCAGCTTACATTATGAAAATGTATTTGAAATGAAAATTTTAACTTAATCATTTACTTCTAAATCAAACACCACGTTTATTGATGATTTAAAGCTTACCGTTTGTTGTAGATAATTTTTGCGAGCTTTAGGAAATGAATCGCTTATTGGATTTACTCTATCTATTTTTTTAACCGCTGCACCAAAGCCACTGTAAACGCTTTTTTGAGTTGAGCTAATAGTGCGTACTTCACCCACTTTTGTACCAAAGGAGTTAGCAAGCACACTTGCTTTTTCTTTTGCGTTATTAAGTGCTTGTTGTGTAGCTTGTGCTTGTAACAGCTCAGCTTTTGAAGATAAAAACTCAGTATTTTGAATCGCATTTACTTTTAAATTCAATAAAAAATCACTTAAATCATTCACTCTTTCAATATTTTTTAGTGTTACTTCAAAGGTCCTTATAGCTGCGTATTCAGCGGGAGCTTGATGCCCTGTTTCAATGTAATCCATACCCGTTTTTTCAACTTTAACACTTGAGGCAACTACATCATCGGCAGTTATTTCAAATTGATTTAGTCCGTCAATTAGTAAATTAACTTTATTATCAAGATCGTTCTTAGCTGCTAAAGGTTCGTTTTTAATACTTATAATTTGAAATAGTATTTTAGCGATATCAGGATTGGCAAGCACCTCTGCAGTCCCTTGAACCGAAATTTGACGGCTTGTAGGTAAGCTTGAATTAGCAAAAGTGATGAGTGGGAATAAGGTTAAGATAATAGTAGTGATGAGTTTCATTTATATCCCTTCTCCATCATCCGCCCAGATAAAAGTAGTAATAAATTGATAGTCTTTTATTGAGAGAGCTATTTCTGATGTATAAAAAAACCGCCTTGTGGCGGTTTTTTTATACATCAACCAAATATAGGCGGCTCTGTATCCAGTATATTTGAAGAACAAACGCGTAAAATCATAATAAACTCCACTTTTAAAATTGCTCATCTTTGAGCCAAGTATAAATCAACTTGAGTATATAAAAAACACTTTATTTGTCTTTATTTATCTTATTCTCTTTTAAAAAGTTTAAAAATACTTCCGAGTCCTTAATGGATTTAAAGTCCTCTCTTAAATCTTTAACTAATGCAGGGGTAACACCTAAAGGATCAAGTTCTAATGCTTTCCTAAGACTTTCAATTACAGGTTCAACCCCTTGATTCAATAATGCTCTGTAACAAGCCTGATTATAAAAGAGTAGGCCCTGAGGAATTTTAGAATGTTCAATCGCTTTATTTATATTATCTAAAGCTCCATCAATATTATTCAAACGCTTAAGACAGTAAGCTTTTCTCCAAAGTACATTGGAATCTTCTGGTATACGTTGTAAGTATTTGTCAATATAAACCAATGCTTCATTGAACTGCTTTTTTAAAATTAATACAGAGCCTTGTAGCATAAGGTGCTCATTAGCAATTTCATAGGTCTTCTCTGAAGCTTCTTTAGCCGTCTGTTCTGCATGATCAGCTTTATCATTTGCCTTTTGCAGTAATTTTTCAGATATGGATGTTGCAAATTTCTGAGATACAAATGCAGCGGCACTACACATTCCTAAAAAAACATAAAATTTTTGATATATTGGAGAAATATCTTTTAATAAACTACTACCAATCATTTGTAAGAATAAAGGAACCATAAATGTAGCCAAAACACCTGTTATGAGATTCCTAGCTAAACGACGATGACAATAGTTATGATCGTAATCGGAGTTTAGCCAAGAAAGCCACCCACCAAGTAGACCAATCAAAAGCATTAAGATAAAAGGTGAATGAATCCAAAGCCCAACTTCTGCTATTTTTTCTGTCTGTGTAACTAACGTAGCCATTAAACTATCCATGTATAATAAATATAGTGATATTCTAAATATAACCTAGGTGTAATTTAACTATACAACAAAACCTAAACCTATCCGAGTTTTAATTCTAATACAGAATTTACTTGTAAAAATTTAGGTCTGGTTTATTAAAACTACATCAACTCGCCTACTTTTAGCTCTTTGCCACGGCTTATTTGATGACACTGGGCTAGCAGTAACTCTGCGGTGGCTTGTGCATCGGTCAGTGCATGATGGCAATGATAGCTTGGTAACTCATAACGTGTGCGGCAAGCATTAAGGGTTAAATCATCTTGTTTTATTTCAGTTGAATGATGGAGTAAGCGCTTTTGCTCAATATGCAGTGTGTCGAGTATCAGTTTAGGCCGTATTGTTATATTGGCATTTTTAAGCGCTATTTTTAAAAACCCCCAGTCGAGCATGGCATTATGAAACACTAAAATACAGTCGCTAAAATGGCAGCTCAATTGCGTTAATATACTGCACAAGCTCTGTCCTTTTGTTATAGCATCATCGCTAATTCCATGAAAAACAGGACTTTGCTCAAGGCTTTTTACGTCCTTATTTATAAGGTGCTGCGACTCGCTCATTTTTATACATTGGTTATCTATTATCACCCACGCTACCGATACAATTTCGTGCTGTTTTGCATCAAGGCCAGTGAGCTCTAAATCAATCACCAAATAACGTTGTTGTAAGGCATTTTTACCTAGTAATTTACGGCGCTTTAAATACCGAGTGAGCAGCTTTTTTACCATGTTAGTAATCCATCGTTATAAACTGCCGCGAGCAAACTTAAACGCGGCGGCTTGCTGCGCTTGTTTAACAAGGTAAAACGCTTCTTTTAGTTGATGGCGCTCTAGTGAGTTTAATTTATTAGGATTAATACAATTACTCGGTAAGCCCTCTTCGTTTATTTGTGTACTCAAGCGAAGCTGCGTTAAGAACCGCCAGCAGTCTTTTAGGTTGTATATATCTTCTTTGCTGATCAGTTTATGTTTTAGTAGTGCGTCCAACCGCTCTTGCGTGTTGGCGCGCCTAATACCCGCTTTTAAAGCGTATAACCGCACTATGTCATTTATAATTACGACGCCGCGTTTTTTTAAATCTATGTATTTATTATTTTGATCTGTTTTTTCGGTTTTAAATTTATTAAATAAACCAATTGGCACGCTGTTGCTGCTTATGTCGGTTGCCATTGCGGCATAGAATAAGTCGTTACGCGATATACGAATTAGTTGCTCGCAAAAAGCCGTGTATAAAGCGTTTGAACCTTCAATAAATCGCAGGTCAAAAAATATCTTACAGTTAAGCATTGCATTGGGTGTGGGGCTTTTTATCCATTTAAAAAAGCGCTCGCTCCAGTCGTTTACGCTCATACGGCACTCATCGCTGCTTGCCATAATATTACCTGGGCAACGCCTAATGCCGCACTCAACTAAGTTTTCACATACAAACTCTCCCATGCTTTTAAAGTAAGCGTGTTGCTCGGTGGTTAAGTCGTTAGGGAGTAATAAGCCGTTGTCTTGATCTGAATGCAGGGTTTGTTCTTCGCGTGCTTGCGAGCCAAAGCAAATAAAACTAAAGCTGGTTGGCGCTGCGCCATGCTCTTCTTGAAATAAGTGAATAAGGCGCGATGTAAGCGCATCGGTTAAACCACTGAGTAATTTACCAATTAGCGATATGTCGTCAATGTTGTACGAAAAACCACGCAAAAGTTCGGGAATTTCTTTAGCGTAGCGTTTTAAATCAGTAACAGTATGCGCTTTATATATGCGCCCAATAAGCTGTACGGGGTCGCTTTTTTGTTGGCGCAGTAAATCGGTGCTGGTTATCATCCCTATAGGGTTATGGTTTTCGTCAAGCACGGGCAAATGATGAATATTGTATTTAAGCATTAAGTGCAGCGCCGAAAACACCCTGTTATTTTCAAATATAAACTTAGGTTTGGCGGTCATAATACTGCTTACTGCGTCTTGTGGATCTACCTCGTCGGCAAGTACTCGGTTTCGTAAATCGCGGTCGGTTACCACCCCGACTAAGTGCGCGTGCTGCGTTATCATTATTGACGATACGCCATGCTCTTTCATTTTTTTAGCGCTTTGCCTAATACTTGCATCGGGCGAAAGCGTAATGGCGGTGCGGGTCATCAGCTCTGATATTTTACGTTCAGACCAACTATCGTTTTTACTTTTATAATGCGATGACAGCAACCGGTTAGCATGAGCGCGTACAAAGTATTGCTCAAACGATTTATATTCTCTGCGTAAAAAATCAAAGTGCGTTTGAGAGAGCATATACACTATGCCCTCTTTTTGTACTTCCAACCTATTTTGAATTGCCTCACCGGTTAACAGCGACGGAAAACCAAAATAGTCACCTTGCGCTAAGCGTGTAACAACATCACCCTTACCATCAAATAGGTCATACAAACCAGAGCGAATTAAAAACAGTTTAGGGTTTTCACTTTGTAACCACTGAGTTTGGTTTTCGCGGGTGAGGTAAATAATATCAAGATGATTTACAAAATATTCGCATGCGCTGCTATCAAGCATAGTAAAAGGCGCTTGCAAACAAACGTATTGGGCTATTTCTTGTTGTTCTACACTCATTGTATTCGCTCTTTAAATGGTGATGTACCAATCTAATGTACTTATTTATTAAACAAATAAAAAGCCCGACTAAAGTCGGGCTTTTGGTGCTTTATGTTTTCTAAACTATATCTATAAATTATAGCCTAGTGGTCGTGTGCTTCTGCAGACCCTTTTGGGTTACGAATGCTTTCAACCATTTCTTGAATTTCAACCGGTGTAGGTTTAGTAAACTTAAGAACAATTGCAGCAACTGCAAAGTTAATAATCATACCAATTAAGCCAATACCTTCAGGCGAAATACCTAAGAACCAGTTTTCAGGGCTGTTTAGCTCTGGGCTAACAAACTTGAAGAAGATGATATACGCAGCGGTAAAGCCAATACCCGTTACCATGCCTGCAATTGCGCCTTCGCGGTTCATTGTTTTAGAGAATATACCCATAATAATTGCTGGGAAGAAACTCGCTGCCGCCAAGCCGAATGCAAATGCCACTACCGATGCCACAAACCCAGGCGGGTTAATACCAAAGTACGCGGAGATAACAATAGCGACCATGGCTGCCAACCTCGCTGCAAGTAACTCTTGCTTGTCGGTAATATCGGGCTTGAGAGTTCGCTTGAGTAAATCGTGCGAAACGGAGGTCGAAATAACCAGTAGTAAACCTGCTGTTGTAGAAAGTGCAGCGGCAATACCACCAGCAGCTACAAGTGCAATTACCCATGCTGGTAAGTTAGCAATCTCTGGATTTGCTAATACCATAATGTCGCGGTCTACGTTTACTTCGTTAGCACTGTTCGGATCGGTGATTTTACCCGCCGTGTAGAACATTTTGCCATCGCCGTTTTTATCATCAAATGTAATTAAACCTGTGCGTTCCCAGTTTTTAATCCATCCTGGTGCTTCTGCGTAAGCTGTACCGCTACCGTCTTTACCATTAATAGTATCAACCATGTTTACGCGAGCAAAGGCTGCAACCGCAGGTGCTGTAGTATAAACAATCGCGATGAACACAAGTGTCCATGCTGCAGAAATACGCGTGTCTTTTACGCGAGGTACAGTGAAAAAGCGAACAATTACATGTGGTAAACCAGCAGTACCTACCATTAACGCGCCAGTAATAGCGAACACGTCAATCATGCTCTTAGAGCCTTCGGTATATTGCGCAAAACCAAGTTCAGCGCTTAAGCCATCTAGTTTATCAAGTACGTACACGCCATCGCTGCCAATTAATGTGGCACCAAAACCGGTTTGTGGGAAGAAGTGACCCGTCATCATCATCGAGATGAAAATAGCTGGTACAAGGTAGGCAAATACAAGTACACAATACTGCGCTACTTGTGTGTAGGTAATGCCTTTCATGCCGCCAAGTACCGCATAAAAGAATACAATCACCATACCAATGTAAACACCGGTTTCAATTTCTACTTCTAAAAAGCGTGAAAATACGACGCCTACACCACGCATTTGCCCTGCAATGTAAGTAAAACAAATGAATATGGCACATACAATTGCTACTAAACGCGCGGTGCGTGAATAGTAACGGTCGCCAATAAAGTCAGGCACAGTAAACTTGCCGAATTTACGTAAGTAAGGCGCTAAACACATGGCTAATAGTACATAACCACCTGTCCACCCCATTAAGTAAACGCTGCCATCGTAACCTGCAAACGAAATAATACCCGCCATTGAAATAAACGACGCGGCACTCATCCAATCGGCAGCAGTTGCCATACCATTAGCAAGAGGAGGTACGCCGCCACCTGCTACATAAAACTCTTTAGTTGAACCCGCACGGGCCCAAATTGCTATGCCGATATAAAGCGCAAAGCTTAAACCAACAATTATAAACGTGAGTGTTTGAACATCCATTGCTTAGCTCCTATTCGTCTACGCCGTATTTTTTATCTAACGTATTCATTTTGAAAACGTACACAAAAATCAAAGCAACAAAGGTATAAATCGCGCCTTGCTGGGCGAACCAGAAGCCAAGTTTAAACCCAAAAAAACGCACTTCATTAAGTACATCAACCAGTAATATGCCAAAGCCGAAAGACACGATAAACCACACTGCTAATAGTTTAAATAACAGCGAAATGTTTTCTGCCCAATAAGCTTTTGCTTGTTCTTCATCTTTAAAAGCCATTTTTGTTTTCCCCTTTAAGCACCGCAATATCGCGATGAGTGGTTTTTTATCTTCGCTTACCAATTTAGCAACGCTGGTTACATATTGAATTGAGACCATAGTCGTAACAGCCTGTTAACGTTTACGTAAACTGTATTTATCATTCAAACGTACTTTATACATTTTCATTTTATTTCAATTGGTTAGCTTAATTTTTTGAATTGGCTTTACTATTAAATTGGTAAGTTGGTTATTAATGCGACATTAGTCTAATGCTTGAGATGATTTTATTTTTGTTATTAATATTCAATAAGATAGAAATAAAATGAAAGTTTTATTTTAAATTCAAGCCTCACACTTAACCTCAGTTCTGGTATTGTGTTAATCCCTCATAGGGTTGAGGGACTATTTAAAATAATAAGGTTTAATAACAACATGACTGCCGTACTCATTATTGTTGCTTTAAGTTATATAGGTGTGCTGTTTTGGCTCGCTAATTGGGGCGATAAAACAACCCCTTTGGCAAAGCGTATTAGCCATCACCCTTTTGTGTATTCACTCTCACTTGGGATTTACTGTACCTCTTGGACTTACTACGGCTCAGTGGGTACAGCCGCCACCAGCAGTTGGAGTTATTTGCCAATATTATTGGGCCCTGCGCTGCTGTTTTTATTCGGCCAAGGGTTTTTACGTAAGCTGGTACTGGTAAGCAAAAAACAAAACATAACCACTATTGCTGACTTTATTTCAGCTCGTTACGGCAAACGCCAAACTACCGCGATTATGGTTACTGTAATCGCCTTACTCGCGACTATTCCCTATATTGCACTGCAATTAAAAGCGCTTAGTACCAGCTTTTTACTTTTGCAAAACAGTAATAAAATATCAGGCGATATGCTCGCGCTTTCTGCCACATTAATTATGGCCTTATTTGCAATATTTTTTGGTACCCGCAAAGTGGACGTAACAGAGTATCGCTCTGGGTTAATGCTTGCTGTCGCGTTTGAATCAATGATTAAACTTATTGCACTTATTGCTGTAGCAGGCCTTGCTGTTTACACCTTATTTAATATGCCAGAGCCTACTTCAAATAAAGTAACCGAGTCGATTTGGGCCCATTGGAGCGACTTTAACTTCTTTAGCTTTAACTTTATTGGCCAGTCCTTAATGGCTGCGGCCGCTATTATATGTTTACCACGCCAGTTTCATGTAACCGTGGTCGACAACCAAAACAAACGCCACTTACTTACCGCTCGCTGGGCTTTTCCGCTGTATTTATTATTAACTGCCGCAATGATTTTACCTATTGCTACTGCGGCTATTCATCCTGAAATTGGCAGCGGCTATTCGCCAGATAGCTTTGTACTTGCCCTACCGTTAATTAACGACAACGCCTTTTTAACCACCTTTGTATTTATAGGTGGTTTATCGGCCGCCACCGCAATGATAGTGGTAGCAACACTGACGCTAAGCACGATGATTTCAAACGATGTGGTATTACCCCTAATGCTACGTCGTAAATTTAAACGCAACTTAATTACCACCAGTTATAAGTCTCGCATTTTGCTTGTAAGGCGCTTTGCTATTGCAGGCATTTTAATTTTGGCCTATTTCTATCAGCAATGGTTTGGCCATAGCAGCGCACTGGCAAGTATGGGCTTAGTTGCTTTTTCACTTGTTACTCAATTATTACCCGCTATTGTGGGTGGTTTATACTGGCGAAAAGGCCATGCTTATGGGGTTTATGCAGGTTTAGTAGCGGGCTTTATTTGCTGGGTACTATTTTTAATGCTGCCAATACTCGATGCCGGAGCAACGCTTGATAGCGAGCTACAACAAACGCTTATAACGCGTGGAACCTTGATAGCTTTGTTTGCCAATATTGGGTGTTATATTAGTTTTTCACTTGGGGCTGAGGAGCGCTTAATTGATAAGATTCAGGCCGCTGCTTTTGTTAACCCTAAAGATCAGGCTATTTTATCAAGGCGCTTAAATAAAGACGTAAAAGCCACTGTTTACGACTTTAAAATACTACTGCAAACCTTTTTAGGTATTCAGCGCAGCCAACAAGTATTGGCGCATTACGCACTCGCCCATCACTTAAGCGATAACAACGCACACCCAGAGCCTGAATTTATAGCCTACTGCGAACGCGCGTTAACAGGCGTGCTGGGCGCATCTTCCGCACAAGCATTAATACATACGGTATCGTCGGGTAAGCGTATGGCGTTTGAAGAAGTTGTAAACTTTTTTGACGAAACCACACAAGCGCTGCAATTTAATCAAAATCTGTTATTTACCTCACTCGAAAATTTAAGCCATGGTATTTCAGTTGTCGATAAAGATTTAAAGCTAGTAGCTTGGAATAAACGCTACAGCGAAATGTTCGGCTACCCTGAAGGATTTTTAGAAGTAGGCCAACCCATAGAAGATATTATTAGATACAACGCTAACCGTGGTGAATGTGGCCCTGGCGAAATAGAACGCCAAGTAGAAAAACGTGTGCAGCATTTAAAATACGGCAGCTCGCATCACTTTATTCGCCACCGTCGTAATGGCCAAGTATACGAAATGATTGGTAATCCGCTGCCCGATGGCGGATTTGTTACCAGCTTTTCGGATATTACCAATCACATAAGTACGCAAAATGCGCTTGAAGAAGTAAACATGGATCTTGAAAACCGCATAGAAGCGCGAACTCAAGAAGTGCAAACCATTAATAGAGACTTACAAGCTCAAATAGATAGCCGTGTACAAACCGAGCAAGCACTTACTTTAGCCAAACGAGAAGCTGAGCAAGCCAACGACAGTAAAACGCGCTTTCTAGCACTGGCGAGCCACGACATTTTACAGCCGTTAAACGCAGCACGTTTATACCTTGCTGCCATTGACGAAAAGCAACTCGACAGCACTAACCAAAACAGCTTTGAAAAATTAGGCGACAGTCTCGATTCAACCGTGCATTTAATGTCGGCACTACTTGAAATAGCCAAGCTAGAACAAGGCGCTATGACCCCAACTCCTCGCCACTTTTATATTGAAGATATTTTAGCGCCATTGCAAAGTGAATACGCTATTTTATCAAGTGATAAAGGCCTTAAGCTTAGTGTGCGTTCACACCAGCAAATTGTGCATAGCGATATAACCTATTTGCGCCGAATTATTCAAAACTTGGTCTCTAATGCAGTTAAATACACCGATAATGGCCGTGTATTAATTGCCTGTAGGAACCGAAAGCACAATTTACGAATAGAAGTATGGGATACAGGCCCTGGTATTAGCGAAGTAGAGCAAGCTAAAATATTTAACGACTTTTACCGTGTTGAGTCGGGCGATAACAAAGGCGTAGGCTTAGGCTTAGGTGTTGTAAAACGTATGGCTGACTTATTAAGTTTGCCGCTTGATGTGCATTCTGAGCCAAATAAAGGTAGCCGTTTTAGCATTGAGGTACCTTATGGTGACGAGCAGTTTGTACAACAAAAAAGTACGACAAACAGCCTAATAGAAAACCGTGCAGCAATTAATATTGTTGCCGTAGACGACGACCCTGAAAATTTAGCAGCAATGGCAAGCTTACTTAAAAAGTGGCAAGCTAATTACACGCTATTTGATAATGTAAATAATGTACTGGCGCACGCTAAGCAAAACGGTGCACCCGATGTTATTTTAATGGACTACCAATTAGGCAATGACTGCGATGGCATAACGCTAATTAAAACCCTGCGCGAAATTTGGCAAAGCCAAGTACCCGCTATTTTAATTACCGCAGTACGCGACACCGAGCTTAAACAAGAAACCAAAGCCGCTAATATTCATTATTTAAGTAAGCCAATTAAACCGGGCAAACTAAAAGCACTGCTTAATCACAGTACATAATAAGCGAGCAAAAAGTGATCTAGTTAAAAGTGTTCTAGTTAAAAGCTATCAAGTAATAGCGTAAAACAAAAAGCCCAGTATCTTCACTGGGCTTTGCTTTATAAAGTGTTCAAAAGTTAAACTGGATTTACTCGGCTTCTAAGCTTTTGGAATAACCAACTTAACCCCACCAACGAAAGTCCTAATCCAATAAACGAAAGCGCTTTAAGTAAGCCCTCCAAGTTAGCCATATCAATTAAAAACACTTTAACAATAACTGCAGCTAGTAAGCCTAAGCCTATTTTTTGTATTAATAACTGGTTTTTTAAATGACCAAAAATAACAGTACCCGCACCCATTACTAACCAAATAACAGAGTAGCTATAAAGCTCTGCATTACTTGCGCCTTTTGATAAGTAAATGTAAGGACCTTGCCAGTATTGGCGAATAAAGCTGTTTATTGCCAATAATATAAAGCCACCTGCAACGGCCAATATAAATGGTGTAGCTTTAGCATTTATTGGTTTTACAAGCTTGGCCAGCCAAAGCGTTAATCCTGCAGGTACTAACCACAATAGTAATAACCAGTTAAATATTGGCAGCTCACCTATGTAAAGTGATTCAAATAATGGGTTGTCGTCAAGCAGTGTTTTAATAGCAAAAAGCCCTGCTAACCCTACAAGTGCAAAGCCCGCCACTTGGTATAACTTAGCTAAAGTACCGGCAAGTTTTGCTCTGTGTAAATACACACACCCTAATGCCAGCCAGTTACAGGTAAGGAGTATTTGTTCGTAAAAGTTAAGTGAATCAAATTGCGGATAATGCCCTACTAACTGATAACTTGTTTCGGTGGTAATAAAAAGTGCTAAACAATGAAGCGCTGCACCTTCGAGCCATATTTTCAGTTTTGATGAGTCAAAGCACTTAGCTGCGGCAAAAAATAACGCAATACATAACGGATAAACCACAATGCTCCAATGCAAACCAAATACCGTGAGTGCATCGTAACTTGGCGTCCAAGGTGAAAGCGTAAGGCGCAGTAATAACGCAGCAACCAAGGCTTTTATAGGCCAATGTGGCATAGGCACGCTATAGCGTTTAATAAGTACGCTTATAAGTAATACTTGTACAGCAAGAGCAATGGTTAGGCCGCTGTCACTTAGTAGCATGGTAATTGCTAACGTAATATTGGCATTAGCACCTATCCAATAAGTAAAACGCTGAAATAGCGTTGTATTATGTTGCGCGAGCTTTATTAAAATAGCGGCGACTACAAACAATACAACGGCCCAAAGTGGATATGCAGTACTTAACGCGGAATTAGGAATAAGCGTATATAAAGTCGCTATCATTACAAATACACTAAATGCCCCCGTAATATGAAACGCTAAACGCTTAATCTGTTTTTTACCGTAATAAAGCCCAAAAGCGGTAAGTAACAATCCGAGTAATAAACCCAAACCATACTCATTTTTGAATATAAAGAGTGCGTCATCAAATAGGTTTGGCGAAAGATGCGTGCGCTGAGCGCCTATCACTAATAGCGTTGAAATAACTAACGCTACACCCTGCCAAATATCCCAACGGCTATTTTTAAGGACTAAAAACAACACCAATACAATGCTTAACACGCCGATTGTTTGCCACTGCATATCAAAGTGACTTATTAGCATGGTAAATATTAAAGGCGCTATAAAGGCGAGTAATAATGCATGATCTGGAAGCACTTTAAGTAAGCGTTTTAAACTGTGCGGGCGATGTTCAATAACATTCAGTTTTAGACCTAAGCGCGGTATAGCAATTAACCCAATAATACTAAGTAAAGCAAATGCCCCCATTAACCAAACGGTATTAATTTTAAGTAATGTAAAACCAACTAAATACCAACCAATATGCCCTGCCCATAATAAATACCACAACCAAGCTCGCTGTACTTTATGTGCAACTAACGCGGCTGACAAACTTACAAAGCCAACATACATAAATAATGCAAACAAGTTACCACTGCCAGTGCTAACCCATATTGGTACGCTGTAAGCGCCAATAATACCAAGCACGGCCAATAGCGGGCCTAACCTAAGCGCCATCGCGCTTGCACTAATTGCTATAATAGCTAACGCAAAAAATGCCACGGTAGGGCTCAGCATGCCGTAACTGCTGTAAGCTAAAAGCGTTAAAGCAAAACAGGTAATAAACCCGCCGCTTGCAAGCGCTGCGGGTATGTAATTATTAAAGCCTTCAAATACAATGCGTTTATGGTGTAAATAAGCTGCGGCTGCAATTAGGCCAAGCCCAAATAAGCCGCCTAAACTCAACCTCATTACAGGCGATAATAATCCCGCTTCTAGGCTGTATTTAGCTAAAAAGATGCCCCCAAACGCAAGCGCTATTGCGCCTATCCAGGTCATCCAGTTCTCTTCAAACCCTGCGCGTAATTTATTAAATAGTAATTCTGTGGCTGATGCTGTAGCTGGTTTGGCTTTTTTAGGAGGCGCTGATGGCTGATTTATTAAAGGTGGCGACGCGTTTTGGGACGTTGAGCTTGGCTGTGCTTTATGAGCAATTGGCTCTGTTATTGAAATCGCTGCCTGAGCCGTAGATGCTTCACTTTGAGGTTCACTTTGCGATATCGGTTTATGTGTTTGTAAGTGTGTTACTTTGGCCCTTAAAACAGCCACTTCTTGTTTTAATCCATTTAACTGCACTAGCGCTATTAAGCCGCAAATAGCACCGGCAACTACAACCAGTATTACTATGACGGCTAACCCAACTAAATCATCCATGGCACACTCTTATTAATTATTATGCCCAGAGTGTACCTAATTATTAATGAGTAGGTAAATTTTGTTCAATAAAAAAGCCTAAGTACTTAAAGTGCTTAGGCTTTATGCTACTTAATATGTTTAGATTTATTCAACACTATCGGTAATAGTGCGCTCTAGGGTCATTTTATAACCTGAGCTTGTTGTTTCATCATGCTCTAAAATCAATATGTAGTTACCCTCTTGTGTAAAGTCCATATCGCTTTGCTGAATAAGCACAATTTGCTGGCCATTATCTTCATATACAACATAAACCGTGTAAATTTCGTTATCTACAACCTGTTCTTCTTGGTCATACTTATCTAGGCCATCGACTACGTTACTGGTGTCGTCTACCGTTTCGCCGTTAAGTGTAAAGTACACATCTACATCTGAAACCGACTGCCCTGCGTAGCTTTCAATTAGGTTTACAACCGATACCGTATGGCTGTAACTACTTGGTGTTAGGTTTTCTTCAACGCTCATCATACGTAAACCGTTATCAACGTCGTTATAAAAAATACCCACCGCACTTTGCTCACGCTCTAGCGTCATTAAAAAGTTATCAGCTAGTTTTGTACCTTCTTCGTCGTACATCGCTACGCTGTAACTATTAGGCGAAAGTTCAACATAATCGGTATAAGAGTCACTAGCAACTGTATTTGTTGTGTTTACAGTTGTACCGCGTGTAGCAGAAAAGCTTACTGGCGAGTAGTCATCAACCGTATTTATAAAACGTAATTGCCCCAGGGCAGATTGATGTTTAAGCTCAGTAACGTAGTTATTATCGGTTACTACATCAAGCGTAATACCGCCTTCTTCTGTAGCATAACTTGGGCGGATCATTGCTACATAGCTTGCTTCGTCGTATAAATAAACAGATGACGACTCGTACACAACATCACTGCTGCCCGCTTCTGTTATGTAAATAGTGTAATAGCCTTCATCAATGCTTTGCAGATCTAACTCACTTAAATATTGAGCCGATGAAAAAAGTGTCGCGCTTTCAAATACGCCATCATCAGTTGCTAAATAAATATCGTAGTTAGTATCCTCCCCTGCAATATTATAAAACCCTAAGTTAAACTCACCCGTATCGCTTGTGATAGGTACGCTAAGCTCTGTAAATGTAGGCTCATCAAAGTTGCCGCTCATTACTACTAACTGTGTTTTATCACCTTTAATAGAAATTTCTTGGTCGCTAATTGTTATATAGCTGTCGTTAGCATCTAGGTATTCAAAACTTACATCATAAGTGCCTGTACTGTAGTTATGGCGAGTAGTTACATCGGCAAAATCAGCGCCTGAGCGCTCTGTTTCTTCAACAAACAAACGTGTATATGGGCTATTGTAAGAGCCGTTATACAATTGGATGTAACCTGTAGAGCTTGAGCTATCATCAGAGCCGCAGCCCGACAAAATAGTAATTAGACTTAAGGGTAATGCAGCTTTTAAAAGGGAGTTGGTCATTAAGGTTATTCCTTATTATTAATATCCCCATTATGACCCAAACATTCTATTTTAATTTCATGATTTACAAAGCATTACCCTCACTGACATTTCCTTACGAAAACGTTAAAAAGTGTAGTAAATGTGCAAACAATAAGGACGTGTTTTTATATAATTAAAAACGCTTACGGGGCAATTTCAAAACGATCTCGGCCACTCTTCTTAGCTAAATATAAAGCTTGATCAGCGCGCTTCATTACTTTATCTAAAGGCTCATTAGCCGTTTGCATTGCAACACCTATACTTACTGTTAAGTGGCGAGAATTTTGAACATTTATGGTGTGCGCAAGATCAATTAATTGCTGCGAAAAATCACACGCTTGCGTCATATTATTTGTAGGCAAGTAGCCACCAAACTCTTCACCACCGAGACGAGCAAACTTGTTTTGGTGCGTAAAAGCATTGTCGTATTTAGTTGCTAGTTCTTTAAGCACTACATCACCAACATCATGACCAAATTCATCATTAATTGCTTTAAAGTGGTCAATATCTACAATTAAAATAACGTAAGGTGAGTGCTGAGTATCTTTAGCGTGCTGATAAAAATAACGTCTGTTATGTACCTTGGTTAAATCATCAATAATTAGCTCACGCGCTAATCGATTATTAATACTTTGTACAAAGCGCATCGTTTTAAATAAACCATAGGAAGTTAAAAGCATACCGCTGGTTCTGCATAAATCTTCAAAATAAATACTTACCCAGTAAGGCTGTATCACTATCTCATCGATTAAATCAGCTGTATTACCCATGGACCAGAGCATTAATCCGAGAGTCGAAAATGTATATGCAAGCTTTGAAAGTTTGGAGCACTGAACCATCCAAAATAAAAAAATAAGAACAATTAAATTAATAAAATCAGTTGTAAAACCGTAAACATTATTTTGAACTTGTAAGGGAGGAAAGTTAGTTAGGGAGTAGGCTGAAAAAATAACAATATAAGCTAATAAAAATATGCTTACAGTTTTATTTTTCCAGCTCATTTTAAAAAAATTAGAAAGCCTGATAGTGAGTTTTACAGTTTCAATCATATTAACCCTAAGCTTTTCGATACTATATTAAAAAACTATAGCACATTACCAAAAAGGCTTATTAGAATAAGGTGGTTAATAACCTTTAATAATGAGCTTAAATCACCAAGCTTAATCCCCAAACTCCTAACACAAGTAACGTTATTAAAACCATTGCCTTAGTTTTGTGTTTACTAATGATTCGCTCAGCTTCATTACCTGCATAATAAACAATAATAGCCAGACCAAAGTAACGAATAGAACGCGCAATACCCGAGGCCAATAAAAACAGCCAAATAGAGTACTTAGTCGCGCCAGCTGCAAGCATCGCTATTTGAAACGGAATAGGCACTATGCCTAGTGTTATTACAAACCAAAAACCTTGATCTTGCATTTGCTGTTTAACGTTTTCAAATTGCTCAGGGCTCGAAAACGTATTAATAATCCAATCGCCAACCGCATCAAATAAATAATAACCCAACGCATAACCAAACAATGCGCCCACTATGCAGCCTAAAGTAGCCATTAGCGCAATAAGCCATAGCTTTTCACGACGAGCTTGCATTAGCGGTACTAATACAGCTTCGAGTGGAATAGGAACTATGGTTGACTCTAAAAATGACGCCACTGTAATACCGCTAAGCATATGCTTAGAGTCAATAAAATTACGCGTTTTTTCTTTTAGCTTTTTTTGAATGGCCATAGTAAATCCTTTTCACTTATAAATAAGAACAAGAGTATTCAATGAGCTAATAATTACATATTTAGGTTAATACACGCTGAAAACAGTGTGCTAAATTTATCAGGTCCTACTGCATTAACAAATTAGTAATATCCATAAGAATATTTTATTATGTGCCTATGCAGTTAGATTCCCTATCACAGTAGTTATTAATTTATGCAAAGTGCGCGTTTTATTCCCTTTAGAAAGCAAGATATTGTTGATATGTGTAGCGAAGAGCTTAAAAGCAGTACACAAAAAACATCGTTTAAACAATTTTGCGATTTACTAGCAAGCCTTATTCATTACGATTACCACTCAACACTTGAGTCACTTAAAAACAACTACGCCCCTTTTGATCCCAACAGTGACACGCGATCGTTAGCGCCAGTATCGGCGGATCAAAAAGCGCAGTGCCAACATGAGTTTGCTAAAGATTTTGCTAAGGTGCTTAATGCCGCTAATTTTGAAGTGATAACCAATGAAGACTTACAAGATGCATTAAATGAAGAGTCATTATTTAAGGTGCGCCTTGAAGTTGAATTTGACGACTTTGAAGAAGTGGTATTTTATCGCCGTGGCGAGTCGCAACTCACTGAAACTATTACCAGCTTTTGGGGCCTTCGTAAAAAGCCGCTGCACTTTACTAATTACGACCGTGTTGCCGTGTTTATTCGCTTTAAAGATAGCGCTTATTTTGAAGCTAAAAATAAAACGCCAATGGGATTTGAGCCAAGCTCAACCATAGTAAAGCTGTTTCAAAATGTGCCAAAGGCCGATCTCGAAATGCTATTTCCTAATAGCGAAGTACGCATGCGCCCTATTGATAAAGCAATTATTGGCTCATCGGCTTTAGTTGGCGGTGCAGTGGTACTTATAACTAAACTTGGTGCATCAATCGTATTATTGCTTGCTCTGTTTGCTTTTTGGGGTGGTTTTAGAAGTGAAGCTGTAGAAATGACCCAACAACATTTTATTACCTTTGCTATTGGCATGGGAGTATTTGGCAGCTTTATTTTTAAAGAATGGAGTAAGTTTAAAAACCGTAAAATTAAATTTATGAAAGCGCTTAGCGATAACCTCTACTTTAAAAACCTTGATAATAACGCGGGTGTTTTTCACACGCTTATTGACGCTGCCGAAGAAGAAGACATAAAAGAAGCCCTGCTTGCGTATACCTTTTTACTCAAATCAGAAAGCGGCTTAACCGCACAAACGCTTGATGAACAAATAGAGCATTGGTTTAAAAGTAAATACCAGTGCGATCTTGATTTTGAAATTAGCGACGCACTTGAAAAGCTGGTGCGTATGCGTTTGGTAACGTGCACTAGTGATGTGTATAGCGCAATAAATTTAGATCACGCAAAAACGATATTAGATGAGCGTTGGGATAATCTTTTTCAATATAATTAATGTAGTATTTTTGCTAAATAATACCCAAATAAAAAAGCAGCTGTAAGTACAGCTGCTTTTTTTATTACATTATTAATAGCTAGTATTTAAGCTAATTCAGCTTCTGCTTTTTTAGTAAATTTAGAATGTACTAACTTATAAAGCGCAGGCAATATTAACAGTGTCAGTAAAGTTGATGAAATAATCCCGCCAACCACTACTGTCGCGAGAGGTTTTTGCATTTCAGAACCCGTTCCCGAATTAAGCGCCATAGGTATAAAGCCTAAACTTGCCACCAGCGCCGTCATCAGTACCGGGCGCAAGCGCTGTAATGCACCGCTGTGAATTGCATCAAACAAACTTAAACCATCGCTTCGTAACTGCTTTATAAACGACAGCATAACTACGCCGTTTAATACCGCGACACCACTTAGGGCAATAAAGCCGACACCTGCTGATATTGAAAGCGGCATATCGCGCAGCAATAACGCAAGCACACCACCCGTTAATGCCAGTGGCACACCACTAAATATAATCAATGAATCACGAAGCGATCCAAAGGCGCTATACAGTAAGCCAAATATAAGCAGTAAAGTGACCGGTACAACCAACGACAATCGCTTACTTGCCGATTGTAGCTGCTCAAACGTGCCGCCGTATTCAAGCCAATAGCCACTTGGTAAATTAAGTGATTCATTCATGCTCGCTTGCGCATCACTTACAAAGCTTGCTAAATCGCGCCCCTCTACATTGGCAGTTACTACTACATTGCGCTTACCACTTTCGCGGTTTATTTGATTAGGCCCTTTTTCAATGCTGATTGTTGCTACTTCGCCAAGCGGTACAAATGCAAGTTCTGGGTTACTATCTTTAGGTAAAGCAACTGGCAAACGAGCAAGTGCTGATACATCGCTAGACCAACGCTTATCAAGGCGCACTAATAACGAAAAGCGTTTATCGCCCTCAAAAATTAGTCCGGTTTGCACACCACCAACAGCGGCGGCAAGTGTCTGTTGAATATCGTTTACGCTTAAACCCAATAACGCCATGTGGTCGCGCATTGGTGTTACCGAAAGTGTTGGCAATCCTTCCATTTGCTCCAAACGTACATCGGTAGCGCCTGCAATATTACGCATTAGCCCTGTGGCTTTTTCGCCAAACTCTTTAAGTACGCTTAAGTCGTCACCATAAATACGCAGTGCCACATCGGCGCGCACGCCAGCAATTAACTCGTTAAAGCGCATTTCTATTGGTTGTGTAAATTCGTAATTATTACCAGGGACATCGTTAACACGGGTACGAATTTGCTGAACCAATTCTGCTTTAGTAAGTGCTGGATTAGGCCACTCATCTTGCGGTTTGAGTATTAAAAAAGTATCGGCAACATTGGGCGGCATAGGATCGCTTGCTACATCGGCAGTACCAATTTTTGAAAATACGTTAGCAACCTCAGGCTGATCTAATATGGCTTGCTCAAGCTCTTTTTGCATTTGCACAGATTGCTCAATACCAGTGCCGGTAATGCGCAGCGCGTGCATAGCAATATCGCCTTCATCAAGTTTCGGTAAAAATTCTGCGCCCATGTTTTTAACTTTAAAACCAAGCACCAATACTAATGCCGTGGCAATACCCACCATCAGCCACGGTAATTTAAGCGATATACCAAGTAATGGCTTATACACTTTTTTAACGCCGCGCATGACTGCGTTTTCGGTTTCATCAACCTTACCGCGAACAAACACTGCAATAGCAGCAGGTACAAATGTAACGCCAAATATAAGCGCGCCAATTAACGCCGCAACTACAGTAAACGCCATTGGCTGAAACATTTTGCCTTCAACGCCGCTTAGTGCAAATAAAGGTAAGTAAACCAGCATAATAATAACAATGCCAAATACAGCCGGTGTAAATACTTCTTTGGTGGCTGCGGTCACTACATTTAAACGCTCGTTTAAAGTAAGTAGCCTGCCATGTTTATGCTGAGCTACACCCAATTGGCGCAGGCAGTTTTCAACTACAATTACAGCACCATCAACAATTAAACCAAAGTCGATTGCGCCTAAACTCATTAGGTTACCCGATACGCGATTACCTACCATACCTGTAACGGCAAACAACATACTCAACGGAATAACCATTGCCGTAATAAGCGCGCCCGTTACATTACCCAGCAGTAATAGCAAAATTACTATCACTAAAATGGCACCTTCAAATAAGTTGGTTTGCACGGTTGCTATGGTTTTATCAACAAGAGTAGTACGGTCGTAAACTGCCTCAACAATAACGCCAGCGGGTAAGCTTTTTTGCACATCAACTAACTTATCAGCCATAGCTTTTGCCACTATGCGGCTGTTTTCGCCAATTAGCATCATGGCGGTGCCGAGCACGGTTTCCTCGCCGTTATAAGTGGCCGCGCCGGTTCTAAGCTCTTTGCCTAAAAGCACGTTAGCCACATCTTTAATGCGTACAGGTGCATCGTCGCGCTTAGCTATAACGGTATTGGCTATGTCATCAATGGTTTTAAGCTGCCCAGGCGAGCGTACTAAATATTGCCCGTCAAAGCGCTCTATATAGCCTGCGCCTCGGTTACTGTTATTAACCTCAAGTGCACTAATTACATCGCTAATAGTAAGCTTATAGGCAATGAGTTTTTCGGGCACTGGCGCTACTTGGTATTGGCGCTCAAAACCACCTTGGCTGTTTATTTCGGTAACGCCTTTTACTTTTAAAAGCTGCGGACGAATAACCCAATCTTGCAAAGTGCGTAAGTCTTCGGCGTTGTAAGCAGTGCCATCTTCTTTTAACGCATTAGGCGCGGCGTGCACACTATAAGTAAATATTTCGCCTAAACCACTGGCAATAGGACCCAAGTTTGGCTCTACGTTATTAGGTAAGTCGGAGCGAATACTTTGAATACGCTCACCAATTTGCTGACGCGCCCAATAAATATCGGTGCCTTCATTAAAAATAACCGTTACTTGCGAAAGCCCATAACGCGAAAGCGAACGGGTATAATCAAGCTTAGGTATGCCCGCCATGGCGGTTTCTACCAAATAAGTAATGCGTTGCTCTACCTCTAATGGCGTAAAACCATGCGCTTTGGTATTAATTTGCACTTGTACGTTAGTTATATCGGGTACTGCGTCTACTGCTAAATTTTGAATGTTGTATACACCAAATCCAGCAAATAAAAATGTAAGCGCAAGCACCAGCATGCGGCGTTTAACCGCAAAAGAAACTATCCAATTAATCATGGTGCCTCCTAGTGAGCGTGGCTTGCGCCGCTTTTTAAAATATCAGCTTTAATGACATAACTATTGTCTGTTACGTATTCGCTACCTGCGTTTAAGCCTGTAAGTACTTCTACCCACTCACTATTTTTTGCACCTAAGGTAACGGGGCGCACTTCAAATACATTATTTTTACGAACAAACACACTGGGTTGACCGTTAAATTCTTGAATTGCTTGTGGCTTTACACGCACGCTGGCATTTATTTTAGCCACACTTACATCGCTATTTATATGCATGCCTGGGCGCCAATGCCCGTCTGGGTTATTAAGCTCTATACGGGCACGCGCTATGTGCCCGCCAGTCATCATTGGGGCTATAAAAAACACTTTGCCTTGCGTATTTAAATGATGATGCAAGTCGTACACTTTAGCGCTTTGACCAATGGCTAGTTTTTCAATGTTTTCAGGAAAAGCCGATAACTCAACCCATACTTTATCAAGGTTAACTACCTGCATAAGTGCGCTGGTGCTTGCAAGCTCGCCACGCTTTAAGTATTGCTCGGTTACAACGCCACTAATTGGGCTTTTAATAGGATAGTTTTGCAGTGTTTCCCGGTTGGTTACATTGGCAAGTACTTCGCCTTTTTTAACGTTTTGACCAATGCTTACAAAAATATCACTGATCAATCCTGTATACGGCGCCATTACTTCTACCGTGCCATGTTGTGTTGGTGCAATAACGCCAAAAAGCGTATCGGTAATATCCACTTCACCACTTTGCGCTATCTCGGTTTTAATACCTGCGCGCTCAATAGCTCGCTCTGTTAGCGTAGTTTGCCCTTCGTGTTGATCGTACTCATAGCTAATGCTCTCACCGTTATAATTAGCAGTAACGGTAAGTGCAAACGAATGCGGTTCGTTAATTGATTGCGTGCTCACAAGGTAGTCGCCCTCAGCTGCAAACTGTATATTTTGCGGCGCTTCAACTAAGCGCTTTAAACTCATTGTTATGTTTAAGTCGTTTATATTAATTGGCTTATTCTGTTTATAGCCGTATACGCGCAGCTCAACATTACCTGCAAATTCTTGCAATTTAAGCTCAAGGGTTAATTTAGGATCAGTTAATAAAAAGCCGCCGTGTGGACCTTGCTTTTGCTCGTCTTGTTCTGTTTCTTTATGACCTGACTCGCCATGCTCAGCAGAGGCAAATGCATGTGTACTTACAAAGCTGCTGGCAAACGAAAGTGATACTAGTAATGCGATTATATTTTTATTCATGATTGATGAGTCTCAATTAAAGATTGGCCTGTTAAACGCTCAAGAGTAAGTAGCACTTGGTACAGCTCTGCGTGAGTGGTAATAAGTGTGCGTTTAGAATCAAAAAGTGCTTGTTGAGCATCAAGCAATTGCAACACCGAAATTTGTCCGCGTTGATAACTTTTTAAGCTTTGCTCAATCAATGTTTGTGCCTGAGGAATAATTTGATCAGATAATAGCTTTGCCTGATTAGCTCGACCTTGATAATAAGCGTACAAAGTACGTACTTGCTGGCGTAGCTGGATGCGCAATTGCCCTTGCTGCTCATTTAAAAGCATGAGCTGACTATTTGCAGCTGCAATATTTCCGCTATTTGAATTACTTAATTGCAGTGGCATAGAAAACGAAAACACTAATGAGCTGGAGTCGCTTTGTTGGTTATAGCGCACGCCTCCCCCTACATTAATATCGGTTTGTCCGTTTGCTTTTTGCAGTGTTAAATTAGCTGTTTGCTGTAAATATTGCTGTTGTAATAATGCAAATTCAGGGGCTTGGTTAACCGCATCTAAAAGTGCTTGCGCTGATTTAAGCGCAGTAATTGCATTAATATTGCCAGCAAAAGTATCGTAGGATTGCTCCTCACTCCACAGCTCGTTAAGCGATAAACTTGCTCGCTCAAATTCACTATTAAGCATGGCTTTATCAAGCTCTACTTGGCTAAGTGCATAACGCATGCGCGTTACATCAGCTTGCGACGCAGCACCCGCATTAGCTCTTTGTTCAATCGCTTTAAGCGCTTGAGTAACTACCTGTTTACGCTCGTTATTTAAACTTAATAATGTTTGAAATTTAAGTCCTTGGTAGTATCGCTCAGCAGTGGTTGCTAATAAGGCTAAACGGGTATTTTGATACTGTATTGCTTGGGCTTTAATATTGGCGGTTGCGTAATTAATACGGCTTTGGCGCTTATCGCCCAGCTCTATTAGTTGGCTAAGCCCAAGCGTTATTTCAGCGCCTTGAATGCCACGCGCCTTGTTTGTGCCCAGTAAGTTTTCAGCTTCAACATTCAATACAGGATTAGGCGAAAGAGCAGCTTGAGATTTAAGCGCACTCAATATTTTTTGATGATAAGGGTAGCGTTTTAATACCAGATTTTGTTGTTCGGTATTACTCAGTGCCTGCTTAAGGGTTAATGTTTTAACATTCGCCAAAGTACTAAAAGCAGGTAATGCGCACAGTAGCGCCACCAGCATAATTGGTTTTTTATTCATATAGCGTGTCCGTTTTTTAACAAACAGAGTTAACTTAATCACTACGCCTATTTTAAAAACAAGCGCGATCAAGCAACCTAAATATGTAAATAACTAGCCTAATAGCGCACAAGCGCAGGCAGTTTTTTACAAAGTATTTAAAATTAAAAGCTAGCTATAAAAATTTGGTGGCGGTACATCTGGCGGGTAATTTAACCCGTTATAGCACGCAGGCGAAGTTGCTTTACTTTGCTCTGGACTTATTGAATGGCTAGAGGTGCTGTTGTAGCCACAATGGCAATGTTGGTGGGCATGAATCTCGGTAGTTGATGTCTTATCGCTTTGGTTATCATCGGCTGTGGAGTCGCCTTGCGATAACGAACTGGTTACGTGATCAACGTCTTCTTGCAAATGATACGCAGCACCATCACAGCTAATAAAGCTATGTACAAGCACTAATAATATCACTATTAAAAAACGGTTTGAGCGCATTACCTACCTAAAACTCTAAAATGCAATTTAAGAAATCGCACAATACCTTAAATTTATTCAAATGTAGAGAGCCGCTAACGTTATTTCCTAAATTCGCTTGGCGACACACCTACCGACTTCTTAAAACGTTTGGAAAAATTAAAAATATTAGAGTACCCCACATAACTTGCCACATGCGAAATTGGCCAAGCCGTGTTTAACAGTAAGTTTTTAGCTCGCTCAATGCGTAAATAAATAAGTTGTTGTATTGGGCTTTTACCAAATTGGGCTTGGCATAAACGGTGTAAATGCGGCGATGAATAATGCACATGTTCGCACATTACCTCTATTGTCCAATCAAACTGCAAGCGCTTGTCTACCTCTTCAAACAGACTAATTAAACGGTTATGCGCCGCACCCTGTGAGTTATTTTGCAGCGTAGCATTTAAGTAATGACTTAAAATAGGCGTTACGCTTTCGCGTAAATTAGCATTAGGCTCGCTGTATAAAAGCTCCATAGCAAGGTGTAACGGTTCAAGTTTTTGCTCGGTTAGTACCAGTGCTTGCGCTAAGTTTAAATGCTGCCAACGTTTAGTATTTGCAAGGTTTAACCAAATAACATCCCAATGTTCAGCATCAATTTTCACTTCAAAGCTTTGCTTTGCTGGTAGCACAATAAGTGTATTGGCATTAAGTGTATACTGCTCATTTTGTGTTGTTAATTTACCCTGCCCTGCAAGCGTATAAAAAAGTGTATGTTCTAGCGGTGCTGAGCGTGCTACGCAATAAGGACCCGATAGGTTTGAGCAACCCGCAAGTGCTATTTCAAGGTTTGGCATTTGTGCGAGCGTTTGTGAATCAATAAAGCGTTCTATACAGCGCGGACCAATATCGAGTATGTCTTTAATGTTATAGCGCATAATTACAATGATAGTTTTGGATAAATAAAGGAGAGCTTTAAGCATAACCCCTGCGATTATTTTTAGCTATATTTAGCACATTATAATTGCCCGCTTATGCAATAGGATAAACATGACCTCTTTACAGCACATAATTAATCGCCGAGATTGGGAAAACCCAATTTCAGTACAAGTTAATCAAGTAAAAGCGCACAGCCCACTCAATGGTTTTAAAACGTTAGAGCATGCCCGTACTAACACACAATCACAAAAACAGTGTTTAAATGGGCAATGGGACTTTAAATTATTTGATAAACCCGAAGCGGTTGATGAATCGTTGTTAAGTGAAACACTAAACAGCGACTGGCAAAGCATTACAGTGCCTTCTAACTGGCAATTACATGGCTTTGATAAACCTATTTACTGTAATGTTAAATACCCATTTGCAGTTAACCCGCCATTTGTACCAAGCGATAACCCTACGGGCTGTTACCGTACTGAATTTAATATAAGCGAAAGTCAGCTAACTCAACGTAATCATATTATTTTTGAAGGCGTTAACTCGGCGTTTCACCTGTGGTGTAACGGACAGTGGGTGGGTTATTCACAAGATAGCCGTTTACCGAGCGAGTTTGATTTAAGCGAACTGTTAGTTGCAGGCACTAACCGTATTGCCGTTATGGTTATTCGTTGGAGCGATGGCAGTTATTTAGAAGATCAGGACATGTGGTGGCTAAGCGGTATTTTTCGCGATGTTAACTTACTTACAAAACCACAAAACCAAATACGTGATGTGTTTATAACCCCCGATTTAGACGCTTGCTATCGCGATGCAGCACTACATATAAAAACGGCGATTAATGCGCCGAATAACTACCAAGTAGCAGTGCAAATTTTTGATGATAAAACACCACTATGTGAGCCACAAATTCAAAGTACTAACAATAAACGTGTTGATGAAAAAGGTGGCTGGAGCGATGTTGTATTTCAAACAATTGATATACAAAGCCCTAAAAAATGGACCGCCGAAACCCCGTACTTATACCGCTGCGTTGTAAGTCTGCTTGATGAGCATGGCAATACCGTCGATGTTGAAGCCTACGACATTGGCTTTAGAAAAGTAGAAATGCTTAACGGGCAACTGTGTGTAAACGGCAAGCCGCTACTTATTCGCGGTGTTAACCGCCACGAACACCACCCAGAAAACGGTCATGCAGTTACTACCGCCGATATGATTGAAGATATTAAGCTGATGAAGCAAAATAACTTTAACGCCGTGCGTACTGCTCACTACCCTAATCATCCCCGTTTTTATGAGCTATGTGACCAGCTAGGTTTATACGTAGTTGATGAAGCAAATATAGAAACCCATGGCATGTTTCCTATGGGCAGGCTTGCAAGCGATCCGCAGTGGGCTGGTGCATTTATGTCGCGTTATACACAAATGGTTGAGCGCGATAAAAACCACGCCTCAATTATTATTTGGTCATTGGGCAACGAATGCGGACACGGCGCAAATCATGATGCGATGTACGGCTGGTCAAAAAGCTTTGACCCCTCTCGCCCAGTGCAATACGAAGGCGGCGGCGCAAATACAACGGCTACCGATATTATTTGTCCAATGTACGCCCGTGTAGATACCGATATTAAAGACGATGCGGTACCTAAATACTCTATTAAAAAGTGGCTAAGCCTACCAGGTGAAACTCGCCCGCTTATTTTATGTGAATACGCCCATGCAATGGGCAACAGCCTAGGTAGCTTTGATGATTACTGGCAAGCATTTAGAGAATACCCACGCCTGCAAGGTGGCTTTATATGGGATTGGGTAGATCAAGGTTTATCTAAAACTGACGAAAACGGCAAGCATTATTGGGCTTACGGCGGCGATTTTGGTGATGAACTAAATGACCGTCAATTTTGTATAAACGGGTTATTGTTCCCAGACCGCACGCCGCACCCTAGCCTGTTTGAGGCTAAATACAGCCAGCAACATTTACAATTTACATTGCGCGAGCAAACTAAAAATCAATACAGCATTGATGTATTTAGCGATTACGTATTTAGACACACCGATAACGAAAAACTGGTTTGGCAACTAATGCAAAATGGCATCTGTGTTGAGCAAGGCGAGCATGTACTTAATATTGCCCCGCAAAGTACGCACACGTTAACTATTAAAACTAAAACAGCGTTTGAGCAAGGTGCGCAATATTACCTTAATTTAGATGTAGCATTAGTTAACGACTCACACTTTGCAAACGCTAATCACGTTATGGATTCAGAGCAGTTTAAGCTTATAAATAGTAACAATTTAAGCAGTAAGTCATTTGCATCAGCTACAGAGCAAAGCGCTATAAGAATTAATGAAACCGACTCTCAACTAAGTATTGAAAACGATAAATTTAAACTTATTTTTAGCAAGCAATCAGGGCTTATAGAGCAGTGGTTACAAAACGATACTCAGGTTATTAGTAGCCCACTGGTTGATAACTTTTATCGTGCCCCACTTGATAACGACATTGGTGTAAGCGAAGTAGACAATCTAGACCCCAATGCATGGGAGGCTCGTTGGTTACGTGCAGGTATAGGGCAATGGCAGCGCACATGCAGCTCAATTCACGCAGTGCAATCAAGCGTTGATGTACGTATTACTTGTGTATTTAATTACGAATTTAATGGCGTGCTACAGGCTCAAACACAGTGGCTATATACACTAAATAATACCGGCAATATTAGCTTAAACATTGACGTGCACTTAAACGACACTCTGCCACCAATGCCGCGTATAGGGCTAAGTACAACGCTTAACAAGCAAAGCGATACAAAAATAAACTGGCTAGGTTTAGGGCCTTTTGAAAACTACCCAGATCGCAAAGCCGCAGCACGTTTAGGTTATTACAGCTTGAGCTTAAATGAGCTACATACACCGTATATATTTCCAACTGATAATGGCCTGCGTAGCGATTGCCAATTGCTGAGTATTAATAACTTAACTGTAACTGGCGCGTTTTTGTTTGCAGCCAGCGAGTATTCGCAAAGTACGCTAACGCAAGCAAAACACACTAACGAACTAATTGCTGATGATTGCGTACATGTACACATTGATCATCAGCATATGGGTGTAGGTGGCGATGATTCGTGGAGCCCAAGTACTCATAAAGAGTATTTACTTGAGCAAAAGCAGTACAGCTATTCTTTAACTTTTTCAGCTAAATAATTTAGTAGTTAACCTACAAAAATAGCGGCCAAATTGGCCGCTATTTTTCTAATTAAAAAACTCTATTTTTTAGCGAGTTTTTTAGCTAATACGTTATCAAGCGAAAAGCTTCCCGCTCCTTGAATTGCTAAAACTACAGTTACTACAAGTAACGTTAATGCGTATTCATAGCCATTGTTTGCCATAAATAAGCCATTACTAATATGTACGCTAAAAATAGCAATCATCATAGTAAAGCCGGCAACTACAGCAGCTGGGCGAGTTAACAAACCAATTGCTAATGCAATGCCACCAAAAAACTCAGCGCTACCTGCCATCATTGCTAACCAATAGCCAGGCTCTAAACCAATACTTGCCATCCATTGACCTGTACCTTCAAGCCCGTAACCGCCAAACCAAGCAAATAGTTTTTGTGCACCATGCGCCGCTAAAATAAGGCCAACTGGTACTCGTAAAATTAATGCTGCTACGCCTGCTTTTGAGCTAAGTAATGTGTTTAGTAATTTCATGAGTTTAGTCCTGTTTTAATTTATTTAATCGTTAGATTTTTTCTAACCGTTGAGCACAGTTTACTATCATCATTAAAAAACATTAATACAGACTTTATTGGTTAATTAGCAACGCAGTATTTATAATAAACCATAAAAAAACCGCCAACCTAAAGGTTGACGGTTTTTTATTAACGCTAAAACTTAGTATATTTAAGTAAGCGCTTAGCTTTGAAAATTAAGCAACTGCTTGCTCTAAAATTTCGCGGCTTTCTTTAAGCGTAATAGCTTGGTTTTCACCAAGTGCTAGCATGCCGTGCGCTTCAAGTTTATTAATAATATTGTCAATCGCCGCTGCTTTATCATCGCCATGTTCAGTAAGCTGGGTCGCTACGTCAAGGCTGTGGTAAAACGCTTCGATTGCTAAAATTGTTTTCTCAGCTAAGTCGTCAGATTGCTCAAGACCAAATACGTTTTTACCCATCTGCTCAAGTTTTGCTTTTTTAACTGCAAACTGGTTACGTAATAAAGAAGGCTGAACAATAGCAAGTGAACGAGCATGATCAACGCCGTAAGCAGCTGTAAGCTCGTGGCCAATCATGTGTGTTGCCCAATCTTGCGATACACCAGAACCAATTAAACCATTAAGTGCTTGGTTAGCTGCCCACATAAGGTTTGCACGCCATGCGTCGTCTTGGTTTTCAAAGTTATCGCCCAGTGTTTTAAGCGTTCTTAAAAGTGCCTCTGCGTAACCTTCTTGAACCAATGCTGTTTCAGGGAATGTTAGGTACTGCTCACAGGTATGTACCCATGCATCTACTAATCCATTCACAAGTTGGCGCTGTGGTAATGTTTTCATTACATCAGGGTCCATAATCGCAAATTTAGGAAGTACTTCTGGTGATGCAAACGGTAGTTTTTGCTTTGTTGCTTCTTTGCTCACAACTGAGTTTTGGTTAGACTCTGAACCCGTTGCAGGCAATGTTAATATTGCACCAATTGGTAATGCGCTAGTAATAGTGTGCTTACCAGTAGGAATATCCCAACCTTCTCCATCATAAACTGCAGATGCTGCAATGTATTTAACGCCGTCGATTACTGAACCGCCGCCTACACCTAGTACAAAGTCGATACCTTGTTCTTTACAAATTTTTACTGCTTGGTCTAGTACTTCTATAGTTGGGTTAGCGCCAACACCCGAAAACTCAACCCAGTCAAAGCCTTCAAGTGCTGCTGCAACTTGGTCGTACACGCCGTTCTTTTTAATTGAACCGCCGCCGTACACTACAAGTACCTTTTGATCCTTTGCGATCAAATCAGTTAGTGAGGCAATTTGTTCTTGGCCGAACTGGATAAGTGTTGGGTTTACGTAGCTAAATTTCATTATTTTGCTCCTAAGTGACGGTTAAATACTAAATAGAATGCTTAGTTACTAACTAAGCTAAACTTCAATGAGTGCATATTAGTGGCAAAACAAACATAAAAAAAGCCCAATAACTCGCAAAAGCTTGCCTAAAACTGTCAGGATTGATATTTTACGCAAAATTCGTACGATAGTAGAAGTTTTAATGTCCTCAATAGCCAACATGATGCAAAAATTTGCAGAGCACAATAATTTACTTAACTTTGAAGGCAACATGGAAACCATTATTCCAGGTGTGTATTTTCATCGTGCAAGTAAAAGCTCGCCGCGCCAGCCACTTATATATAACTCAGGTATTATTATTGTTGGGCAAGGACATAAGATAATTCATTTTCCTGATCATCAAATAAAATATGGTGAAGGCGACTACCTTGTTTTAGGTGTACCAGTGCCACTTGAATGCGAAGCTTTTACCGATAACAACCTGCCTGTTATGGGGATTGTTATAGATATAAACCCGGTAATGTTACATAAATTAGTAAACCAAATTGGTACACATAAGCCATTCACCACTGGGCAAATGAGTGGCGTTCAATCGGCTAAAATAGATGGCGCAATGGAGCAAGTAACCCACCGTTTACTTAGCGTGCTTAATAACCCCATTGAGGCTGACGTTTTTGGCGAAGATATAGTAAAAGAATTGGTATATCGTGTACTTTGTGGCCCACAAGGACATACTTTAATAGGGCTTGCTATGCATGATGGGCATTATGCGCGTATCGCCCGTACGCTCTCAACTATGCACAGTAGTTATGCCAATCAAATTACAGTTGAGGGGTTGGCTGAAGATGTAAACATGAGCGTATCGTCGTTCCATCGTGCTTTTAGGCAAGTAACGTTTGAGTCACCTTTGCAGTATTTAAAAAAAGTACGCTTAGCTAAGGCTAAAGAGCTTATAACCAGTAGTGGAAGCAAAGCCAACGAAGCTGCATTAAAGGTTGGCTATACCAGCCCATCGCAATTTAGCCGCGAATTTAAACGCCACTTTAATAAAACCCCCAGTGAAATGTTAATTCAACTACATAACTAGGTAATGGCTTTAGATATGTAAGTTAACCGAGCGAGTCAATCTTAAGCACTGCTTTTTTGGTGTTTAGCATAGCTTGCTTGGTAAATTGGCGATTAATAAATTGGCTAAAAATAATAGTAAATAACGTTGAGAAAATGGCAGCTGTTGCGTACACCTGCCAAATCATAAAGTTATGTTTTAACATAAACGCAATCACCGCAAAAAATACACATCCACCTAATGAACCAATAATACCGCCATTAAGAATTTTAAACGTTGAGGCTTGTTTGTCACTAAAATGGGCAACACTGCCCATTACCGCCAAAATAACCGGAAAGGTAGATATTAACCCGCTCCATGTAGACCCTATATGCTGCGATATAAACGTAACAAGCACGATAAAGCTCGTCACTAATATCATTTTTACCGGAAGCTCCCAGCGGGCATTTAATGGTTTTGCATCAACTGATATATTTAGCTTTGTAGAGATAATAGTTAAACCGAGTAAAATACAAAGCGAAACCACACTCGCCACAATAATATTCACTGGTAAAAATAAAGTAATAACGCTAAATACACACCAAATACTCAACGCTGTAAAAAGCGATTTAAGCATTCCAAACCTTCGTGATACAACCAAGTAACTAAAACAAAATAAGCCTATACCGCTCATACCATAAAGAGAGGCCACCGCTGAGTTAGCTGCAAATAATTTACCTTGCTCTAATGCTATAAAATAAGAAATAGGTCCAGAGGTAATAGGCAAGCCAGGAATTATGCCGCTAACAAAACTACCAAAGCGTTTTTGGGCGCATGTTATTAGTAAAATAAGCAAAGGTGCAATTATGAGTTTAAGCAGCATAAATAACAATAAAGTATGAGAATTGAAATTAAGTCTACGTGTCTATACCTACATTGTAGAGTGAATAAAAATCATGCATGTAGTGTAATTTTTTTCACCTGTAAATATTAACTAATTTATCAAAACACTGATTAATAGTTATAAAAAAACCACTTATTAAAGTGGTTTTTTTTAGCTTAACTTAAACAACAGCATTTATACTTTTTTAAATAAAACCTCTGGGTTTACCATGGTTTTCATTTCAAGCACATTGCCATTTGGATCTTCAATAAAAAACGTTTCTTGCTCAAACTCATCACCAATAAATCGGCGGTATGGTTTATCTAAGTATTCAATACCCGCATCTTCAATACGTGTTTTTAACCCGTTAAATTCATCTTCAGATAAGTGAATCCCAAAGTGAGGTACTGCCACAGCTCCCATATCTACATCATGGCGAACTGTTGGTAAGCGCTCAACACTCTGGTGCAAGGTAAGTTCATTACCCCAAAAATCTATATCTACCCAGCGACCTTCTTCACTGTTACCCGTTTTACAGCCTAGTACGTCACAATAAAACGCTTTAGCCACTTTTAAATCGCCAGCCGGAATAGCCAGATGTAAACAGTTAGACATAAATAACCCTTGGTTAACACTTTAATACATTAAATTATCGCCATTATACATAACTTGTGATTTATAGAACATTAACAGCGGCACTATTAAGCATATTTAATACCTAAAAGCCGTTTAAAAAACACGCTTTTAAAGTTTGTAATTACTTATAACATTTATTTGTTAGAGAGTATTAGAAAGCGCAAAAGGATTAGTTTAAAATGCGCCGCTATGATTAAATTCTTACTTTTAAAATTCATCACTTTCTTTTTAGGCTTTGTAGCTTGCTTTGCTATGCACACTACTTTTGCATTACCTTTAGTGATTTCTGCTGCGCTAACGGGGCTTATTGGCTCGTTTATTCCTTTTCCTGCACTTTATAAAAACCATCCGTATGCTGCAATTTATGCTGGTAGCTTTGCAGGTATGTGTTCAACTCATTTAATTACCAGTTACTGGGAAATTGCTATTATTTCGCTTATTGGCTCAAGTTTGTATGTGCTTACTATGAATATGTTTACAGGTTTTGGTGGCAAGCTTGGCAGCGTAGCTTTTGCAAGCGTAGCACTTTTTGTATTAGCCAAAGGAATTGTATTATGAGTATTGAATACCCATTACTTGTACTGCTTGGGGCTTTTTTAACATTTTATTTAGCTAAGCATAGTCGCTTTGACGGGGTTAGAGCGTCGTCTTCACTTTCTATTATTGCTTATTTAATTTTTAGCGCTTTAAATTTGAACCCCGATTTATACGCAATTGTATTTTTTGGCGGCACATTCATAGGTATGAGCGCCCCACATCGATTTGGTATTTATACTGTAGCAAGCTCATCTATTTTGTTTTCAATCTTATTTGAATTTCTTGTACCAAAACTTGACGGCTATGGCGGTGCATTAGGTATTAGTGCATTTTTATCTGTATGTATTTGCCATACTTGTATTTTGTTAGGTGCCCCAAGAAGTAAAAAACCGCCACCAGTTCAATAAAAAGTGGAAACTAGGCTGGTTTTTATCCTGACATTAACTTTAATATATTTAAAAATTAGAGTGTAAAATATTCATGTTTTAGCCTGTTCCTTTTTTCTGCAAGTCTGTTAGAATCTTCCGCGAACTTTATTTACCCTAAATAAAGACAATCATATATGGATTTATGAAAATGAAAAAACTAATCGCAGTAGCAGCTCTATCTTTACTTCCTTTCTCAAACGCAATGGCTGACCAAGATATTGGTTGTGGTCTTGGTTCTATGTTATTTGCTGGTCAGCAAGGTAAAGGCGTTAAAATTTTAGGCGCTACAACAAATGGTACATCTGGTAACCAAACTTTTGGTATCACTTTTGGTACTCTTGGTTGTGATGGTACTGGTACAGTAACTTCTTCAGAAAAAATCGCTTTATTCATTGACGGTAACATGGAGCAACTTGCTCGTGATATGTCAAAAGGTGAAGGCGAAACTTTAGCTACTCTAGCTGAAGCTTGGGGTGTTGCAGATCAAGATAAAGCAGCGTTCAATAAGCTTGCTCAAGCACAGTTTTCTTCAGTATTTACTTCTGAAAACGTGACTTCACAAACAGTTTTAGAAAACCTAAACACTGTTCTTGCAAGTAACGCACAACTTGCTTCTTATACTCTTTCTTAATCAGCTAAATTAGCCGGTTTTATACGTATAAATAAAGCCGCTGGAGTATTTCTCTAGCGGCTTTTGTAATTTAGTGATTATGAAAAAAATATTATTTGGTTTACTGCTCGCTCTTTTTAGTACTTACTCAAACGCTCAAAGTATTGAAACAAATACATTAGCAACACACCCTTACTGGCTTAAATTAGGTCACTACCGCTTGGCCACATTAGGTGATTGGAAAAGTGAAGTAGACAGTGCTGAGTTTTTTTTATCTCCTACAGGTAAAACAAGCCCATATGACGAACTTAAAGCCACTATAGCTGCATTTAGTGGTAAAAATACTGACCCAAAAACAACACAATATCGTTGTCGGTTTCCTGCACGTTATAAATGGCTAAAAACAAAAATTGAAAATAACTGGCCCGAACTTAATTGCCCAGAACTACAGGCGTGGCAAAAAATAATAAACCCTAAAGGGGTTACGTTAGTTTTTCCAACTGCATTTATGAATAGCCCATCATCAATGTTTGGCCACACTTTACTTCGTATTGATGCAAAAGATCAGACTCGCCATAAAGAGTTGCTCGCGTTTGCCGTTAACTTTGCAGCAGAGCCTGATGGCTCAGACAACGCAGCCATGTACGCATTAAAAGGCTTGATTGGCAGCTACCCAGGTAAGTTTTCGCTTATGCCGTACTATAAAAAAGTACGCGAATATAATGATTTAGAATCTCGTGATATTTGGGAATACAAACTTAATTTATCAGAGCTACAGGTAGAGCTTATTTTATTGCACTTGTGGGAGCTACAATTAGCTACATTCGATTACTTTTTTATTGATGAAAACTGCTCTTACCAATTACTTGCATTATTACAACTTGCACAAGAGGACCTTGATTTAACATCGTCATTTAATATGCAAGCTATTCCATCAGATACCGTTGCAGTACTAAGAAATAACAACTTATTACAAACACCTAATTACCGCCCAGCTTTTGGTACTAAGCTATACCATTACTCTACTCAAATGACTGACGAACAACTTGATGATGCAAGAGAGTTAATGCAAGGTGGCTCCCTCAATACTCGTAATTACTCACAGTCGCAATTAGTCGCTATATTAGAAATGGCGTACGAATGGTTAAATTTTGAATTTTACGATAAAGCGTTAAATCGTGAAGAAATTGCCCCGCGACTAACTAAGCTACTCCTAATGCGCAGCAAATATAATGTAGCTTCGCCATTTACTAAGCCAAGCCGCCCTATTGCTTCCCCAGAGCAAGGTCATGGTTCTTCTAAAGTATCGCTAGGTAGGGTACAAAATAATAACCAAGCAAACCTTACAAATTTTGGTTATAGGCTTGCGTATCATGACTTACTAGATAGGCCTGAAGGTTTTATAGCGGGTGCACAAATTAGTTTTTTTGATTTGGAAGCCGCTATTACTGACGAAGGAAATGCAGATATTGAACATTTTTACTTATTAGATGCTATGTCGCTTGCACCCGATAACCGCGTATTTGATAGCTGGTCGTGGAACTTTAAAATGGGCTTTGACCGACAACCAAGTGACAATAAACGTTTAGGCCGCTTTTTTACAAAAGGAGGTTATGGTAAATCTTATGGCGATCCTAATAATGTACACGGCTATATTCTTGGTCAATTTGAGCTAAATACAGGCGGTATAACCGACCAACTTAGTACTGGAATAGGCAGCGAAGCCGGTGTAATTTGGCAAATAAACAATAACCATAAACTCGCTTTAACTGGCAATATATTATGGCTAACTGATAACGCAGCAAGTAAGCACAGCGAAATAGCTATAACATGGAATTACGCTGTTTCTCGCAATGTATCGCTGCGCAGCAAAGTACAGCATGCTCAATGGCATAGCCATAATTCATCAATGAGTTTAGCTATGCAGTTTTACTTTTAACTTTTTCAATATTATTTATATTTAATGCTACTTGTAGGGTAGCCAAATAGCACTCTACATTTAGCTTTTATTCCCGATGCCTTATAAACACTTTTCAATAAGTGCTCCCACTGATGAAACGTAATAACGACTGGGTTATTGCTATTAAGCTGCCCTATAATGCCGTATTTACAAGGCTTTGATTTATCTTCTTCTACAAAGGTGCCAAATAACTTATCCCAAATAATAAGTACACCTGCAAAGTTTTTATCAAGGTAACCTGCATTTATTGCGTGATGAACTCGATGATGCGAAGGCGTATTAAATACTTTTTCAAACCAGCCTAACTTACCTACTATTTGAGTATGTACAAAAAATTGATACGCCAAATTTAATGCAACCACGCTAAATACTGTTAGCGGTTCAAACCCAATTAAAATCATAGGTAGCCAAAACACCCACATACCGGCTACGGGGTACATTAAGCTTTGCCTAAATGCGGTGGTGAAATTCATTTTAGTTGAGCTATGGTGCACCACATGTGCAGCCCACAACCAATGAATATGATGCGATGCTTTATGAAACCAATAATACAAAAAATCTTGCAGTAAAAATGCAAATGCAATACTTAATACACTCACTTCAATATCAAACAATCTATAGTCATACAACCAATTAAATAAAGGCATTAACAGCAGTAACGCAATAGCATCTGCGCCTTGGTGTAATAGCGCTAACACTGTATTTGCTAGGCTATCTTTTATGTCGTAATAGCGCTTAAACTTAATAAACTCACAGCAAACAAATATCAAAAATAACGGGCTAAGAGCGAGTAAAATAATTTCTGAGTTCATACTTTACCCGCCAAAAAGTAATTATTTAAATTGTTTAACGCTTGGGTTATATCTTTTGTAATAACATATTTAAGTAATGCATTTGGCATCCACCATGGAGCTGAGCAGCTTATGCAATAGTTAAGTTCGGTAACTAAAGTATTGATGTCTTTATTTGCACTGAGGTATATATCGCCTCGATGATTAGCTACTGGTTTATCGCCTACTATTTGGTAACTGATCTGATTTTGATCGGCACTGATTATTTGCTCTGAAAAAGTTATTTTACCTATTTTCACTTGCCTAACAGATCCTTTTCCGCCTTCTATTTGCCCTTCGTCTTGTGCTTGTAGCAGCGTAAATTTGGCATTAAAAAATCGATGCAACTGTTGATGATCCAATAGTGTGTTTATTATTTGCTTTGGCTGTGCATTAAGCGTTTGTTTTATTGTTATAAGTATCATTTTTACAGCAAGAGGTTATTAGGCATTCAACTAGCATATAAAAATTTAACGTGGCAAACTTGCTAATACACGACTATTTTTTAGCTTTAGATGACAAATGCACACATTGGCTGATCATTACTTTTCAAGTATTCTTGATTACTTACAAGCGCAAGGCATTAGTACTAAAACGGCTTTGCACGCTATTAGCTTTCACGAATTTAGTAATCAGCGTACCCATCAATTAGCGCCGCGTATTAGTTTAAATAGTTACAATGCCTTATTAGTTTATGGCAAAAAAACACTTAACGATCCTCTTTTTGGTTTTACCCTAGGTCAGCAAATTCGCACTGCTGACTACGGCGTTTTAGGTTACTTAATTGAATCAAGCGATAACTTAAGCAGTGCCATTAAAGCATTGTTAAGCTACGACAGCTTGGTGGCTGATATTGGTAAAGCCAAGTTTGAACTAAATACTGATACAGCAACTATTCGTTGGATTGCTCACCAAAGTTGTAATGAGCATGTTGTTTTACGAAACATGACCGCGTGGGTAAGTGTAATTCGCCAGTTAATAAATTTAACGCTTTCGCCAAGTAGTATTAGTTTCACTTATAATTGGTTGCCATCGCAAAGGCGCGCCCTTGAATCATGGTTTAAATGCCCTGTAATAAGCAGTGCTGAATATAATCAAGTTAGCTTTCCGAGCCATTATTTAACGCTGCCTTTTAAAACTGATAACGCCATTATTAATTCTACTTTTAAGCAATTGTCAGAGCAGCAACTCTCTAACTTTAAAAGCCAGCAGTGTATTGACGATAAAGTTAATCAGTTACTTACAGCTAAAACTACCTTGCAAAACTGCAACCTAATAGGCATAGCTGATGCGCTTAATTTAACACCCCGAACGCTACAACGACGCTTAAAACAACAAGACTTAACCTTTGCTCAGCTACTTGAAAAAGAACGTAAAAAACGTGCAGATACATTAATAGCCAGCATGCCACTTGCTGATTTATCTAATATTTTAGGATTTAAAGATCAAAGCTCTTTTAATCGCGCATTTTTACGCTGGCATAAATGCTCGCCATTACAATTTATAAAATACAAAACAGCAAGTACAGCCAAGTAAATGCAAATTATTTACGTTATATAAACATAATATATATATGTTTTAGTTAATACTCTCTACACTAGGTGTATTATTGCTTTAAAAGATTTTTTATGTTTTTTCGTGTTTTATTAAGTGCTTTTGTATTTATTTTATATAGCCCCCTGTGTAACGCCGATTCGGTTACTTTTATAGCTGAAGACCTTCCTCCTTATCACTTTAAAAATCAGCAAGGTGAAGTAAGCGGCGCTTTAGTCGACATTGCCAAAGCAGTTGTGAAGCAAACAAACTTAACCGCTAATTTTGAAATAATGCCAATGGCCCGCGTTTTTAAAGAGCATAAAACAAATACCAACGCCATAATGTTGTCTTTGTTAAAAACCCCAGAGCGGATTAATAAATATACATGGTTAGGCGAAGTGTATTTTGCAGATGCTTATTTAATTAGCTTAAAAAGCCATGTAGATGAAGTTGTTCACTTAAATTTTGCTAAAGAGTATAAAGTAGCAACCATTCGTGGCTACCTGAGCGAAGCCTACTTAAAGCAAAAAGGCTTTACCGAAAATAACAATTTAATACTGGTCAGTTACTATAATCAACTTTGGCAAATGCTTTATAAAAACCGGATCGACTTTGTAGTAACTAATACACTTACACTTAATAACGAGCTAAAAAGCCTAGGACTCGATCCTAGCCTAATAACAAAACGAATTCATTTAAGCGATCTTCCCTCCTCACTTAATTTTGCAGCAAGTAATCAACTTAATCCTAAAACAGCTAAAACACTCTCTGACGCATTAAGTAGTATTAAAGAAAATGGTGAATATCATGCCATTTTAAACAAGTGGCAACTTTTATTACCAAACACGACTAACTTGCAGCACTAACCATAGTTAAAGCCCGGCATTAGTTATTGGCAGTGGTTATTTAGTTATTTGCTAAACGTGGCAAAGCAAACTACAAAATTAAAAATCTCCTCCCCCCCCAAAATAGACTACACCTTAGCGCCAAAATCTACGTTATACATCACTAAATGAATAGCCAAGCACATAAAAAATACATACCGAAAACACTTCCATAAAAGCCGTTAAAAAACACCCAAACCAAATTGGTATAACAAAAAATCATTTAAAAAATATTTAATTTTACTAATTGGTAAGTTTTAATTGTTAAATTGGTATGCTAGATTGAGATTAAGCGATGCCTGTACCGCACAATTTTTACTTCATCACACAGAGACAATAATGATAAAAAATACATCCACATTTAAACTTACGGCTTTAGCCGTTATCACCCCTTTACTTTTTACCGCTTGTTCAAGTACCCAAAGCATTAATCAGCAAAGCGATGCGCCGGTACCTGCAACAAAGTTTGATTTATCACACTGGAAAATAAATGTACCAGTTGATTTAAACAACGACGGTAAAATTGACGAAATAGATGTAGAAGAAATTCAGACTTACGCACACCCTGATTTTTTCTATCTTGATGATAAAGGCTACATGGTATTTACCTCCCCTAATAAAGCGCTTACAAGTGCTAACTCTACTAATACCCGTAGTGAACTTAGACAAATGATCCGTGGATCAAATACTAAAATTAAAACTAAACACTCTAAAAACAACTTTGCTTTAGCTGTTCACCCGCTATCTGACCGATTTGGTTCTGTTGGTGGAAAAATGGAAGCAACGTTAAAAGTAGATCACGTTGCACTACGTGCTACCGACCCTGATAAAAAAGCAGCTTACTCGGTTGTTGTAGGGCAAATTCACGCAGGTAAAGATCAGGCACTTATTGATACAAAGCTTGGTTATGGCTGGGGCAATGAGCCACTTAAAATATATTACAAAAAATGGCCAGGACATAAAACAGGCTCAGTTTTTTGGAACTACGAACGTAACTTAGCTAAAACGAATCCTGACCGTACAGACATTACTTACCCTGTTTGGGGTAATACATGGGAAAACCCTAACGAGCCAGGCGGCGCAGGTATTGCACTAGGTGAAGAATTTAGCTACACGGTAAATGTGTATAAAAATGTTATGCACCTTACATTTAGCGCACAAGGCAAAGAAGACGTTAATTACTCTATTAACTTAGGTAATAACGTAGATGCTTATGGCAAAGTGGACGAAAAAGACCATCCACATGGCTACGCTGCAGATTGGCATTACTTTAAAGCCGGCGCTTATAACCAATGTAGTACTAAAAGCGCGAAAGGTATTTGGTACCCAGGGTGTTTAGGTACTGGCGATTGGTCTACAGATAAACAAAATGGCGATTACGCTCAAGTAAGCTTTAGTAAACTAGAGTTAAGCCCAGCGACACCGCCAACAAAATAACTAGGCTAGTACAGCCTCAGATAAGTAATTTTTTAGTGATGTAAACAGTGGCGTTGGTAGATTATTAATATCGCACCAGCGCCACTTTAAACATTTATTAGGCTCTTTAAGCTCAGGCTCTCCGCCTTCAAAGTCAGCTTTTACATACAGCGTAATATAGTGCTTGTTCTCTGCTGTAAAAATATCATTGGTAAAATCAAGCTTAGTAATTTTACTTACCTTTAAACCTGTTTCTTCAAACACTTCTCGTATTGCACATTGCTCAACACTTTCACCAAACTCTAAATGCCCACCAGGTGTTGCCCATGTATTAGCACCATGCGCGCCAATGCGCTCACCTAGTAAAATTGTGTTTTGATGCTTTATGATAACCGCAACCCCTACTCTTACTACGTTACTCATATCGTGTTTTCTCTTATTTTTACTGTCCGCCATGCTGAACCACACGCTTTGTATTGTCAATTTGGTATTTTTAAAACCAGTGTATTGATTAACTTTTAGCCGACCAAGGTCGAATAGCTTGCTTGCTAAAAAAAGCCTACATTTTGTAAGGTCTCTCACACACAAATTTAGCTTTAGGAGCCTTACATGTCAGGCGAATATCAACAGCAATATAATGCCTTTAAACAAAACCCAGCCCAATTTTGGCTCGAACAAAGTAAAAACATTCCGTGGTACAAAGCTCCCACAAAAGCATACACACAAGACGACGATGGGCTTTACCATTGGTTTAGCGACGGGCAATTAAACACCAGTTTTTTAGCGCTAGACCAGCACGTTATTGCCGGATTTGGCGAGCAAACTGCACTGATTTACGACTCTCCAGTCACTAATACAAAGCAGACTTATAGCTACTCACAACTACAACAAGAAGTTGCTAAATTTGCAGGCGTAATACAATCGTTAGGTGTTACAAAAGGCGATCGCGTTGTCATTTATATGCCAATGATCCCACAAGCGGTTATTGGTATGTTGGCGTGCGCTCGCCTTGGTGCTATTCATTCGGTGGTATTTGGTGGGTTTGCTGCACACGAATTAGCAGTACGCATTGATGATGCCAAGCCCAAACTTATACTTAGCGCCTCATGCGGTGTTGAAGTAAACAGCGTTATTGAATACAAACCACTTATTGATAACGCAATAGACTTAGCTACTCACAAAGTAGAACACTGCGTTATTTATCAGCGCCCACAAGTCACCGCCACTCTTAAGCCTAAACGAGACATAGATTGGACTCAGGCAATGCAAACGGCTGCAAGCGCAGATCCGGTGCCTGTAAATGGTAACGATCCGCTTTATATTTTATATACCTCTGGCACCACAGGCACACCCAAAGGCGTTGTACGCGAAAATGGCGGTCACGCAGTGGCAATGCAATACAGCATGGAAACCGTTTATGGTATGAAGCCCGGCGACGTATTTTGGGCAGCGTCTGACATTGGCTGGGTAGTTGGGCACTCTTATATAGTTTACGCGCCGCTAATGTATCGCTGCGCGACCATATTATATGAAGGTAAACCAGTTAAAACACCCGACGCCAGTACATTTTGGCGCGTGGTTGAAGAATATAAAGTAAATGCATTATTTAGTGCCCCCACCGCATTTAGAGCAATCAAAAAAGAAGATCCAAATGCCGATGGTTTTAATCAATACGATACCTCAAGCTTAAAACGTTTATTTTTAGCTGGCGAGCGGTTAGATCCTCCCACTTACGAGTGGCTTAAAGAAAAAACCAAACTGCCAGTGCTCGATCATTGGTGGCAAACCGAAACTGGCTGGGCTATTGCTTGTAACCCTGTAGGGCTTGAGTACTTAGCAACAAAACCTGGCAGCTCTACCGTGCCTACTCCAGGTTTTGACGTGCGAATATTAGATATGGATGGCAATGAATGCGCAGCTAACGAGCAAGGCGCAGTGGTAATTAAACTGCCACTTCCACCAGGTTGCCTACCAACAATTTGGCAAGATACCTCGCGTTTTAAAGCAAGCTACCTAAATGAATACGAAGGTTATTATTTATCTGGCGATGGTGGTTATATTGATGAAGACGGCTACCTATTTATTATGGGCAGAACCGACGACGTTATAAATGTAGCAGGGCATAGGCTTTCTACCGGCGAAATGGAAGAGATAGTAGCCGCGCACCCTGCTGTTGCTGAATGCGCTGTTTTTGGCGTGAACGATCCCCTAAAAGGGCAACTCCCTATGGGAATGATCGTGCTTAAAAATGATTTTATGGGCTCAAGTACCGACGTAGAACAAGCGCTTGTTTTAAGTGTTCGTAATCAGATTGGCGCTATTGCGTGCCTTAAAAATATAGTTAGCGTAGATAGGTTGCCTAAAACTCGCTCGGGTAAAATACTGCGTAAAAATTTACGTCAACTAGTTGATGGCGAAGAGCTACAAATACCTTCAACCATAGATGATGCCAGTATCTTTGAAGAAATAAACCAACAACTAACACAAAGATAAACCCAACCAACCTATCTAAAGCCATTTTTATAATGGCTTTTTATTTCATCCTTATATTTGCTCCTTTTACTTAGGTTTAGGCTTAGGTTTAAGTTTTAAGTTTTAAGTTTTAATTTAACCAACAGCTGAAATTTTTTACGGCTTTGTACTTTCTTCTTTTAATAGCGTTATTAATTTAATCAATTTAAAAAGGAATGGTGTATGCCCCGCTTGCTACAAAAACTATTAACTACAGCCCTATTATTTATAGGCTTTGCCACACAAGCCTATGAAATAGAAAACTTAGGGGACGGCTTACACCGCTTTATAGACGACAGACACCGCTCAGTATTTTTAATCACTTCTGAGGGCGCAATTGTTACCGACCCGCTTAATAAAAAAGCCGCCACCTGGTTAAACGAGCAAATTAAAACCCGCTTTAACGTACCGGTAAAGTATGTAATTTATAGCCATAATCACAGCGATCATATTTACGGCGCCGAGGTATTTAAAAGCCCGCACACCACGTTTGTAGCGCATAAACTCGCTGCGCAAGATATTAAAAACACACAAATGAAAACAGTAACGCCCAGCCTTACTTTTGATGATGAGCTACTACTTACCCTTGGTGATTCCACAGTAAAACTTAACTACCATGGTCCAAACGATGGTCGTGGTTCGGTTAGTATATTATTCGAAAAGCAAAAAACATTGTTTGTAGTTGATTGGATTGTTATTGGCAGAATGCCGTGGCAAAAGCTGTGGAGTTACGATATTCAAGGCATGATTAACTCAACCCAAGCGGTACTCAAATATGACTTTAATACTTTTGTAGGCGGACATGCCGATATTGGCAGCAAGGCTGATGTAGCGCGTTACTTAAGTTATTTAGAGCTTTTATATAGCCAAGTAACAGCAGGCGTTTTAGCCGGTAATACGCTTGACGAAATTAAACAAAATGTAAAGTTAGACCAATTTAGTGACTTTAAACAGTTTGATGCATGGTTACCGCTTAACATAGAAGGCGTGTACGAGCGTTTAATGGAAGAGTCTGGTATGGGTTGGCGCAGCGATTTATAAGTTTGAACTCAGTGGACTAAGCTCTGAGCTCTAAACTCAATATTATAAGCATTGGTATTGGCGTATTTAACGCAGTACCAATGTACTTATTAATTAGTTAAATAGACGTCAAAAGCCATATAAACCACCTTTACAATATCCTTACGTTTGCTTACAGCACTATACAAAAAAAAGTTTATCCTAGGCTTAGGGCGTGTTGATCTTTGTGGATTGAAATTTGTTCAATCTAGGGGCGATTAAATCGCGGCGCGAGGTTTGTAACCTAGTGGGCTAAGTAAAAACCGAGTAACAAAGAGTTAATCGTCCCTAGAAAGAACCCAAAGGGCAGCGCATGTTTGGTCTTTATGCTGCGTTATCACCTATTTATGGGGAATACCACACTACATAGGCTCTGCCTTGCCTAAAAACCAAACATACTGCTGTAAATTCAACCACCAAAATTCAACACGCCCTAGTGTTAAGCTATATAGGACTAATAAACATGAACTTATCTTTAAAAGTAGTTTTAGTAATGACGACCGCGCTTATTATGAGCGGCTGCACTGTATATCAACATGGTCCCAGTGCGCATAAACCACATAAAAAAGCAGTCAAAGTAGTTACGCCTGTTTTAGTAACTGAGCACAACTCTCCAAACATTGTGATCGTAAAAGCCAAGCCCACAAAACAAGCCTGCACTAAACACGATGATCATTGGCATTGTAAGGCTCATTAACAGATACTTTGCTAAATAAATCACTAAGTTTCTATATTCTCAGCGTTAAATTAAATATTTTTGAATATAAAAAACCGCGCTAAAGCTTTTTTAAAAGTGCCTTAGCGCGGTTTTATATTTTAAATCTAAGTAACCTAAACTCTGGATAATAAATCTATCTCAAGCAGCTATTTTCAGCGCGAACTGCGTTGAATTTACTTGCAATAGACCAGCTATTGACGCGTAAATTCGCCTTGTTTTCACTGAAAATTTCTGGCTAGAAAAAATAAATTTTAATATCACTATGATTCAATATGTTAGTAAATCTCTTAACCAGAGTTCAGGTTAAGTATTAAAAAAAGCGTATTAACTAAAATCGACCACCACTTCATAACGCCCAGGCATGTCGTTTACTTCGTATACCCAACCGTGTCGTTTTATTATTTTTTCGCTTAACTCCAACCCTAAACCGTAGCCAATATTGGCGGGCTTATTTGTGTTATTAGCAGTGTGTGGCGTATCAGTTTGTGCGCTGCTATTTACTATAATCACACGGCTACCCTGCTGAGTAATTCGCACTTGCCCTTGTTGCGTATGCTGATACGCATTACGTATTAAGTTAGTAAGCACAATGTGGCATGCGGTGGCTTCGGTATTAATAGTCGTATTTTGGTTATCGGTATTTATAAGTACATCAACTTGTTTTGAATTGAGTAAATAATCGAGTTCGTTACCCAAGGTCGTTATTTTTTCGGCTAGGTTTACAGGCTCTGGTGAACTTTGCTGGTCGTCATTTCTGCTAAGCCACAATAACGTCTCGGTTAAATCGCTCATGGTTAAACCGGCGCGCTCTATTCGCTGCAGTGTAAGGTGTTGTTTATCGCTTAAAGGTACTTTTTCGCTTAAACGGTTAAGTAACTCAACGTTGCTGCGAATAACCGAAATTGGTGTACGTAACTCGTGGCTCGCATAACTTAAAAAGCGCTGTTCTCGCTCAAGGCTGTCGTGAGCTGAAAGTAAGCTACTGCGTATTAACGTTGCCAAGGTATTTAGTTCGTTATAGGTAAAGTCGGGCGGCGTGTTTTGTAAATTCTTTTGATTTAACGACTTAGCCCAACCACGTAGTGACTCTACTGGCTTGGCTATTTTTTTCATTACCATAAACAAAAAGAAGGTAAATAAGGCAATGGCTGCAAAACCAGTAATGGCTATCAATGTCATGCGGTGTATTGGTTTTACAGTTCCCATTCTTTTAGGGCGATTTTTTTCAAGCATAATACGCGATATATAACGCGCCTCGCCATTTGGATTTTGATAGTAAACAACAAAAAACAAGTCTGCAGGCATAGTAAACAATGAGGTGTTATCTTTCACTTTTTGTAGTACACCGGCTTCATTTGGCGCTACTTCAAATTTTTGCTGTATTATTTCTGGCATGTCTTCCCAACGGCTCGCCACATTAAATCCAACAATATTTTTTGGCTGTCCATCTTCAATCTCAGTGGTTTGCGAAAGCTCAAACATAACTCCGTTTAACCCTCGGTCTAAGCCATCAATAAAATAATTAACACTTAAAAACGAAAAGCCAATTGCCATTAATGAACTTAAAAGCACCATGGTGGCAAAAAAATACAACCTCAGGCTGGGTCTAATTTTCATGCTTGTGTCTCATTTTTTAATTTTAGCGCAAACCCTACACTGGGTATTGTTTCTAGTACGGCTTGGCAATGCGCTTGCTCTAGCTGTTTACGCAAATGATGAATATGCACTTTTAAGCTATTGCTGTCTGGCTGATCGTCGCCCCATATTGCTTGCATAATTACTTGTCGGGTTACCGGTTTTTGCTGCTCTCGTACAAGCACTTCTAATAACTTAAAAGTAATGGGTGATAACTTTAAACTGTGCGCTGCCACTGTTGCTGTATGCGCGGTTAAATTAAGTGTTAAGTTAGCAAATGTAAGTCGCTTTACCTCACCACTTTTACGCTTTGCTAATACTTGAACCCGCGCTACGAGCTCTTTCATGGCAAATGGTTTTACTAAATAGTCGTCACTACCGGCTGCAAACCCCTCAAGCTTATTGTCGAGGCTATCGCGCGCTGTCAGCATTAATACTGGTATATCAATGCCTTGCTCACGCAATGTTTTACACATGGTTAAACCGTCCATTTTGGGCATGTTTACATCTAATATAATCATTTGATATTGATTACGTTCTATTAAATTTAAACCCATTACGCCATTGCTTGCATGGTCACACTCTATTGACTCAATTTCGAGATAATCAACAATGGTGGTTGCCAAATCTATGTCGTCTTCAACCAGTAGTACGTTTATCATTAAGAGGCTGTTTCCTGCGTTTTATTTTTAGCACCTAGCGATTTTAGCACAGCATCAATACCGCGTTTAGCATCGGTTTGAATCATCAATAATGCCGGTATAAGTATTAAGGTAATAACCGTGGCAAACAAAATACCGTAGCCAAGTGATGCCGCAGCAGGGATTAAAAACTGTGCCTGCATTGAGGTTTCGCTAAGTAGCGGCACTAAGCCTGCGTAAGTTGTAATTGAGGTAAGTAATACCGCACGCAAACGACTCGTACACGACTCAACTATGGCATCGTGCGTGCTCATGCCCTCCTCTTTTACTAGTTCGTTAAAGCGCGAAACAAGTAATAGGCTGTCGTTTACAACTACCCCACTGAGCGCCAAAATACCATTTAACGACAATATACTAATGGTTAAGTCGTTCCACCAATGCCCTAAAATAGCGCCCACAATACCAAACGGAATTGCCACTATGATTAGTACTGGTTGAATATACGATTTAAGCGGAATAGCCAGCAGCACGTAAATCACTAATAAAGCCGCTACAAACATAGTGCTCATTGAACTGGTGGTTTCGCTTTGTTGTTCTGCCTCTCCTGCAAAATACACACTTAAGTTAGGAAATTGCTGTGTTAACTCAGGAATTAAGCCGCGCTTTAAATTAGCAACTAACTCGTTTGGAGCAATCACGTTTTTATCTACTTGGGCGCTTAAATAAATTGCACGTAGTCCATCAATGCGGGTTATTTCATCTTGCTGATATTCACTGCTTACTGTGGCTACGTTTACTAGCGGTACAACGGTGCCATCAGGCAGGCGAATACGCGACTGCATTATATCGGCAGGTGTTTTACGAGCATCTTCTGGGTAGCGTACACGTACTTTAACTTCGTCTTTATTACGTTGGTAGCGCTGTACAACTGCACCACCAAAAGCTTGCAGTACTTGCTTTGATAAACTGGCTGTATCCATGCCAAGCGCGCGCCCTTGTGCATTTAGGGTAAACTTAAGCTGTGGCTGACCTGGGTTTAAGTTGTCGTCTATTCCGTTAACGCCTGCGGTATTTTGTAAGCGCTCCTTAAATAGTGCGCCCGCCGCCATTACGGTTTCGTCGTCCCACGCTTTAAGCTCAACTTTAAAGTTATCGACCATTTTACGCGTAGCTAATATTTGTAATTTTTTACTGCCCTCAAGGCTACCTGCTACGCGCTGCCACTCTTGAGCAAATTCGTTTGCTGTAAAAGCGCCTTCGTTTAATAGCTCAACGCTTACTTCACCGCTGGTGTCGCTACTACTAATGACTTGTAGGCTGGTTATTTCGCTTTTTTCAGAGCTCAACTTAGTCATTAAGTTTTGCTCAGCTTGTAATGCACTTTGCTCAAGCGTTAGTAAATTTGCATTTGTTTGCCCATAAGCAGCGTCGTTTTGCATAACTAAATCGGCTGTTACGGTGTCGCCTGCAATACTTGGGAAAAAACCAACTTTTACTGTGCCTGTCATCGGCATGCCAATAACCAGTATAAAAAAAGCGATAAACGCAGCGACTACGGCGTATCTAAAGCGCAGTGAAAATTCAATAACCTTGCAGTAAATGTTTTTACTAAACCAGTTTAAGCCACTATCAGCACCATGTTGTATTTTTGACCACAGACCTCCTAAGCCCTTTTTAACTTGGCGCTTAGTACTAATGTGGGCTAAATGCGAGGGTAAAATAAGTTTTGATTCAACAACCGAAAGTAGTAAACAAATGGTCACTACAGTGGCAAATTGAGAGTAAATTTTACCTAAGTTACCTGACACATTCGAAAGCGCCACAAACGCGGCAACGGTGGTTAACACCCCAAATATTGTTGGCACAACAACCTTCATAGTGCCTAAAACTGTATTATTTAATGTATCGCCATGTTTTTTACGTGTAGTGTAAATACTCTCGCCTACAACAACGGCATCGTCTACCACTATGCCCAGCGCCATAATAAAGCCAAAGGTGGTCATTTCGTTTATGGTCAGTGCGGTGTAGCCATCGGTCATAAAATAAAGCGTACCAAAAAACACAAACGGCAAGCCACCAGCCACCCATAGGGCTACGCGTACATTTAAAAATATGGCAAGTATTACAAACACCATAATAATACCGGTCACCGCGTTTTTAGTAAGTAGCGATAAACGATCGGTGATCATGGTGCTTTTGTCGTGCCAGCTTTCAAGCTCTACGTTTTGAGGTAATAAACCGCTTTCGTGCCATTTATCTATTACGCTATTAGCTTGCTCAACAATGGTAGTTATATCGCTGTTATCGCCCATTAAAATTTCAACGCCTACGGCATTTTGTTGGTTATAACGGCTTAATGAGTTGCTATCTTCGGCAAATGAGTCGGTAACGGTTGCTACATCGCCTAACTTAATTTGTGCGCCTGATGCAGTGGTCAACAATACAATATTGGCAAAGTCGCGCTGCCAGTAAGCTTGATCGGCGGCTTTTAAGCGTATAATTTTACTGCTATCGCGCAAACTAGTCGAAAGCGGGCTTGATGACTCATTATTAATGACCTCGCTTATATCACTAATAGTTAAGCCATACGCTTGTAATTTACCTTCGTCGATTTCTATGGACATCATCGGGTCAATCACACCCGACTGCGCTACGTCGCTAATGCCTGATTGCGCTAATAAATCGGCTTTAAGTTTTTCGCCCAGATTTTGTAATGTATGGCGATCGGCATCCCCAAAAAGTTGCAGCGTTAATGCATGATCTTGCCTACGGGCTTTATCAATAACAGGTTGCTCAGCATCTGCCGGAAAGTTATTAATAGCGTCAACTTGGTTTTTAACGTCAACAAGTAACTCATCGAGTGAGTAATCAGTACTTTTTTCAATGCTTACATGGCTGCCGCTAGCATCGGATGTAGAGGTAATACGTTTAATACCCGATACGGTTTCGAGCGCTTCTTCAATTTTTAACGCTATTCCTTCTTCGGCTTGCAATGCATCGCCACTGTCGTAAACCACCGATACCGAAATAGTATCTGGCTCTAAACTCGGAAATGCCTCTTTACGTAAAGTCGTAAGCGACATAATACCCATTACAATCACACTAACTAACAATAAGTTAGCGGCAACAGAGTTATTTGCAAACCAGTTAATAATACCGTGCAGCGGGTTATTATTACTGGGTGATTGAGGTGCTTGATGAGGGCTCATTATTGTATCTCCTCAACAATTGGATTTACTTTCATGTCGCTTAGGTAACTTACTAATGGGCGCGTTACTACTTTTAAAGTACTTTGCTCTGCAACTGGCGAAATATATACGTAATCACCACGCTCAAATACTTTATTGGCTTGTATGCTTACTAAGTTGTTTTGATCATTTACGTACCAAATTAAGCCATCTTGAGATACCGCCGAAGCAGGCAGTTTTATTACGTTACTTAACTGCTTACCGGCAATTTCTACCGCTAAAAATGTACCAGGCAGTAATGGCGTTGTTTGCTCAAACGGTTTATCTAAGGCAACAATTACGTTGCGTTGACGCGAGCTGTCATCAAGGTGTTGCTCAAAACGTGCAATATAACCATTCCATTTAGTATTAGTGGTTACATCAGTTAAAATAACATCGCCTGATTTATTATTTGCTAGGTTTTGCCACTGAATTAATGAAAGCGGCACGGTTATTTCTACTTTGTCAGTGCTGTTTAGCGTGGCAAGCGTATCGCCAATACTCACATAAGTACCTAAATCTATATCGCGCGATAAAATAACAGCGTCAAATGGTGCATTTAACTGGGTGTTATTTACATCACGCTGTGCGGTTTTAAGTGCATATTGTGCTTTATCGAGCATAGCTTGCGCGGCTTCTAGTTGTAGCGTTCTAAATACAAGCGGCGAGCTTGGTGCTTGCGTAACGCCTGAGCGATCCCATTCACGTTTTGCCTGTTCACCTAAATCTTGTTCTTCTTGTAGTGCTAGTTTTGCATCAGCCAATGTTGCTTTTGCGCTAGCTAGGGTCTGTAAGTATTCTGTATTATCTATTTGTGCAAACACCTGCCCTTTAGTTATTAAGTTACCGGTCGCAAATTGCTCGCTCATACTGGTTACTTCGCCTTTAACTTGTGCTTTTAAGCTAAGTGACCAATGCGCTTTAGCTTCACCATGCCCACTAACATAAGCCTGATAAGTACTCGGAACTGCATTAATTACCGATACATTTGGGGCAATAGCTTTAATAGCGGCAGGTTGTGGGCTATTTGCTTGTTCAGCCATTTTTTGACCGTTATACATAATAGCAAGCCCTATACAAACAATAGCAACAAGCGTTACAACAACCGGTGTTGGCGAAATTTTCATGACGATACTCCAAGGCCCAAAGCGAGGCCTAAATCTATGCGGTTAGTTAAAAGGGTGTAGTTTATTTGGCTAAGCTGAGCTTGCAGGTCGTATACTTTTTGTTGCACTGTTAGCAAATCTAAAATATCAACCAAACCTTGTTGATACTTACTTTGATAGTTACTAAAGCTGCGTTGAGCGCTGGCAAGTGCATTGCTAATTTGCAGTTGTTGCTCGGTTAATGATTGCTCCTGCCCGAGTGCATTTTCAACTTCGTTTACCGCACTTAGCAGCGTATCTTGGTACTGCCAAAACGCTTGCTCGGCATTTAATTTTGCAATATCAACTTGCGCACGCAGTGCTCCACCTTCAAATAAAGGGGCACTTAAACTACCCAATAAACTCCACACAGGGCTAGTTAATAATGCTTGGCTTGGCGTGCTTGCTAAATCACTCAGTGATGCCGAAAGCGAAATACTCGGTAGTAGCTCTTTGTACGATACATCAACCAAGTAATGCTTTGCCTGAATGTTGTAATAGGCACTTTGTAAGTCAGGTCGGCGCGCCAAATCTTGCTCTGGTAATGTACTTAATGGCTCAATAACGCTTGGCAGTGTTAATGTACTTGGCAGGTTTTGAAGTTTATCAGTGCCTACAATTAGCATTAAAGCACGCTTTGCTTTTGCTATTTGCTCTTGATAATCGGCAATGGTTGCGCGAGTAGATGCCGTGCTAGTACGGGCGGTATCAAGCGCTTCTAAATCACCTAACCCATATTGGTAGCGCTCTACAATACTTTGCTCATTATTTTGTAAAACAACTAAACGTTGCTGCTCTATATCGAGTAAATTTTGCTGCAAAATAATATTTAAATAAGTACGAATAACACTCGCTACTAATGTGTCTTTAGCACCTTGATAAGTAGCTTGGTTACTGGCAATAGTCATATCTTGCGCGGCTACGTTGTCAGCAATTTTTTGCCATATATCGGCTTCCCAGCTTATACCTACTGATGAGCTGTATTGCGTGCCTTCGGTTTTACTGCGCTGCGCGTCAAATCCTGCATCTACACTAAACCACTGACTTGCAGCAGTTACATCACGCTGCGCATAAGCTAGTTTTAATGCAACATGCACTTGATTGAACGATGGGTTATTAGTAACAGCTTGCTCAATAAGCGAATCAAGCCCTTCTATATTCACCAAATCGGTAATGTAATTTACGTGCTGTGCGTTACTTTGCGTGTACTGCCAGTTTGTATGTTGTTTTAGCGACTGCTCAGTACTATTACCTTGATAGCTTGGCTGACTACTGCATGCAGCAAGTGTGCAACTAAGTGCAAGTAAAAAACCGGTTGAGTGCTTTTTAAAATAAACCATTTAACTATGCCTAATTCGTACTATTACACATAGCTTATTAGGTCGAGGGTTAAGGAGGGGTTAAATGATTAAATCTAAATATTGGGTTGCTAATTTAACAGTAAAAAGTAATCACTTTAGATTTTTTACATCGTTATAAATTTTGTAGCTGCTCTATCAACCATTTATGAATTGGGCTGTTATTGGTACGCGGATGCCATGCAGCTATTACTTTAAATGTGGGAGGCAGAGCTTCTATTTTTAGCTGTTTAACTTTGCTGTTTGGTAATAATCTTGATGGGTAAAACGCTAGCATATCGGTTGTATGTAAAATGTCGGGCACTGCTGAAAAGCTCGGTACCGACATTACAATATTACGTTTTAGCCCTTGGCTTTCAAACCACTGATCGTGCGATCCGCGCAAATTAGCGCGCGATGGCGACACCACTAGCTGTGAATGCTTTGCAAATTGCGCCAAACTCAAAGGTTCAGTGTAAGTAGTATTACCTATACCGGTAATACACAAATGCTGTTCTTCAAACAAAGTGATATAAGAAAGGTTGTCGGGTATAAATTCAGGAAAGCTAATCAATAAATCAAGCTCGCCTGCCGTTATAAGTTGATTAACGTTGTCAGACGCAAAGTCGCGCACAATCAGCTTTAAACCTGGCGCTTCGCGGCGGGTAATATTAAATAATTGCGGTAGTAAAGCCTGCGTGGCGTAGTCGGTTGCGCTTATGGTAAACACACCTTTATAAGTTTGCGGACTAAACAGTTCGGGCTCTAGTAACGATTCTAATTGCTTTAAAATATGATTAACAGGCGCCTTGAGTCCTTGCGCTTTAGGAGTAGCAACCATGTTATTACCTTGGCGAATAAACAAGCGATCGTCAAATAAGTCTCGTAGTTTTCGTAGTTGCTCACTAATAGCTTGTTGCGTTAACCCCATTTTTTTGGCTACTTGCGAAAGATTTCGCAATTCTAATAAGCTACTGAGTACTCTTAACTGTTTTATATCGAGCCGACTAATACCATTCATAATTGTATGCTGCACAAAAAAGTGTTGTTTCAAATTGTATCCTTAAATCTCTATGCTGCCAATGTTGCTTAACCACTATTTAAGCCTTTGTTTGCTTTATAAGAGAATTTAAAATGAAATCAGAATTAGTTAATACCGCCCCTTTATTCTCATCAATTGAGCTTGGCCCTTTTACACTTAAAAACCGTATTGTGATGCCACCTCTTACTCGCTCTCGCAGCACTCAGCCTGGCAATATTCCTAATGAATTAATGGCTGAGTATTATGCGCAGCGGGCATCGGCTGGTTTTATGGTTACCGAAGGCACACAAATAGAACCTCGTGGACAAGGTTACGCTTGGACCCCAGGTATTCACTCGCAAGCACAAATTGAAGGCTGGAAAAAAGTAACACATGCAGTACATGCTAAAGGCGGTGTTATTTTTGCTCAGCTTTGGCATGTAGGGCGCGTATCGCACGCCACACTACAACCAAATTCAGGTAAACCGGTTGGCCCTTCAGATATTATTGCTGACAACGTAAAAGTATTTATTGAAACCGCACCTGGTGAAGGCGCATTGGCTGAACCAAGTGCCCCCCGTGCACTAAGTACTACTGAGGTTGGCGAGCTGGTAAACATGTATGCGCAAGCTGCACGTAATGCTCTAGAAGCAGGCTTTGATGGCGTAGAGCTTCATTGTGCTAACGGGTATTTAGTTAATCAGTTTATTTCTGAACATACTAATAACCGTGACGATCAATACGGTGGAACGCTTAGTAATCGCCTGCGCTTTTTAAAAGAGATAGTTGAAGCGGTAAGTGACGTTGTAGGCTCTGATCGTTTAGGTGTTCGCTTTGCTCCTTTATTTGAAAGCACAGATGAAACACGAGTGTATCTAGGACTTGTAGAATCAAACCCTCACCATACTTATGTACAAGCCGTTAAAGTGCTTGAGCAAGCTGGCATTGCTTACTTATCAATAGCGGAAGCTGATTGGGAAAATGCTCCTGATTTACCACAAGAATTTTATAAAGCAGTACGAGCTGAATTTTCAGGTCGCATCATTTATGCTGGTAAATACACAGTAGAAAAAGCGGTACGTATTTTAGGTGAAGGTTACGGTGACTTATTTGCATTTGGTCGCCCTTTTATAGCTAACCCTGATTTACCAGAGCGTATAGCGAATAATTGGACGTTTAACGAGGCCGATGCAGCCACTATGTATGGCGGTACTGAAGTCGGTTATAGCGATTATCCTTTTTATCAAAAGTAGCCAACCTAGACTCTAAACGATATATGGAATTGGTATAGAACCAATACGGTTTTATACCAGGTAGCTTAATTAAGCTGCCTGTTTTGAGGTAAGAAAACGGTGTTGATAACACTGCTGAATTTGTTATTAGTTGTTCTCGACAATTGCTCTTTCATTTCTCTACCTTCTGCATTTATGCAGCCATATATCAGTCATTTTTTAATAGAATGAGCGTTAGATTGAATCTCTCAAATTGATTAAGTATTACTGCGGATTGGTATTAGCGTCAAGAATAGTAAAGATAAGTAAAGGGGTGTAAAGCCTCCCTACAGTTGCCCTGCATGCAGTTGGCATTCAGTTTCAAACGTCAATACTAGCCATGTTAACCACAAACGAGGCAATATTATGAAACTTACATTTATACTACCTGCACTATTAGTTATGGGCACTTTATCTAGTTCTGCATTTGCAGCACCACATGATAGATATACAAAGCAAGAATATAAAAAGGTTCAGCTAAAACGAGAACTGAAAAAAATTAACCAAACTAAGGTAATCAAGTATGTTCCAGTTAAAGTTGTTAAAAGAAACGTTAATAACACAGCATTTGTTAAAGTTAATACCATAACGTATCACCCAAACCTTAAATTTATTAAAAGATAGATGCGCACTTTAAAATATAAAGTCATGTTTGCGGCAATAAACAACGCGCCGTAAACTTAGCTTTTTACACCATTTAAACTCTATTATTGGTATTTTCCCATCTAAAATGCACGGAAATAACGTTTTCTAAGCACAACAAAAAAGTCCAAATACATAATTTAATAGCAAAATTATTAAAATATCTCTCGTAATAAATATACTTACAAAGAACAGAGTCACCCTCAAAAATCGTCAAAAATAACTAAGTATGTCAATAACCGTCAGTAAAATGTAAAAAGCTGTAAGCATAGCTCCGTTTGCTGTTGTATGTCAGTTAACATTCAGTTTGAACCGCTAGTATTGAACCCAGTTATGTAAAAACATAAACGAGGCAATACTATGAAACTTACTTTTTTACTACCTGCACTGCTCGCCATTGGCGCAGTATCAGGCTCTGCGCTTGGAGCACAAAACGAGCGAGAGAATGATAAAAGCTTTAAACGTGACCACGACAAACGTGTTGAATATAAACGCGATGAACGCCGCCATGAAAAAAAGCAGCGTATTGAGCATAAAAAAGAAAAACGAGAAGACCGTAAGCAAGAAAAACGTAAACTTGCTAAGTACAAGCAGGAAAAGCGTGAACAATACCGCTACAACCAGCGCAAATATAACTACTTAACAAGCCATAATAATTCAGTCGCTTACAGACAAAATCGATTTATAAACCATTTACCACGCAATAGCGCATCGATTAGATTTAATGGTATTTCGTTTACGTTTAACGACGGCCTTTACTACCGTAAAGCTAAAAGAGGCTACCATGTAGTTACGCCACCTAGAGGCCTGCGTATAAATACGCTACCAAGAAATTACAGGCATTTTAAGCATCACAATACCACCTACTACACATATCAAAACGTGTATTACGTCGCAAATAATGACGGTTATACAGTGGTTGATGAGCCACCAACCCGTCTTAATCAGGCAATAAAAGTGGGGAATGTGAATGATTATAGCTTGGGCCAAACTTACGATTCATTGCCTCAGGCAGCACAGGCCGTAATAATTAACTCGCAGCAGTATTTTAAATACGGCGATATTTATTTTTTACCGCAAATAAGTGGTGACGTCATAAAATACCTTGCTATCAAGCTAGGTTAAATCCGCTATAAATTAAAAGGCCTTGCTACCAATAGCAGGGTCTTTTTCATTTCCCCTGTAGGTAATAACTTAAAGCAATAAAATCAATTCCCTCTCTAAACATTAACATGTCTTAGTATTTGTAAGCTTTTTTGCTAAACTAGCTCGCATATTAATAGTGAGAGTGTATTTATGTCGGGTGAGTTTCCACGTGCTGGTTTTTGGCGCCGTTTTGCGTCGTTAGTTTACGATACGTTAGCCATTATTGCGTTTGCGATGTTAACTGTAGTGCTGTATTTATTTGCAGTACAAGGGCTTATTTCTCTCGATGTAATTAGTTTAAATGGCGCAGAGGATGTATCTGCCTTTATTCAAAATTCAAATCTTCTTTCGGGTATTCGTACAGCTCTTTTAATTATTGTTACCTTAGTATTTTTTGGCTACTTTTGGACTAAAAGCGGGCAAACCATTGGCATGCGTGCATGGCGTTTAAAAGTACAAACTCTTGAGGGTAATTTAATTAGCTGGCCGCAATCAATTATCCGCAGCGTTAGCGCTTTACTCGGTTTAGGTAATTTGGTGGTGTTAGTAGATTTTAAAAACAAAAAAGCACTGCAAGATTACATCTCTAAAACAGAAGTTATTGCACTTACTAAAGAAGAAAACAGACGTATTTATAGTGAGCTTGATTAATACCAACTTTTCGAATCGTGAGTTAAGCGGTAATTAAGCAGTAATTAAAAAGCAGAAAGGGTGACCAGTGGTCACCCTTTTTAATGCTTTGAATAGGCACTCTATACCCGTTTATTCATCAAATATGTCGCAAAGCCTATAAATATAATACTGGGTAATACCGCACCTATAATGGCAGGTATTTGGTAAACCATAACTACAGGACCAAATATTTCATTAGTTAAGTGAAACACAATCCCCGTTACAACACCCATAATAATGCGTGCGCCCATAGTAACGGTACGCAGCGGGCCAAATATAAACGAGAGCGCCACCAGCAGCATTACCGCAACAGATACTGGCTGCATCAACTTACGCCATAGAGCAAGCTCGTAGGTACTTGTGTCTTGTTCGTTTTGCTCTAAGTAACTTAAATACGACCAAAGCCCAGTAAATGAAAGTGACTCCGGTTTTACCGAAACAACCCCTAACTTTTCAGCTGTGAGTTGCGAAGGATAAAACTCCTCTGGTAATTGCTCTGTTGTGGTTTTTTCGCTAGTAATAATAACCTTATTTACGTCACGAAGTAGCCAGCCTTCTTTTCGGCTTAGTGCATCTCTTGCTTTAGTAATTTGGGTAAGCTCTAACGATTTATCAAAGTGGTACATGTGTACCCCGTTGAGCCTGCCGTTTTCATCAACATCTTCAATATTAATAAAATTATTGCCGTCTTTAGCCCATACACCTTTTTGTGTATTAAACACATCGCCGCCATGTATTGCTTGGTTACGCATTTCTTTAGCGTGTAATTGCGCTTCAGGTGCACCCCATTCGCCAAGAGCCATCATGCATACAGCCATAAATATGGCTGTTTTCATCACAGAGCCAATTATTTGTAAGCGCGACATACCGGCTGCTTGCATCACTACCAGCTCACTGTTTGAGGCAAGTGCCCCTAAACCCGTTAAGCCACCAATTAGCGCAGCCATCGGAAAAAACACCACTAAATCGCCAGGTATTGTGTAAAGCGTGTAAAGCATTGCGGTCATTAAGTCGTAACTGCCGCGCCCTACCGACTTCAACTGGTCGATAAATTTAATTAAGGTGCTAATACCAACAAGTACCAACAATGCAAAGCCGGTAGTTTGTAAAATACTGCGGCCTAAATACCAATCAAGCGTTTTCATCATGAGCCTAACTCCCGCTTAGTTACTACGGCTTTAAGCCAAGCGCCCAGCGGTCGCCCTTTTATAATTAATAACCCACCTATAAACAAGGCACTTAGATGAATCCACCACAAGCCGATTGAAGGCGGGATTTTGCCATCTTCAACTGCAAATTTAGCGGCATTTAGTAAAATAAAATAGCCTAAGTACAAGCTAATAGCAGGCACTAGTTTTGCAAATTTACCTTGGCGAGGATTAACCACACTTAGCGGCACTGCCAGTAAGGTAAGTAGTGGGATTGATAACGGAATAGCGAGTCGCCATTGCCATTGAGCAATAGATTCAGGAGTGTTTATAGCCAATAATTGGTTAGTTGGCACAGCCTCTAATTTACGGCGTTGATGCTCTATTTCTTGTTCTCGTATTTGTACGCTGTAACCATCAAATTCTGTTAAATTAAGTGCAGGCGTTGTGCCGTCTGTTTCGTAACGTTTACCGTCTGTTAGTACTAGCTGTTGCTCACCATTTACGGCTTCAACCACAACACCTTGCTGTGCATATACTAAGCGCGCTAGATTGCCTTTTTCGCTATCAGGTAACTGTGCAACAAATACCTTATTAAGCTCTTTGCCGCCTTTTTCAATATTATGAATAAACACCACGGCTTTTTCGTTACCGGTTTCTTGGAACCGCCCAGCTCTGAGTGCAGATAATCCTGCATCGGCTTTGGCTTGTTCTTTCAATTGATACTCTTGCTCGCTTGCCCACGGCGCTATATACATAGTCAATGCAGCGGCTAATATGGCAAGCCCAACGCTTGATATAAGCGTTACGCGCACAACATACCATTCACTTACGCCACAGGCTTTAAGGACGGTCATTTCGCTATCGGCGTAAATACGGCTGTAAGCCAAAATAATGCCTAAAAATATACTCAGCGGAAGTATTAGCGAGGCTAGTTGTGGAAGCTTTAGTGCAATCATCGATAGCACTAATTTAGCAGGAATGCTGCCCTCAGAGGCATCACCTAAAATACCAACTAACTTTTGTGACAAAAAGATTGTCATTAAAGTTAAAAATACGGCGACCTGCGATTTTAAAACCTCAGCGGTCAAATAACGGAAAATTAGCAATGCTCGCCCCTGTTAAACATGGAATTTCACTACGATAGTGAGAATTGAATAGTTAAATAGCTATTTTACCCAATTAATACCGGCAAATAGGCTATTATTATAAGCCATCAAATTTAATTATCCTACCTAAGTGCACGATATAATGTTGCATTAGTAGCCCTTAAGCATATAAAGTTCAATTACACAGTAAGAGTCTAGCAAAATCAGCTAAAATAAGAATTATCCTTACATAAGTTACGTAGATAAGACTAGAAAATACTTTTTTAGCCCCAACTTACTAACTTAAATGACTCAAAATCAGGAGTGACAATGGAATTTAACGTAAAAAGTGGTAGCCCAGAAAAACAGCGCAGCGCATGTATTGTGGTTGGCGTTTACGAGCCACGTAGGTTATCCCCCATTGGTGAACAACTCGATAAAATTAGTGATGGCTATATCTCTAATTTACTTCGCCGTGGCGACTTAGAAGGTAAGCCAGGCCAAGTTTTATTATTGCATCATGTACCTAATGTATTAAGCGAGCGTATATTGCTTGTTGGTTGTGGTAAAGAGCGCGAGCTTGATGATAAGCAATATAAACAAATTATTTCTAAAACTATTAATACCTTAAACGAAACAGGCTCTATGGAAGCAGTCTGCTTTTTAACAGAGCAACACGTTAAAGGTCGCGACACTTACTGGAAAGTTCGTCAAGCAGTAGAAACAACGCAAGATTGCTTATATACGTTTAACCAATTAAAAAGTAAAAAAGTAGACCCTCGTCGTCCACTTCGTAAAATGGTGTTTAACGTACCAACACGACGCGAACTAACGATTGGCGAAAGTGCCATTGAGCATGGTTTAGCCATTGCTGCAGGTAGTAAGCTGTGTAAAGACGTGGCTAATATGCCACCAAATATTTGTAACCCAGTGTACTTAGGCGAGCAAGCACAAGAGTTGGCAACTAATTTTGACAACATCACTGTTGATATTATTGGCGAAAAGCAAATGGCAGAACTAGGTATGAATTCTTACCTAGCTGTTGGCCGAGGTAGTGATAACGAATCAATTATGTCGATTATTAACTACAAAGGCGCCGCTGACGACCAAGCCCCTATTGTACTTGTTGGTAAAGGCTTAACGTTTGACTCAGGCGGTATTTCATTAAAACCAGGCGAAGGCATGGACGAAATGAAATACGACATGGGCGGCGCTGCAGGTGTTATTGGCGCAATGCGTGCACTTGCACAAATGCAATTGCCAATTAACGTTATTGGTGTTTTAGCTGGCTGTGAAAATATGCCTGGCTCAAACGCGTATCGCCCGGGTGATATTTTAACAACAATGTCAGGGCAAACAGTTGAAGTGTTAAACACCGACGCTGAAGGTCGTTTAGTATTGTGCGACGCACTAACGTACGTTGAACGCTTTAATCCAGATACGGTTATTGACGTAGCAACACTTACTGGCGCGTGTATTGTAGCCCTTGGCGCGCATGCGACTGGTTTACTATCAAACCATAACCCACTTGCACACGATTTATTAAAAGCGTCTGAGCAAAGTGGCGACCGTGCATGGCAGTTACCGTTATGGGATGACTATCAAGATCAGCTAGAAAGCCCATTTGCTGACTTTACAAACTTAGGTGGACGCTCTGCGGGTACTATTACTGCGGCATGTTTCTTGTCTAAATTTACTAAAAAGTATCATTGGGCGCATTTAGATGTTGCGGGTACAGCGTGGCGCAGTGGCGCTAAAAAAGGCGCAACGGGCCGTCCTGTTCCAATGCTTACTCAGTATTTATTAAATAGAGCTGGCGTAAGTGAAGCCGCTCAAGATTAAACACACTGTTTAGCTACTTATAAGGCGCCATTTGGCGCCTTATTTATTTGTGTATTAATTGAAGCAAACCCCGTTATATGGCAAAATCTGCCTCTTAATTTATGTATATCAATTTGGTATACATTCAATGTCATGGGAAACCCCGATACAATGAACATGAACGCTAAATTTTTCGTTCTAAAGCAACAAGATGAGTCTAAAGCGAAGGCTGACGATCATTTTGCTTTGGCTGCTCAAATTGCGGCCGATCAGTATCGAAATGGGCAGCGTGTGTTTATTTGTGTTAACGATAACGAAGCAGCCTGTGCCATTGATGAAATAATTTGGGCATTCGATCCAGATAGTTTTGTGCCACATAATTTACAAGGTGAAGGCCCTAAAGGCGGCGCACCTGTAGAAATTGGTATTACGCCACCTGTTGGCAATCGTAAAGTTTTAATTAACTTGGCTACTCAATTACCGGATTACATTCGTCGGTTTAACCAAGTTTTTGATTTTGTACCCGTAGAAGCAGCGGCTAAACAAGCAGCCCGCGAGCGTTTTAAAAAGCTACGCCAACTCGGTGCCAATCTCACCACGCAAGATATTAATAGCTAGCCAATCAGGCAAACTAACCAACTAATTTAAGTACTTATTTAAGGTTCTGTGTAATGGATAAAACCTACAATCCGCAAGATATTGAACAGTCTCTATATCAAGACTGGGAACAAAAAGGCTACTTTAAGCCATCTGGCAAAGGCGTACCATATTCAATTATGATCCCGCCGCCAAATGTCACTGGTAGCTTACACATGGGCCACGCCTTCCAAGATACAATAATGGATACCCTAACGCGTTTTAAACGTATGCAAGGTAACAACACATTATGGCAAGTAGGTACTGACCACGCAGGTATTGCAACGCAAATGTTAGTTGAGCGTAAACTGCATGCCGAAGAAGGCAAAACACGCCACGATTTAGGCCGCGAAGATTTTATTAATAAAATCTGGGAATGGAAAAAAGAATCGGGCGGCACTATTACCAAGCAACTTCGTCGCCTTGGCGCATCGGTTGATTGGGATCGTGAACGCTTTACCATGGACGATGGCCTATCTGAAGCCGTTAAAGAAGTGTTTGTACGCCTTCACAAAGAAAACCTAATTTACCGTGGTAAACGCCTAGTAAACTGGGATCCTAAATTACATACGGCTATTTCTGATCTTGAAGTTGAAAACAAAGACAAAAAAGGCCACATGTGGAACTTACGTTACCCACTGGCTGATGGCGTTACAACGCAAGACGGAAAAGACTACATTGTAGTAGCAACTACGCGTCCAGAAACCATGCTTGGCGACTCGGGTGTTGCAGTAAACCCTGATGACGAACGCTACATAGATTTAATCGGTAAAGAGATTTTATTACCTATCGTTAATCGTCGTATTAAAATTGTTGCTGACGAACATGCCGATAAAGATAAAGGCACGGGCTGTGTAAAAATAACCCCAGCGCACGACTTTAACGATAACGAAGTGGGCAAGCGTCATCAAATGCCGATGATCAACATTTTCGATAAAGACGCCGCTATTTTAACCCAAGGTGAAACATACACCTTTGACGGTAAAGAGCTTGAGTTTGATGCGCCAATTCCTGAGCGCTTGCGCGGGCTTGATCGTTTTGCAGCGCGTAAAGCAATTGTGGCAGAATTTGAAGAACTAGGCCTACTTGAAAAAATTGAAGACCATGGTTTAACGGTTCCTTACGGCGATCGTTCTGGCGTGGTAATTGAGCCACTACTTACCGACCAATGGTATGTACGTGTTGCACCACTTGCTGAACCTGCAAAAGACGCTGTTAAAAATGGCGATATTCAATTTGTACCTAAGCAATACGAAAACATGTACTTCTCGTGGATGAACGACGTACAAGATTGGTGTATTTCACGCCAGCTTTGGTGGGGTCACCGTATCCCAGCTTGGTACGACAATGAAGGTAACGTATTTGTTGGTCGCGACGAAGCTGAAGTACGCCGTGAAAACAACATTGCAGATACTGTAACGCTAAGCCAAGACGAAGATGTACTTGATACGTGGTTCTCATCAGCGCTTTGGACTTTCTCTACACAAGGTTGGCCTGAAAATACTGATGATTTAAAAACCTTCCACCCGTCTGACGTGTTGGTAACTGGTTTTGATATTATTTTCTTCTGGGTTGCGCGCATGATTATGATGACGCTGCACTTTGTAAAAGACGAAAATGGCAAACCACAAGTCCCGTTTAAAACTGTGTATGTAACTGGCTTAATACGTGACGACAATGGCGATAAAATGTCTAAGTCAAAAGGTAACGTACTTGACCCACTAGACATGATTGACGGCATTGAACTTGAAGACCTAGTACAAAAACGTACTGGTAACATGATGCAGCCAAAACTTGCCGCTAAAATCGAAAAAGATACGCGTAAAGTATTTGCAGGCGGTATTGAAGCACACGGCACCGACGCCCTTCGCTTTACCCTTGCTGCAATGGCATCTACCGGTCGTGATATTAACTGGGATATGAACCGCCTTGAAGGTTACCGTAACTTCTGTAACAAATTATGGAACGCGAGCCGTTACGTATTAATGAATACAGAAGAGCAAGACTGTGGTTTTGCAAACGGTGCTCAAACGGAGCTTTCATTGGCTGACCGCTGGATTTTAGGTCAATATGAAGCAACCGTTAAAACCTACACAGAGCATTTAGATAACTACCGTTTTGACTTAGCTGCTAACACGCTTTACGAATTCACTTGGAACCAGTTTTGTGATTGGTACTTAGAGCTAACTAAGCCGGTATTATTTAAAGGTAATGAAGCGCAGCAACGTGGTACACGTAATACACTTATTACCGTACTTGAAAGCTTACTGCGTTTAATGCACCCAATGATGCCGTACATCACTGAAACGATTTGGCAGCGTGTTGCACCACTTGCAGGCCTTGAAACAGCGGGTACCAGCATTATGGTTCAGCCGTTCCCTGTATATAATGAAGCAAGCGTTGATGCTAAAGCGATGGATGACTTGGAGTGGGTTAAACAATTCATTTTAGCTATTCGTAATATTCGTGGTGAAATGGATATTAGTCCAAGTAAACCACTTAGCGTATTACTTGCTAATGCATCGAGCGACGACGTGCGACGCATTGAAGAAAACAAATCATTTTTAGCATCACTTGCAAAAATTGAAGAGTTTACAATGCTTGAAAACAAAGACGACGCACCAGCATGTGCAACGTCTTATGTTGGCAACCTTGAGATCATGATCCCAATGGCGGGCTTAATTGATGTGGAAGCCGAGCTTTCGCGTATTAATAAGCAACTCGAAAAAGCAGAAAAAGGCCTAGCACAAGTGCAAAACAAACTTGCTAACGAAAAGTTTGTAAACAACGCACCTGAAGCTGTACTTGCTAAAGAAAATGCAAAACTGGCTGAATTTAGCGATGCTAAAACTAAGCTACTTGAGCAAAAAACTAAAATAGAAAGCTTATAAGCTTTCATAAAATGCCTCTTAACACTATTTAATAGGCATTAAAAAAGCCGCTCACTTTAATTAAAGTGAGCGGCTTTTTTGTGCCCTGTGATTAACCACAAGACACTTCTACATTAAAACTTGTAGTTGTACTGAGCGCCAAGTAATACCGCGTGGCCTTTAGATTCGAAGCCCCACTGGCTGCCCGAGTCATCAGCTTCTGTGAACGTTTGTGTTTTACCACGGATGATACTTACACCAAGATCAACGTTAGAGTTTTGATCAATTATGTAGTTACCGCCAAACGAGAACCAAAAGCGATCTGTATCTGGAATAGAGATAGAAAGGTGTGTTTGCGATACTGGAGACTCATCAAATGCAACACCGGCACGAAGTAGTAAATCTTCGTTGTATTGGTAATCAGCACCTACAGAGTATCTGAAAGAGTCATCAAACTGCTCTTGCTTTTCAAACGCAACAAACTTATCACCTGTTGGTAACGTTACTTGTGCTTCTAGTGATTCAAAGCTGCTCCAACCTGTCCATAATACACTGTAATGTAAGCCTAACTTGTCATCTAGCTGATGTGAGCCAGAAAACTCAGCAATAGCTGGTAGTGTTAGATCAACTGCACCTGGAAGCTTAGCACCACCAGTACCGCCTACTGGTAACTCGTTTGAGAAGTCACCATCAAATGTGATGTCTGTTTCGCTGCGATAGTTAAAACCAAAACGGCTGTTATCATCTAGCTGGTACATTAAACCAACGTTTAAACCAAAACCAGTATCATCACCTTGAAGGTTTACAGCATCAGCACCAAAATCAATACCGCTTGCATTAGCACCCACTTTACGAATAACAGTTGCATCAGCATAAATAGCGTTTAAACCAATACCAAAGCTGAATTGCTCAGTTACTTTATAAGCAACGCTTGCATTAAGGTTAACAGTAAAGATTTCTGTTTCGCCAGCAATTTGGCCAGCAACGTATTCGTCGTTAAACTCTGTAGATAAACCAAAGTTAGAAAATGCACCAAAACCAATCGATACTTTATCGTTGTAAGGCATAGTAAAGTAAATAGCAGGTACTACAGCACTTGGTGCAATGCTGTCGTCATCTAATGCACTTGGGTCAATACCGTTATTAGTACTTTCGCCTTCAATACTTACATCTGGAATTACACCAATAGCAGCAACACTTAGTTGCTTTTCTTTAAATAAAGTCATTAGTGCAGGGTTACGTGCAACTACAGACGCGTCGTCTGCGATAGAAGCTTCACCAGCGTATGCACGGCCTAAACCCGATGCATTTTGCTCTGATAATTGAAACGCAGCTGCAAAGCTATCAGCTGAAACAAATGCAAGCGAAGCTGCAATAAGGGTTTTAGAAAATTTCATTGTTGAGTCCTTAACCAAACTGACTGTCTGGGTACTATGTGTGTTGTTATTAGGATTTAAAACGTGATTACACTACCTTAATTTTTTGTAAAAAACTCTATGAATACGTCAAAAGACAGTAAAAAACATGTTTTTTAACGACATTTTAACAACTATTTAAAACTCATCGGATGAGAAGTGTGGTATTAGAGCAAACACTCTAAATGTAATTAATTATCATTTAGATTGACTTGAAATTAGTAGCAACTTACACTCATTATAAAATCGCAATGGAAGTAAAACTGTGATCATTTTATTTATTATTACAGGGCTAATATTTTGTGGGGCGAGTGTGTTTTGCTTTTACAAAGCAAACTACTGCGCATGTACTCAAGCAGGACAATGCGATAACCCCGTAAACCATTATTGGCTAGGGGCAATGTTAAATGCGTTGATTTCTTTAGCGCTGTGTTGTTTTGCATTGCACGTAGAGCTAGGCACTTTGTTATGGTTAACACTGATGGGAAATTGCTTTTTGGGTGCGTTTATTTCTGCAAAACAAACTAAAAAAAGGCAATGCAGTAAGGCTAATTCAACAAATGCTCTTTTAGCAGGCGAGACAAATTAATCTGATAATCTAAGGGCTTAACACTTGATAGTATTTTAAGCTCTTGGGTGTGCTCACTTAAATCGATGTCTTTCGGTGTAACATGATGATTGTGCTTAGCATTATAAAATAACTTAATTTTAGGTTTAATAGGATTTAATACGTTCCCTTCAAGCACTAAGGCTAAACGTTCATTCGTTAATTTTACAATAGTTCCTACCGGATGAACCCCTAAACACTTTATAAAACGCTGTACTAACTCACCATCAAACAATTGCTTATTGGCTAATAAGTACCGCAATGCGTTGATTGGTTCATCACCATCTTGATGCATTCTATCGGCAGTCATTGCATCGTACACATCTACAATTGCCATTATACGCGCTGGACGACTTAACTTCTCTGCCTGTAGGCCTCGCGGATAACCAGAGCCATCTAAGCGCTCATGATGATTCACTATCATATCAAGCATAAGGGGTGTTATACCCTTCTCGCCTTTAACTAAACCCAAACCTTGCGCTACATGCTTTTTAATCGCTAAGAGCTCATTATTAGTAACCTTAGTTGGCTTTGAAAATATACCCTGCGGTAATTTAGCTTGGCCTAAATCATGAAGTAACGCGCCCATGGCAAGCTCTTGCACAACAGCCATTTTGTACCCTAAGTATTTAGCAAATACAGCGGTAAAAATGGCGCAGTTGATCATATGCCGCCAGTTATAGCTGTGTTTATCTTTTATACGAGTAAGAATAGTCATGGCGTTGGCGTTACGAAAAACTGAGCTGACTATTTCGCTGGCTATTTCATCAAGCACTTTTATATTAACACTCAGGCCAGATGTTAAGTCACCGTATAAAGACTGTAGCTTTCGGCCATGCTGATCGTAATTGACACTCGCTTTAGCAAATTCTTGTTCAATTGAGATTGCTATAGGTGTTTTTTCGGCTTTTTGCTGGCTATTAGATGTTTTAGGTTTGCTTTGAGGCTTATATTTGGCAGGAACTGGGGCATCACCTTTAGCAAAATCTATAAGCAGCTCAAGCACCCCTTCAGAGACTAAACGCTTAATAATAGATCTATCGCGCACTAAGCCACTGGTCTTAATTTTTATGCTATTGATCCCTTCATGTTGCTTAGTAACGCTATCAACATACATACCAGGAGTAAGCTCAGATACGGGCAAAGTAATTAGCATAAAGGCGGGATTTTTCTATTAAGGAATATGTACCTTAAATATCATTAATTAAGCCTAAAAGTCTAGTTTTTGAGTTGTAAGTAGTTATATATAACTAAAAGCATTATTTACAGCCCTATTTGAGCTGCATTGTAATTCTGATTATTTTACTTTTTAATAATTAAACACTTTCATCTCAACTACACTAAATTGCTTATCACTAAAAAGCAGGTGATTTAACTATAAAATTTATCTAATCATTATAAAAAAGCGAACTTTATTAACCTTTCTTGAACATAATATTGTTTTGCCTCGGTCTCAATATACACAGCACTTAATAACAACTGCTTTAAATTCTTAAGAGTACTAATATATGACAAAACTAAACCACCCCGTATCAAACCTAAGTGTGGCTGCAATAAACACAGCCTCGCCTTTGGGTCATATATTAAAAGTAGCCGCTCCACTACTCGATAGCTTATTAGGTATAAATAAACTGCGTGATATATACCTCTCTAATAATTTATCGGGTTTAGATAAGCAGGAGTTTAGTGAAAAGCTTTTAAATGTATTGGGTATTAATGTACTTGGCGCACAAGGTGTTATTAACAAAATACCTAAACAAGGCCCTTGCATAGTAGTATGTAACCACCCTTATGGCATGATTGAGGGCGTAATAATTGCCAAATTACTCACCCATTATCGTAGCGATACTAAAGTAATGGCTAACGTTGGTTTAAAAATATTTACAGAAATTAAAGATTATTTTATTTTTGCCAATCCGCTAAAACCAAAAGCAGCTATTAATACCAGTGCAATTAAACAGTGTTTTAAACATGTAAATAACGATGGTTTACTTGTGGTTTTTCCTGCTGGCAGGGTTTCGTTTTTTCAATCAAAAAAACAACGTGTAACCGACGGTCAATGGAATCGCTTAGCGGCTCAACTAGCCTTAAAAACACAAGCCCCTTTATTACCTGTGTTTATTAGTGGTCAAAATAGCCCTATGTTTTACAATTTGGGACGTATTTACTACCGATTTAGATTATTAATGCTAATACGTGAATTACTTAAAATTCAAAAAAGGTCCATTAATTTAGGTGCTGGTAATTTACTTACACCCAAGTTATTAAATAAGTTTGAGAAAACTGACGACATTAACGATATTGCGCGCCTGCTTTGCTATTTAAACGATGAACGCTTTGTAACACCTTGGCAAGAAGATGCCCAGTCAATGCAACTAAAAGCGATTATGCAGGATGTCGATAAAACAAACATGACGAGTGAACTTGCTAGCTTACCAAGCGAGCAGCACTTATTAGACTTTAAAAGTTACTCCGTTTATTACGGTTATCAAGATCAAATACCTAATTGTGTTGCTGAAATAACACGCCTTAGAGAAATAACCTTTCGTACATTAAACGAAGGAAGCGGCGAGCCATGTGATACCGATAAGTTTGACGCAACCTACATGCATTTATTTATTTTTGATCATAAAAATGAAGAGATCATTGGAGCTTATCGAATTGGACAAACTGATTTATTACAAAAAAATAGCGACGTGAGCGCCCTTTATTTATCGCAAATGTTTAATTTTGAACCCTCTTTTATTAATCAACAACAGCCGTGCTTGGAAATGGGTCGCTCGTTTATAGTTCAAAAACATCAAGGCAGTTACCATGGCTTATTACTGCTATTTAAAGGGATCGGTGCGTTTATGGCGCAAAACCCACGTTATAGGACTTTATATGGCACGGTTTCATTAAGTAAGCTTTACGACCCTCGTTCTGTCGCAATTATTGACCATGCTATGGTTAATAATAAACAAGGTGTTAGCGCCAATACGCCTTTTAATAATAAAATTCATCCAGAGTTTGAAGACTTCATTAATGATCACACGTTAAACATAGATCATGTATCAACATTGGTTATGGGAATAGAAGAAGATAAAAAAGACATACCGATTTTATTAAAGCAATATCATAAGCTAGGCGCTCAATTTCATTGTATGGGAATTGACAGTAACTTTAATCACACCCCAGGATTACTTTTAAGTGTGCACCTACCAAGCGCGCCTGAAAAGCTACTTAAGCTCTATCTTGGCGATAAAAAAGATGGTTATATAAATCACTTATAATTTTTATCGCTGTATTAATACAGCAGATGAAAATAGAGCAACAAAAAAGTCGACGCAATTAATTGCGTCGACTTTTTTAGTTATGTAACAGCTATAAAAATATTTAGTTAAGCTGCAGCCACTTTTAAACAACTAATGCTGCTAATGAGCTGAGACTGCTTATCAAAATAATTAAAGCGTATAGTGTTACCAACTTTAATATGGCTAATACTGACTGTCATTGCATCTTCTCTTTGCATATTTACACCATATTGACCCTGCTCGGCTTTGCTGTAATGAAATGCTAAAAACTGCTCACTTGCAGGATATCTTAAGTCAATAAATTGCTTAAATTGTTGTTTACGCTTTTGTGTAACTGTTTCTAGCTCAACGCCAGATGACGTTGCAAGCGATTCAACTTGGCAATCGATTAATTGTTTTGTGTCCCATCGAACAAAAGCGATGTGACCATTATTTAGCGATAATTTATCCGGAAAAATACACAATTTAAAAGGCGCGTAACCCGATAAATCCATATTTTTTAATTGAGACAATGCAGGGGTATTATTGCTTAGTAAATGCGGGATTAAGAGGCCTCTGCTGTGCTTTACGGCAGTTATATCAAATGCACTTTGATAATCGTTTAATAAAGCTAATGTTTGCCCCCAATGCGATACACCAAGCCAAGTACCACCGCCTTGCGGATCGATAGGGTAAATTGCGTTATCTGTGTGCTTACTCGGGGCGATTGCCATTTCTCGCGTTTTTTGTTCATCACGATTAAAAAACAACTCGTAGCCATCATCAGTTAGGAAGTAACTTAAAGTGCACATATTAACTTTGCAGTGATTTTAATTGGCTTTGTTGGCTTTTTTCTCTCAAAAAAGTGGCTGTACTTGGTGCTAACCCAAAGTTCTGGTCGAATGATGCTTTTTGTGCAAAGGTAATTTGTGAAATCATCGCATAGTGATGTACTGCATGGCTTCCTACAAATATAAGCTCTCGTGCTAATGAGGTTGTTACAGTTTGTACATTTTTACTTTTAATTGATACTTCGCTTGAAAGTAACAGCGGTTTATTAAAATCATCTGTACTTAGCTGTTCAATCCACGATGCTATCTCTGCAATTTTTTTTATAGCTTCACAGGGGTTACTTTCAATATTACTGCCGCGTAGGCGACTATCGTAATCAATATTATTTATACCAAAGCCCGTCATTAAAGATTGGTAATGATCGATAATGTGGCGCATATGTGACCCAGCTGAACTAATGAAATTAGGAGCAACGATTTGCGAATAATCCTCTTTAGTTACACTTTCAAGATAAGCATGTCCTTGAGCGAGTATTTCTAACTGACTATTTAACATTGAATCGGTTTTCCTCATTTATAATTTCGTCGTATATGCATACATAACGTTAGATAACATTTTGAATAATGCAATTTTGCATTGTATAAATAACTAGAAAGCTGTTCTTACAATAAAATTTCAAAATTTATGCAGTAATACATTTTTAAATACAAAAGTAATTAATGAGAAGCTAGATAATATAGAGGGGAATATTAGTAGATGTAAAAGCAAATGGCGCTCTCGGTAGGGATCGAACCTACAACTCAGCCTCCGGAGGGCCACGTGATATCCATTTCACCACGAGAGCACATTTGTTGCCGCCACACCAACTCGCGATATCAGTGCTTTAGCATCAGCAATGATAAAGAGATCTTTAAATAAATACCAGTAACATCAGCTTATATGCTTATTAATTAAACTCTTTTAAATAAAACACTTCACAATGGCTTAAAAACACGCTATTTATTCTTATTGAATAGGAAACAGTAACGGTTTAGTAACATTGAAACTATGATTGTCGCTGTGCGGATGGATTTAATACGAGGAAATAATGATGAGTTTAATGTCTACTGAGCAAGTTGCTGAGTTTTTAGGTGTAAAAGTAGAGCGTGTAAAACGTCTCTCTAGAGAAAGTTTATTAATTGCTAAATCAGAAGATGAAAATGGTGAACCACAATTTGATACAGCCGAAGTAACAAAATACAAAGAGCTCGCCGAGCGCTTTGGTGGTCTTTAACATCTATAAAAAAGTATTATTAACGAGTTTAGTTAGCTGCGCGCGTAACATTACAGATTTACTAGTTATGCTGCGCTCTTCATACCAGCCAATACATAACACTAAAAAAAACAGCTTATAGTAATTCAGCTTATCCATTGAAGGATTAAACGTTTTTGTTTTATCGATACTATTTTTATAGTTATTTAACAATGCACTTTCACTGCTCTCATTAAGATTAAAGCTCACTGCAAGGGCTGCCAAATCAAAATACACATCATTAGTTTGTGCATATTCAAAGTCAATTAAATACATGCCTGAAGCATTTACAATAATGTTATCTTTTACTAAGTCGTTATGACAAAAGCCTGCATTAAATGACATAGCTGCAACGGCTTTGAGTGCCTTCTCTATTTGAGGTTTATATTGCGTATAGACGTCGGTGCTTTGATAAAAATGAAGCTCTTTAGCTATATCCATTGGCGCGGTAGACACTTTGTAATTGTGCACTTGAGCAAGTTTATTAATAAAGCTAAGCGTTATATCCGATTGCGCGCTCTTGCCTTCAATATAATTAAACACCGCACGACCGTTTTCTTTATCAAGCCAAATAGGCGCAGGACATATATTAAAGTCGCTTAAAAAGCGCTGCGCTTCAAGGCCGTCACTTGGCCAATGGCTTTTATAACACTTTAACAAATACCCTAGTTGCTCGGTACGTATTAAAAAGTTATCGTTACTAAAGCCATTAAATAATCGCTCGCTTGAAACAATGCTTGTAGGCTCTATAAACGCACTACACATTTTTACTAACTGAGTATGCTCAATCATTGATTAAAGCTGTGCTAGAGGCTTAGCTTGGCTTTGTTCGTACTCTTCGTACCAAGTTTTAAAGCCCCACGCTGCCATAATGGTATAAAATATAAAGAGTGCTAGCGTTGGGTAATAGCCTTTTTCATAATATAAATACATAGAAGCGGCATCTATTACAATCCAGTACAGCCAGTTTTCGAGGACTTTTTTAGCCACTAAGTAAGTAGTTACTACGGCAAAACACGTTGTAAAACTATCAAGATAAGCAAAATCGGCATGAGTATAGTTTTGCATAACGTAACCAATAACTATTGCAGCTACGGTTGTTAAACTAATTAAAACAGCATGACGGTTTATCGACCACGATGTAATATTTAAATTTGCAGCTTTGCCTTTACGCCATACAACCCAGCCAAATACAGCCATATACATATAATAAAAATTAAGTAATGACTCCATAAGTAATGCGCCATTCCAGTACATTATTGTATAAATGAGCGTGCTAAAAAATGCCGCTGGCCAACACCATAAGCTTTCTTTTATTGCTAATAATAAATAAGCCATCGACAACCCTACCGCAATATATTCCCAATGCGACATTGCTGTAAAACCACTTAAGGTTTGTGTTAAAAAGTCCATATTATGCAGTTACCGTTTAGTTGTGCCGATTGTTATACCAGTCTGCTTATATACGGGGTCTATTTAACGTTAAGAAAATTACGCTAGAACTAGGCAAAAATTTTTGTATCTAGTTGTTCTAAATAAAAAATTTTTAACGACGTTATAGTGCAATTTAATTCGTTAAATTGATCAAAGATTTATGCAGGNTATAGGTTATTCAGGCGATAAGTCGCCAGAGAGAAACTTACATACAAAAATAGCTTTACCAAATTCTTCATATGAACGTTTAATTTCGGTATTTAACACCTGCATTACTAAATCGTAATCACCAAAAATTTGCGTTGATAACGTGTTAGTAATCACTTTTAAATCATCGTATTCGTTTAATCTGTCAATAAAGCCCTGAATAAACGGGATATAATCTTGGTGAAGTGGGTATTTACTGATCTCTACTGATAATTTCATTTTTGACTCTTTATTTTAATTACCGATTACAACAAGTCATTCAATGCTAGAGCCGTTATTAAATACAGTGTAAAATCGCTGCAACACTCAATTGAAATGAGCTTAATATGGCACGTAGAATAACCTACAAATATAAAAACGAACCGCGCGAGATTAATTTCGCTAAAGATAAATACCACGACATGTATCAAGCAATTGCTGCCGCCGAAGGTATTGATCTGACTAATTACTTAAGCATGGTACAGCAAATAGAAATGACCTCAAAAGGGTCTGCTTCTGTTCGTAACTTTCGCGACCAAGAATTTGCCCGTATGGGCTTTAGCGACGTTTACTTTATAAAAGAGTAAATACCGCTTTATAGCTGTATTAACGCTGATACTCATAACTTACGCGCGGTGTAATATTACATAATAGCTCGTAAGGGATAGTATCAGCGCATAATGCTATTTCTTCAACTGGTAGCTCAGGGCCCCACATAGTGACTCTGTCGCCCACTTTAATATTGTGCTCATTAGCGCCTATATCTACGCTAATCATATCCATAGCAACACTGCCAACAATACCATAACGCTGCTTACCAATTATTACTGGTGTGCCCTCTTTAGCGTGCCGGGGATAACCATCGCCATAGCCCATAGCAACAACAGCTAACTTGGTTGGTTTATCGCTTTTCCAACGCCCGCCATACCCTACCGCCTCATTGGCTGGTACATTACGCACTGCAATTACGCGCGTAGTTAAGCGCATAACTGGTTTTAATTTATGTTGTTGCCCAATACTATTTGCCATTGGCGATACGCCATATAGCATAAGCCCAGGGCGTACCCAATCACCATGGCCGCTCGGCCACGCGATAATACCGGCAGAATTTGATAAACAATGTGCTTGCTCAATGCCATTCACTAAGTTATCAAATAACGTGATTTGTTGAACCGTCTTAGCATTATCAACATCATCAGCACACGAAAAGTGGGTCATTAAATTAACGGTATTTTTAGCGTTAGGTGTTTTTTGTAAGCGATTATAAAACTCTTCAAACTGCTCTGGCGCAATACCTAGTCGATGCATACCTGTATTTACTTTTAACCAGCATGTTATTGGCGCATCAAGCTTTGCTTTTTCAAGCGCGGCTAATTGGTATTCATCATGAATAATAGTTTGAAAGTTATTAGCGAGTAAAATAGGTAAGTCGGCTTTGTTAAAAAAGCCTTCTAGTAAAACTATTGGCTTTGTTAAGCCCCCAGCTCGAAGGGCAAGCCCTTCATCTATACGCGCCACAGCAAATGCGTCAGCATTATTTAAATGCTGCGCAATCGTTACTAAACCATGCCCGTAAGCATTTGCTTTTAGCACCGCCATTACTTTGCTGTTAGGTGCAAAGCACTTAACTTGCGCTAAATTATGCGCAAGTGCAGCTAAATTAATTTCAGCAGTGGCTAAGCGCATTAGTAATCGTCATCTACCGCTGGTCCCGCGTAATTATCAAAGCGAGAAAATTGACCTTGGAATGTTAAACGCACTTTACCAATTGGGCCGTTACGTTGTTTACCTATGATAATTTCGGCAATACCTTTGTCAGTACTGTCTTCGTTATAAACTTCATCACGGTAAATAAACATGATTAAATCGGCATCCTGCTCTATCGACCCCGACTCACGTAAATCTGAGTTAATAGGACGTTTATCGGCACGTTGCTCTAGCGTACGGTTAAGCTGCGAAAGCGCAACAACCGGACATTTTAGCTCTTTTGCTAGTGCTTTAAGTGAACGTGAAATTTCAGCAATTTCGAGCGTTCGGTTATCAGCAAGGCTTGGTACACGCATTAACTGCAAGTAATCGACCATGATCATACTAATACCACCATGGTCGCGGGCTATACGCCTTGCACGTGAACGAACATCGGTAGGTGTTAAGCCCGATGCATCATCAACGTACATTTTACCTTTTTCCATCAACAAGCCCATTGTTGATGAAAGTCGTGCCCAATCGTCATCATCTAATTGACCAGTACGTACCTTAGTTTGGTTAATACGGCCAAGAGACGCTAACATCCTCATCATAATTTGTTCTGAAGGCATCTCTAGAGAGTAAATTAATACTGGTTTGTCTTGAGTCATTGCAGCATGTTCTGCAAGGTTCATCGCAAAGGTGGTTTTACCCATAGATGGACGCGCTGCAACAATAATTAAGTCAGAAGGTTGCAGGCCTGTCGTCATTTTATCTAGATCGGCATAACCTGTACTTACACCCGTAACACCATCTTGTGGTGATTGATAAAGCTCTTCTATTTTATCAACGGTTTTTTCAAGGATGCTATGAATGCTTTGCGGGCCTTCATTATTTTTTGTTCGTTGCTCAGCTATTTTAAACACTTTGCTTTCGGCAAAATCGAGTAAGTCGTGACTGGTACGTCCTTCGGTATTAAAACCCGCTTCTGCAATTTCGTTCGCTACGCCAATCATTTCACGTACAACAGCACGTTCGCGTACAATACTTGCGTAAGCGTCAATGTTAGCAGCACTTGGCGTGTTTTTAGCTATTTCTGCTAAATAAGCAAAGCCACCAATTCCTGCCAGTTTATTATTTTTTTCTAAACTTTCAGAAATAGTGATTAAATCTATCGGATCGCCAATCTCAGCAAGTGCCGTCATCGCTTCAAAAATTAACTTATGCGTGCGGGTATAAAAATCCTGTGATACAACAAGTTCAGCTACGCGGTCAAACGCTTGGTTATCAAGCATTAAGCCACCTAAAACAGATTGTTCAGCTTCTATTGAATGGGGAGGAACTTTAAGTGTATCGACTTGCTTATCTGGTTTGGCCATAACTTCACAGTAGTAAAATTGAATGGCTCTATTCTATCGACTTGAAGGGGCTGTGCAAATAGAAAAGCAGGAAATCTTTTCCTGCTTTTTGTAATCGTGAAGGTGAATGAGCGTTATTTAATACGAAGCTCTATGCGTCCACTAATTGTATCCATTTCAACATTAGCATTACCGCCATTAATGCTAAATTCTAAATCACTGGCTGGGCCGTATTTAGCTTTACTGACTTTATCGCTAGTAACTTTATTAATGATTTTGCCATTAGCGTGCGCTTTAATTTCAAAATTTGCAGATACGCTGTCAGGAAAGTAAAAATCACCATCGCCACTTACCGATTCAAAACGTACATCACCGCCTTTTAAAAGCTCTTTAATATGTACTTCGGCTTCGCCATTCACCGTGTTAATACGTAAGTTTTTAATTGACGATAGCGTAAAATCTATATCGCCATTTACATTTTCAAGGCGCACATCATTGGCGCTTGAGGTTGATTTAATATCGCCATTAACAGCGCTAAAACGTAGTTCACCACTTGATTTTCTATCGTTAATTTCGCCATTTACGGTTTCAAATTGAATATTACCACTTAGGTTTTCTGCATTTACATCACCATTTACGGTGGTGAGCTTAATGTTGCCAGTAATATCATCTACCGTAATTTCGCCATTAACCACATCAACTTCAGCGCCATTTTTTAGCTCTTTCGCAGTCACCGATACATTAACGCCAGCAAACTCTAAACTACTGCTTTTAGGCATAAATATGGTTAGGCTTGAGCCATCGCCATTATTACTCCAATTTGATTTACGTGGCATTTTTACAATAAACTGAGTTTTATCGCCATTTGTTTTAAGCTCATAACCCTCGGCTTTGTCATCAAGCTCGCCAGATACTTTAAATTCGTTTTTATCCCAGCCTGTAATATGTATATCACCGCGTTGGTTTTCAATAAAAATAGTGCCGCCACTTGGTACGTCTATTTGCTTATCTATTTTTTCACCCGCTAATACCGCCAACGGAAATAAGCTCAGTCCTAATAAAATCGCTTTCATGTCGTACTCCTAAATGTGCTGCCAACGTGGCGCGTGCACCTTGTTAATTAAATCAAGTTGTTGTTGATATATTTGCGCTAACATTGTTAGTAGCGCTTGGTTTTGTGGCTCATTTTCAAGAACTTGCTTTATTGCTTGCTCTGCGTTTTCAAGCTCTTGTAGCTGCGTTTGCCAGTTAGTGGTCAATGCTTCTTTATTTTCATATTCAACCAACAAACTGTTTTTTTGCGCCGAAAAGTAATCACTTATAGCCACTACGGGTTGTGGCTTGGGCGCTATAACAAATAGATTTACAGCAATTAAAGCAGCTAATGTGCAGGCAGCTATTGCTGTTAGTTTTGGCCAAATAGCAGTGCCTTTTAGGTCCTGCTTATTACTAACCATTGCTCGCTCAATTCCCGCCCACAGGTCTTTTTGTGGCGTAATGTCTTTATCAAGCGTGTTTAATGACTCATTTAAATAGTCGTCAAAATTTGGTTTATTCATTTTCATACCACTCTTGTAGTAGCTGCCTAGCACGATGATATTGCGACTTACTTGAACCAACAGCCATACCTAACTGATCGGCTATTTCCTCGTGCCTGTAACCTTCGATTGCAAACAACACAAACACCATACGTGCGCGCTCAGGAAGCCTTACTATTAATTTATCGAGACCATTTAAGCCTTTGCAGTCATTAGCTGATTGCTCATCCATACCGCAGTGTTCAATGCTCACAACTTTTTGCAGCCAATTTTTTTGCTTGCGTAAGTAGTTAATCGCAACATTACTGGCAACGCTGTAGAGCCAAGTAGAAAACTGCGAGCGACCGTCAAATTGCGCTATTTTACGCCATACCTGTACAAACACTTCTTGGGCTGCATCTTCAGCATGCGCTTGGTCCGCTAATAAGCGTAAACATAAACCGTAGACTCGTTTTATATGTAACTCATAAAGCGTTGTGTATGCGCATTGATCACCTGATTTAATACGCTCAATGAGTTTAGCTTCGCATAAAGGCGTTTGTTCGGGTTTAACGTGTAACATCCGTGATGTCGCCTTTTAATTATTATTATTGAGTTAGTGTATTGATAAGTTAGACGTAATAACAGTTCGAAAAGGTTTAAAGGGAATGAAAAAATAATCGAATAAAAAAGGGGCTTATACGAGGTTGTATTTAACTGTGCCCTTAACTAATAAAGTTAGCCAAATTACAGACACAAAAAAGCCGTGCTAATAGCACGGCTTTTGTCGCTTAATTAAAAATTAAGCTTCAGCGATTACGATTACTTTAATAGTAGCCGTTACGTCTGAGTGAACTGAAATTGATACGTCAAATTCACCTGTCTCACGGATAGTACCTAGAGGCAAACGAACTTCTGACTTAGCAACTTCAACACCAACAGCTGAGATAGCGTCAGCGATGTCACGAGTACCGATTGAACCGAATAACTTACCTTCGTCACCAGCTTTAGATACTAATGTAACTTCTGCTAATGCTTCTAGTTTTTCAGCGCGTGCTTGTGCAGCAACTAACTGTTCAGCGATTTTCGCTTCAAGTTCTGCACGACGAGCGTCAAACGTTTCAATGTTAGCTTTAGTCGCAGGAACTGCCTTACCTTGAGGGAAAAGGAAGTTACGTGCGAAACCAGATTTAACTACAACCTGTTCACCTAGGCTACCTAGGTTAGCGATCTTATCTAGTAGAATAACTTGCATGTTTCTACACCTTTTAAAAACTGTTAATCCGCTGCTTACTTATGTAAGTCAGTGTATGGAAGAAGGGCTAAGTAGCGAGCACGCTTAATAGCAGTTGCTAGCTGGCGCTGAAATTTAGCGCTAGTACCTGTGATACGGCTAGGTACGATTTTGCCACTTTCTGTAACATAGTTTCTAAGAGTAGCTAGATCTTTGTAATCGATTTGTTTTACGCCTTCCGCTTTAAAGCGGCAGAACTTACGACGTCTGAAATAACGTGCCATGAGATTAATTCCTCAAATAATTCTTTCTATATGCTGAGCATGCAAAACCAATTGGCTAAGGCCGTTACGACCTTCGTGGCGATTTAAAAAACCACTCACTTGCAATGCCTGCCCAACGTGCAAATGTTGAGTCTGTTGTTGCATTTGCTTTCCACTGGCAACTACCTGAAGCCTCACGTAACTATTACGGTTAAGATCTGCTTCGGTTTGCATCGATTTATGTTCTACAACAAAAATACAATGCGGGATGCCAGCAGGGCTTTGGCTAAACTTGGGAGTTTTACAAACTACCCCAGATATAACCAGCTGATTCATATATGGGCTAACCATTATAGTAACTGCTGATTACATGCCATGCTAGGACTCAAAACAATTAAGCAGCTGGTGCTTCTTTCTTCTCTTCTCTTGCAAGAGGAGACGCTTCAGTTTCAGCAGTTTTAGTGCGGATAACTAAGTTACGAAGCACTGCATCGTTGTAGCGGAAAGTAGTTTCTAGCTCGCTGATTACTTCAGTTGGTGCTTCAACGTTCATAAGAACATAGTGAGCTTTATGAAGCTTGTTAATTGGGTAAGCCAATTGACGACGGCCCCAATCTTCAAGACGGTGGATAACACCACCAGCTTCAGTGATAGAACCAGTATAACGTTCGATCATACCAGCAACTTGCTCACTCTGATCTGGGTGAACCATGAATACGATTTCGTAATGACGCATGGATATTCCTTACGGTTAATAGAGCCTTCTACCGTTTCGGCCGGTCGGTTTAAGGCAAGGAATTAATAGTTTAAAAGCCGAAATGAGCGCGCATTTTACGCTTAGACGGATAATTAAGCAAGCAGGTTTTTTTAAGCTTTTATAGATAAGAGTTAAAAGGTAATTATTACGAGCTTCGCTCGTCGCGTCAGCAAGCTGCTCGCCTACCGAAAAAGTTAAGCACAGAGTGCAATGTCTCTTGTAGAAGCCGAGCTTACTCGCGTGAAAAGCGATAGCTTTTAATTGCTTAAGCTTTATGTTTACCCCGAAAATATAAACATTTACTCAAGCTTAAAGCCGTGCAATTATTAAGCAATACATTATTAAATAAGGATATTTATGAAGCTCTTACTATCGCTTGTATTAATACTTACTTTTAGTACACCATTTTTAAGCCACGCAAAAACCAATACAACTGACATAACCGTTGGTAAAAAAGTCATTCTGCAGTCAAAAATACTTAACGAAGACAGACCCATTAAAATTTTCATACCTGACACTGTAAAAGACGATCAGCCGCTTTATGTTATTTATTTACTTGATGGTGTTGAGCACTTTCATACGACGTCTGGTGTTATTAAATCCCTTGTTGATTACGAGCAGATACCTAACGCAATGCTCGTTGGTATTGATACAACTAACCGTGTTCGCGATTATTTACCCAAAGTAGAAGGCGAGCCTAAAACAGAGTTTCAAACTTTTGTTAAAAACAAATGGCCTGACGCAGGGCAAACCGACAAGTTTTTAAAGTTTGTGTCTGATGAACTCATGCCTTATATAAACAGTAATTACTCAACTAACGGCTACAACACCTTAATTGGCCACTCTAATGCAGGTACTTTGGCGCTTTATACTTTAGTTAATCAGCCTGAGTTATTTAATAACTATATAGCTATAAGCCCAAACAGTTGGTGGAGTGATGAGGAATTAAAAAATAATATTATAAAATACACTAAAAACCCTAAAGGTGATCAGGCGTTATTTATTAGTGTAGCAAGCGAAGGAGCACGCTTTTATACAGGCGTATTAAATACTTTGGTAAATTTAGAACAACAAACGCCCTCGCAGCTTAAATGGGAATATAAGCATTACCCCGCTTTTACTCATATGGGCACCATACTACCAGCGCTTAGCGATAGCCTAATTCACTTATTTAGCGACCTAATATTTAAGGTTACTGACGAGCACGGAAAGTTTGCTGATGTATCGCTCATTACAGGTTATTACCAAGCACTTAGTGATAAGTACGGGTTTGAGCTTAAAATTCCACAAGATGTTTATGTAGAGTTTGCTCATAGCCAGCAAAAGTTTGGTAATACAGCTAAAGCTATTACCACGCTTAAACATTTTACTACCGATTACCCAAATGCAACTTATTCTCACATGCGTTTATCGCAAGGGTACACTGCAGACAAACAGTTTAAAGAAGCCGTTACCAGCATGAAACACGCACTCGAGCTTGCAAAAGAAAACAAAAAAGACCCGCTGTTAATTGATGCGCTCAAAGATATGGTGAATGAAGCACAAAAGAATTTGTAGCTCATTTAACGCAAAGCGCTTTTTAACTAACGATAGTAATTACGAGCTACGCTCGTCGCGTCAGCAAGCTAAACGCCTACAGGTAAGATTAAGCTCAGTGTTAAACTTTGCATGTAGACGCCGAGCTTGCTCACGCGAAAAGCGTAGCTTTTAATATGTTCAAAACTATTTTAAAACAAAAAACCGATGTTTAAACTAAACATCGTTTTTCTTTGACTGAAAGCTGGCAGCTAAAACTACTATTTTTCTCGTTGGGTTTCGTTCCACTCTTCCCAACCTACGTTACTTTCCTATCGCTTCTTTGGCGAACAGGTGCTTGATTGGCCCAAGATTATCAACTAATGATAGCCCTACTCCACGAATAAGTTTTTTAACTGGGTTTGCACCTTCAAATAGCTCTTTTAGCCCTTGCATCATAGCTATGTGCTTTTGTGCATCGAGCTTACGAGTGCGCTCGTAATCGCGCAGTGTGCGAGTGCTTGCAAACTCCTTGCTGCTATCGCTTGTTAAAAGCTCAATTAAATAAGCCGCATCTTTTAGGCCTAGGTTCATACCAAGCCCTGCAAGTGGATGGATTGTATGTGCAGCATCGCCAATGAGTACCACTTTGCCTGAAACCCATTGCTGGGCGTAGCGCATTTTAAGTGGGAAAGCAGTGCGCGCACTTTGCACTTCACACAAGCCGCATTGGCCATCTATGGCAGCCATTACGGCTCTATTAAAGGTGTTATCATCCATAGCAAGGAGCTCATCGCAGTGGTTTGGGCTGGTAGACCACACTATTGAATGGGTGTTGGCATCGCTCAGTGGTAAAAATGCGAGTGGGCCTGTTGGTAAAAATACTTGGCGTGCGGTGTTTGCATGTTGCTCTTTAGTTTTAACCGTCGCGACTAGCGCATGGTGATCGTAATCTTTAAAGCTAAGCGCCATATTAAATTGTTTACGTATAGCTGAATTTGCACCGTCAGCGGCCACCAGCAGTTTTGCAATAATTGGCTCGCCGCTTTTAAGCGTTATAAATACATCAGATTCGCTTTGATGTATTTGCTGATACTGCGTATCAAACATTAGTGTTGCACTACTTTGTTGCTCTAGCTCTTTTATAAGCGCGTAGCGAATAATGTCGTTTTCAACAATGTGGCCTAAATGTTCAAGCTCAAGTTGCTCGTTATTAAACGCTATTTTGCCAAAGCTGTCGGCATCACGTACATCCATATGCGTATAAGCGCACGCTCGCTGTGCGATAATTTCGGGCCATACATTTAATTGTTCAAGCAAGGTTTGACTTGCAATGCTTAACGCACTTACGCGCAAACCATATTCGTCAGTTGGTAACGCTTGTGTTGGTGCGCCGTCGAGTACAACGACGCTTATATCGGCTTTTGCCAATCCAAGTGCTAGTGTTAGCCCTACACAGCCGCCACCTACAATACAAACCTGTGCTTGCTTCATAAACGCCTACCTTGTTTAACTTGCCCCATTAACTGTTTGGCTAATGGCGCTTTTAATGCGGGAAATAAATCCATCGAAAACAACCCAATACTGCGCCCCAATGCGAGCACTCGCGATGAATTCGAAAAAAGCCTAACAAGTGCATCTGTTAAACTCATTACTGTTTTTATATCATCACTGCGTTTTTTTGAATATTCACGTGTAAACGCATAGCTGCCTAAATCGTGCTGGCTATCTGCTATTAAATTACTAAGTACTTGTACGTCGCGAAGACCTAAATTAAAACCTTGCCCTGCAATAGGATGAATAGCATGTGCAGCATTACCAATAACCACTGTACGGTGCGCAGTTAAAGACTCAACTTGCCCGTAAACGAGCGGGTAACTCGTGCGCATGCCTACTTTAGTAAATTGACCACCGCGATAGCCAAACGCGCTTTGCAGGGCACTTAAAAAATCTTGTTCACTGAGTGCCATGTATTGTTCAACCTGCTCTTGGCGCATACACCACACTAACGAATAACGGTTATTGCTCATGGGTAATAACGCCATAGGCCCGTTTTGTGTAAAGCGCTCAAAGGCATGATTATTATGCCCACCAGCCACTTCTACATTAGCAATAATAGCGCCTTGTTCATAAGGCAGGGTATTAAAACCAAGCCCGAGTAAATTGCGTGTGGGTGATTGTGCGCCATCAGCAATAACCAATAGTGCTGCATTTAATTGCTCGCCGCTTTGTAGGGTGAGTGTATTGCTATGCAGAGTTTTCTCGATGGCAGTTACGCTATCGGGGCACAAAAGCGTAATATTTGACTGTGTTAAACGCAGGTGGAGCGCTCGGCCAAATGGATTTACTTCTACTACGTAACCAAGTGAGGGCTTAGCAAATTCGTCGCAATTAATGTGCGCTTTGCCAAAGTGGCCTCTATCAGACACGCTCACTTTTTTGATTGCTGCGGTGTAAGGGGCATTTTGCTCAAATAAATTGAGGCTTTGTAAATACTCTACCGATTGCTGAGCAAGTGCAATGCTTCTGTCGTCAAAGCTTGGGTGGTAGTCGCCGGTTACTTGATTCGCTTCTACAACGGCAATATTTAACGCGGGATTAGTTTTAGCCACACTTAATGCGCAGCTTGCTCCCGCTAAACCACCGCCAATAATAACTACATCAAACTGCTTAGCCACTTTACTCTCCGAGCTTTATACGTTTTTAGCACTTTGCATAAGTGCTTCTATATCGCTAATTTTTTTAGGTACGCTTAGGGTCAAGTTTTCATGGCCGGTTTCGGTAACTAGCAAGTTATCTTCGATACGAATGCCAATGCCTTTGTATTTTTGCGGTGCGCTTGAGTCTTCGCTTATATAAAGCCCTGGCTCTATAGTGAGTACCATACCCGGCTCAAATGCCCGCTCAGCGTTATTTACTTTGTAATCGCCAACATCATGTACATCTAAACCAAGCCAATGCCCAAGCCCGTGCATGTAATATTCTTTACACGCACCTTTTGCCATTAGCTCGTCAAAGTCGCCAATTAAAATACCTAAATCAAGTAAACCTTGGGTCATTACTTCCATTGCACGTTTATTAGCATGCGACATAAACCCGCCGGGTTTTACTTCATCAAAAGCAACTTCTTGCGCTTTAAGAACAATATTATAAAGCGCGGCTTGCTCTTCGCTAAATTGTCCATTTACTGGAAAAGTACGGGTGATATCGGCGGCGTAACCTTGTAGCTCGCAACCGGAGTCTATAAGTACCAGGTCGCCATTTTTTAATACGTCGCTATTTTGCGTGTAATGTAAAATATTGGCGTTGTCGCCACTACCAACAATTGTGCCGTATGCAGGGTGCGGCGCACCATTCATAGCATAATGATGATGCAGCTCTGCCTCTAGCTGAAATTCAGTAGCTCCGGGGTGCGAATAACGCATAGCGCGCATGTGCCCTCGCGCACTAATTTCACAGCCTTCTCGCATAACATCTATCTCGCTTGGCGATTTAAACAAACGCATTTCATGAATAAGGCCGCGTATTTCTTTTAAATTACTCGGTGCTTTGAGGCCTTTTCGAGAGCCACTTCGAAGTGTACCTAGTAACGAAAACACTTTGCTATCAAATGAAGGGTAAGCACCTTGTGCAAAATAGAGCGCATTTTTTGCATTTAGCATATCGAGTGTTTTACCGTTTAATTCACTTAGCAGGTAAGCTTCATCAAACAGGTAGTCACTTTTAGCTTTATCAAAGCCAACTCTGCGGCCATGCCAAATTTCTGCAAGCTTGTCTTTATCTAGGCAAAATAAAGTACTGGGTGCATCGCTGTTATTACAGAGTACAAGTACGGCGTCGGGTTCGTTAAAGCCAGTTAAATAAAAAAAGTCGCTATCTTGTCTAAATGCATATTCGGTATCGCGGCTGCGCGTAACTTCGCTCGCAGCGGGAATAATAGCAACGCTATTTTCATCCATTTGAGCAAGTAAGCGCTCGCGACGTGCTTTAAACTCTGACTTTTTTACTTCAACCATTATTAACCAACCCGTTTTACTTTTTAAAAGTTAATGAAGTGTTTTTTTAGTACTTTGCGTGCTTTGCTCTTTACCAAGCTCTGCAAAACAAAGTAGTGCTGATACACGCACATATTCAATCACTTCGTGCAGCGCTTGGCTGTCTTCTTCGGTTTCTTCAAAAGTAGTATCTAGGCGAGTGATTTCGCTAAAGTCAGTAATAACCTCTTTAACATCACTCGATAGTTTACCGTAGTCTTTTTGCTTTAAACCAAAACCAAGCATAAAACCCGCTACCCATGATACGAGGCCATTAGCCTGATCGATGAGTGTTTCGTCGTCGCTTGGTAAAAATAAATCAAACTGAAATTCATCATCATTAAAGCTCGCGACTACTTGCTTATAAATAGTGCCAAAAAACTGTTTTAAATCGTTACTAAACGATTCACCATCGTTAAACACATCACTCAAAAGGCCTAAGTATTCTTTGTCGTCAATGGTTAAACCACACGCAAGTAAACCACTAATCACACCATGCGCTTCAGCAGGTGATACAAATATTTCATTTTTTTCTAAAAGCAGTTGAGCTTTTTCGTAATCGGGTAAATCGTTCATAATCGAATCTTCGCTTTGCAAGTTAAGGCAATGCTACCACTCGATAAAAAGCAACTCCAATTAATTGTATGATCAAGCTCAAAAACCATGCGATAAAGTAAATGATGAGTTAAAGGTGCGGAAAAACTAAGCGAACGGTTTAATTTTTTACGTTTGGGGTTTAAGGATTGGATTATGTCTTATATACTTAAATTGTTCCCTGGGGTACCGGAGCTTAGTTAAGTCCCTGAGCCGATAAATTTTATACCAGGGTTTCTGTTCGTCTACTATTGTGCAGGCTCGGCATGTACCGAGAAGCCTACGGTAAACCGCAGATTCCCGCCCTGAAACCTTCTGGTTTCAGGACTGAAACCGAGTACCGTATCTTGGGGAACACCTTTTTAGCAAACCCTCGCCTTTAAAAGGCTTTATCAAAAAAAATTAACCTTCCTGTTTACTCTTATATTTATCTAAATTTTTTATTCACTTATCTTCAATTGTCTAATATTACTTTTTAGCTTATAAAAAAAGCCGCAGATAATTACTTACCTACAGCTTTAATAATCACGTATTTAAGAGTGAAGTTATTTAAACCAACCTTGAAAACGCTCCATTAGCATGTAGTTTATTGGTACTAACAATAAAGTAATAAAGGTAGCAAAAATAATCCCAAACCCTAAGCTCACCGCCATTGGTATTAAAAACTGTGCTTGAGTCGCTTTTTCAAACAGTAATGGCATTAAACCAATAAAGGTCGTTAAACTAGTTAGCATTACAGGGCGAAAACGCGATGCACCTGCAATTTTTATAGCATCGAGAACTTTACCACCTTCACTGCGCTTTTTATTAATAAAATCAACGAGTACAAGCGAATCATTTACCACCACCCCGGTTAGCGCAAGCATACCGAGTAAACTCATAATAGTTAAGTCCATTCCCATAATCCAATGTCCTACTACAGCACCTATCATGCCAAATGGGATTACACTCATTACTATGATTGGTTGTAAGTAAGATTTAAGCGGTATTGCTAATAGCGCATAAATAATAAAAAATACAAACACAAGTGCCCAAGCCAACGAACCAAACGACTCTCTTTGCTCTTTAGCCTCACCTTCTAGTTTGTAATCTACTCCAGGATATTGCTGCATTAACCCATCTAAATACTCCGTTAGGTCAGCCTGCAGTATGGTCATGTTGGTATTATTTTTTTCGATATCGGCTGTTACGTTTAATGTGCGGTAACGGTCAATTCGATTAATAGTTGATGGACTTTGCCCAGCAGTAAGTGTTGCCACGTGCGATAAAGGCACTGAGCCTCCATCAGGCGTATTTATAAGTATGTTTTGTAGGTCAGCTACAGAGCGGCGCTCATCTATAGGTAAGCGTACCATTACACGTACGTCATCCCTGCCTCGCTGAATACGTTGTGCTTGCGAGCCAAAAAACGAGTTACGTACTTGCCCAGCTACATTGACTCTATTTAAGCCCAGCGCTAAACCTTGTTGCGTAAGCTCTATTTGTAACTCTTCTTTACCGTCGGACATACTATCGGCAATATCAAATACCGTTGGATAGGTCGATAAACGGGTTTTAATGTGATCAGCCACGTCTTGTAAAATAGTCAACGAAGTGCCGCTAAGCTGAACATCAATGGGGTCAGAACTTCGGCCAATTTCGGCTCTAAACGTTAAACTTTCGGCGCCTGGTATCACACCAATTAAATCGCGCCATTCGCTGGCAAGTTCTCGTGATCCTATGTCTGATTCACGCTTTTCAGCCGGTGTTATTTCAAAGCGTACAGAGCCTGAATTAGATACACCACCACGCCCGCCTGTTGTGGCTAATATATTTAAAATAACGCTTTCGCCAGTATCCGGATCGCGGTACTTTTCTTGTAATTGCTGCGCCTTTTGCGACATGTCAATTACGTATTTATTAGTTACTTCAAACGGTGTACCTGTCGGTAGTGTTAAGTTAACGCGGACTGTTTCGCTTGGTATGCGCGGGAAAAATACAAACTTAGTCCAACCGCTGGTGATCATGGTTAAAATTATAACAAATACACCAATAAACAAACTTACCGAAGCCAATTTATGGCGCAGTGCTAAATTTAAAGTGGGTTGATAGTATTTTAAAATCGCGTTTTCAAATCCATCTGCAAAACGCTGTTGAATAACATCAAACTTTGAAGGTTCGCCTTTTTCGTGGCGTAGTTTTATATATTTTAAATGTGCTGGTAGTACAAATTTAGATTCAATCAATGAAAACAATAATACCGGAATAACCACTACCGGTATTTGTGCAAACAAGGCACCACGCGCCCCTTCAATAAAGGCCAAAGGTAAAAAGGCAGCAACGGTAGTTAACACACCAAATGTTACTGGTGTTGCTACTTCCTGAGTACCTAAAATTGCGGCTTGCTCGCCCGACTTAGCCGTTTTTAGGTGAGTGTAAACGTTTTCGCCGGTAACTATGGCGTCATCAACAACAATCCCCAGTACCAATATAAAGCCAAATAAGCTCATAATATTAAGGGTTACGCCAAAAATAGGCATCGCTATAAACGCGCCCATAAACGAAACCGGAATACCAATAAATACCCAAAATGCAATTGCAGGGCGTAAAAACAAAGTAAGTAAAGCCAGTACTAAAATACCGCCTTGTAAAGCATTGGTAGTAAGGGTCGAAATACGACTTTTAACCAGCTCCGAATCATCATCCCAGTAACTTAGTTCAAACCCTTGCGGGAGAGAGCTTTGCTGCTCTTTTATGTAGTTTTTAACATCGTCAGCAACTGTAATCGCACTTTGTGGACCAATTCGATATACGTCGATAAATGCAGCTTGCTTACCATTAAAGCGAGTACGTACTGGTGTTTCTTCAAAATCATCTTTTATAGTCGCTATATCGCCTAAGCGAATAATAGTGCCATCGGCTTGGTTTTTAACAACAATGCTGGCAAATTCATCTTTACGATATGCTTGCCCTTTAGAGCTTATAAGTACGTCCCCGCCTTCTGTTTTTAAGTTACCAGCAGAAATATCTGAGCTTGAATTAGAAATAGCACTCGATATTTGTGCCAAGCTTAAATCGTACTGACGAAGAATATCTTGGCTTACTTCAATGGCTATTTCGTAATCACGAACGCCACTTAGCTCTACCTGCGTTACATTAGGTAAACGTAGGATTTGATCGCGTACTGTTTCTGCGTATTCGCGGGTTTCTTTTTCGCCGTAGTCACTCGATACGGTAACCGCGATAACTTCACGAATTCGCTCAGCAAGCGCTACTATCGGCTTTTCAGCATCGGCTGGAAAAGTGTTAATTGCGTCTACACGACTTTTTATATCAGCTAAAAGCTCACGAGGGTCGTAACCGCTTTCCACTTCTATTGTCACAGAGCCAGAACCTTCAGAAGAGCGACTAAATATTTGCTTTATGCCCTCTAAATCTTGTACGGCTTCTTCTATTCGTATAGTTACACCTTGCTCTACATCCTCTGGTGTTGAACCACGCAAACTTACATTTACGCTTATCATGTCAGTTTCGAATGAAGGAAATACCTCAAGCGGTATTTTGCTTGATAAGCTAAAAAGTCCCGACAGTAACAGCGTTACTAGCAATAAGTTAGCAGCAACATGGTTTTTGGCAAACCAAGCGATCATGGCTTATCTCCTTGCTTTGCTGCGCGGCGTTTTTTTAGCTCTTCAACACTAATACCCTGCTCTTTTGCTTTTTGCTCAAGCTGCTCTGGCGTCGGGCGCTTTCCTTTACCTTGCCCATTAGCTCCTCGGCTTTTAGGTTGCTCTGTGCTTTGTTCGCCTAAAATACTTACTTGAGTTCCAGAACTCACTTGCCCTAGTGGAGTAATAACCAGTTTATCATTTGGATTTAATCCCGTTTTTATCATCGCTTGTGTCGCATTTTGCCAAGCAAGTGTAATGTCTTTACGCTTAAGTACACCCTCTTCAACAACATAAACATACGTCCCTTGATAAATAGTACTGTTAGGGATTATAAGTGCGTTAGGAACTGTTTTACCGGTAATTTGCGCCTTTATATATTGCCCTATTTTTATTGGGTACTGGTTATTAGCCGTTGCTTTATATGGGTCGTTAATTTTAGCAACTACGTAAAGCTGTTGTGCACCTTCATCTATAGCACCTTCGGTACGCGCTAGCTGCCCTTGCCACGTTTGCTCACCCACTAAGTCAGAGGTAAATTTAACAATTGAACCTGCTTGATTTTTGGCGCCATCACGATATTGCTCTGGTAAATTTACGAACGGAAGATCTTTATTTTTAATCGGTAAACGAATCTCTACGCTATCGATTGCGTAAATAGTGGCAAGCTGGGTATTGTTAGTAACAACTTGCCCCAAATCAACACTACGGCTAAGTATACGACCCGCATATGGCGCGGTTACTTTAGTGCGCTCTAAATCAAGCATGGCTTTTTCAAGTACTGCTTGCGCCGATAAAACTTCTGCTTCGGCTGCTGCAAGTTGTGGTTCACGCAGTACTAAGCTGCTTGCCTGATTTGAGCCACCAAGGCGTTTCCAATCAGTAATAGCTTGTTGTCCACGCGCTTTTTCTTCTAATAAGCCTTGCTCTGCGGTTAATAAATTGGCTTGAGCAGATTTAACTTCAGCTTGATGATCTCTATCGTCTAGCTTTAAAAGTACGTCGCCCTTTTCAAAAAAGCCGCCTTCTCTAAAGTCATCACTTACTTCAATTATTTGCCCAGATGCCTGAGCAACTAATAAACTTTGTGTACGTGGTTTTACCGTACCGTAGCTATCAATCATCACTTGGTAATTTTGTGGTTTAAGCTCAAGCGCAGCCACGCTTATTGATGCTTTAGGAGGTGAGCCAAAGCGTTTAGCCTCTGGCGGATTACCTTTAATAAACATAACAATTAAAATAGTGGCAATAATAACCACCGCTGGAATAATAATTTTTGCTGTTTTAGTTTTCATCATTATTGCTCTTTAGTTCACTTGAGGGCTTTGCAAAATCACCACCAAGGGCAACATGTAAGTTAATTCTGTTAGCTATTAATTGGTTTTTAATGTCGATTAAGGAGCTTTGTGCATCGAAAGACCTGTCTTGTGCGTCAAGCACCGTAGTGTAAGTTACCAAACCACTTTGATATTGCTCAAACGACAACTGCTCTGCTGCAAGTGCGTTTTCTTGCGCCTCAAGGGTGCTGCTATATTGTGATTTAAGAGACTGCTGCTGTGAAATCGCATTTTCTACATCACCAAATGCATCGTAAAGCGTTTGCAAATAAAGTTGCTCTTGCTTTTGAGTACTAAGGCGCGCTATTTCTTCATTCGCTTTTAAGCGTCCGCCCTCAAAAAGTGGTGCTGAAATACTACCTAATAACGACCATGCAAGGCTTGATGGAGAAAACAAGTCGCTTACCCTGTCGGTGCTATCACTTAGTGAAGCTGTTAAATCTAAACTTGGAAAGCGTTGTTTGTGCGCATACGCCAATGAAGCGTCGGTGGCTAAAAGATCATACCAACTTGCTCGCAGCGTAGGTTTACGTGTTATAAGTTCAGAAGGTAAGCCTAGTGGAATATCGGTATTAATAACGGGTAAGTCGCTACTAGCAGTAATGGCACCTTTTGGGTATTCACCCAGTAAACGCTCAAGTACACGTGCTGAAGCCGATAGGTTCGCCGTTTGAGTGGCAATGCGAGCGCGTTCAGTATTGAGCTCATTACGGGCTAAATATACATCGAGTGCTTCGTTTATACCTTGGCGATAGCCAGACTCGATAATATCTAGGTTTTGCTGTGCGTTGGCTTCGCGACGTTTAAATAAATCGAGTAATTGTTGCGATGTAACAACATCAAACCAGCCAGTTACTACATCAGCAACGAGTTGCTGTTTAGCTTGCTCAAACCGGGCCTGTTGCGCTAAATAGTTAAGATTAGCTTCGCGCTTTGAATCTGAAAGCTTACCCCATAAATCAACCTCGTAAGTTAAATTTAAACTAACTGAACTTGCGTTGTCGTAGCTCACTGGGCGGTTGTCTTTACTACGGCTAGTACGCGTTGATAAATCGAGGCTAGGCCAAAGCGCTGCACCCGATACTATAAGCTGTTGTTTTTGAATTTCTACATCGTAACTAGTTTGTAAAAGCTGTTGGTTGTTTTTAAGTGCTTGTTGTACAAATTTGTTAAGCGTAGGGTTTTGTAGTTGTGTAAGCCATTGCTCTTGTACTTTTAATACCGAGCTTGATGCTTCTTGCTGCCATTGCTGTGGCATATTATTAGGCGCTTGCATGCGCTGCGACGAGTTAAAATCACTCGCACAGCCGCTAAGCAGCATCACACTAATTGCCAATAGGGTTGGCTTGCATTGCCAAATCATAATTAAACCTAAATTACTGCTATTTATGAACGTAATTCAAGCACTTTGGCAACTTTTGCTCAACCTACTTTACATAACATTACATAGCTAGCGATGAACTAACATAATAGCCAGTTATACGGTAAAAATGAGCAAATGTTCAGCAATTTTTAATAATAAGAAATTAAATTTTTGCAATGTGTCTAAGAGATCATTCCAATTCGCTTAATTAAGTATTATTGCGGGTTGGTATTAGATATATAGAAACAAAAAAGCCCCGCTATAAGCGAGGCTTTTAAATAAATGCTGCCGACTAACTAAGTCGAACGGATAACTTATACAGACTACTGATTACAAGTCAGTTGCTTTGCTCTTAACTATGGGTATTTTTAATTCTCAAGTTGAAAACAAAAAAGCCTCGCTATAAGCGAGGCTTTTGAATAAATGGTGCCGACTAACCGAGTCGAACGGTTGACCTACTGATTACAAGTCAGTTGCTCTACCAGCTGAGCTAAGTCGGCACACAAAACTGTGTGCTAAGGCACGTTCAATTTTAAAGATTGAGAACTTTTATAAAGCACTTAAAATAAAAAAACCTTGCATAAGCAAGGCTTTTCAATAAATGGTGCCTCGACGCGGAATCGAACCACGGACACGAGGATTTTCAATCCTCTGCTCTACCGACTGAGCTATCGAGGCACATAAACTGTGCTAATTAATTGTGATACTTTACAATTAACTTTCAATAAATGGTGCCGACTAACCGAGTCGAACGGTTGACCTACTGATTACAAGTCAGTTGCTCTACCAGCTGAGCTAAGTCGGCACACAAAACTGTGTGCTAAGGCACGTTCAATTTTAAAGATTGAGAACTTAAAGTAAATGGTGCCTCGACGCGGAATCGAACCACGGACACGAGGATTTTCAATCCTCTGCTCTACCGACTGAGCTATCGAGGCACATAAACTGTGCTAATTAATTGTGATACTTTACAATTAACTTTAAATAAATGGTGCCGACTAACCGAGTCGAACGGTTGACCTACTGATTACAAGTCAGTTGCTCTACCAGCTGAGCTAAGTCGGCACACAAAACTTTGTGCTAAGGCACGCGTAATAATGTTTAAACTGTTGATTAAACACCACTACTTTAATAAATGGTGCCTCGACCCGGAATCGAACCAGGGACACGAGGATTTTCAATCCTCTGCTCTACCAACTGAGCTATCGAGGCACTTAAACAGTGCTAATTAAAAATCTTAAACGATTTTTAATGCAATTCCCACTCATCTCTAGCGACTGAGCTATCTGGGCGTGCGGCGTATTAAACGAGTTTTGCCCTTACAAGTCAACTTTTTTTTTCTTCTTTATAACTGTTTGAACGGTTTTCAGACAACTCAGTACATTTTTTATTAATAACGTTCATTTTTACCACAAATCGGGCTATAACTATAAATAAATATAACTAAATCAGACTAAAACCGTAGTGAATTATTTTTTGTAAATGTTACGATTAGCTTAGATACGTACGATAGGGACTTATCGTAGTAAAAACACATCAATTGGAAACAATCAATGCAGAGTAAATTCTCATCGCCAGTAAAAGGCTTACTGCCACTTTTTTTAATCATTAATATTGCTGTAACAGCGCTCGCTATTGTTGCCCACTCATTTTATACACAAACTGAAGTTAAGACAGCCCAACCAGCATCATCTATTAATATTGTAACGCTTGCCGATAGATTAGACTTACCTATGGTTGATGCATTAACTATGTATGGTCAAGGTAAAGTAAAACAGTTACTTGATTTAACCTCCTTATTAGACGGTGACTTTGAATATACTCTATATCGCTTCAATGCTACATCAGATACTCAGTTGGTATATAGCAGCAGTAAACCAGCCATCGCTTCTGTTAAAACTGAAAAGCACTTAAAAGAAGAAGGTATCCTGCATCACCTACTATTGTTAAACGATCAGCCCATTGGCGAGCTTATTATTAAGCAAAACATACCAGCCACGCCTTTAAGCGCTCAAGACTCTCAAGTTATCGCTTACATCATCGCGATAGCGAGTGTTGCTGCATTATTTATACTTACTTTAATGTTTAATATGTACATTAATACGCGCTTACGTAAAAGTACTGACACTCTTACTCAAGAGTTACAGGCAATCACTGAAGATGCTAATTACAATAGTAATGTTGATGAGCAACTTGATATTGGTTTAGGTGTAGTAGCAAAAAACATCAACTTATTGCTACAAAAAGTACAAACTGCAATGAGCGAGAATGACTCTGCACAAAAAGAGCTTTATAAATTACAAAATGGCCTAGAAGCCGAAGTGCAAAATCGTACCTTAGCGCTTGAGCAAGCCACATTAAAAGCAGAGCGAGCAAGCGAAACTAAAACAACATTCTTAGCAACGATGAGTCACGAAATAAGAACACCGATGAATGGTGTTATAGGTACTATTGATTTACTGCGCCAGACCGAACTTGATGGCGCTCAGCATCGTTTAAGTACGATTATTCGTGAATCAGCATTTTCGTTATTGAGCATTTTGGATGATATTTTAGATTTTTCTAAAATTGAGGCTGGAAAGCTAAATATTGACCCGATCCCATTTTCGGTAACCGATACTATTGAAGAAGTTGCTCGTGTGCTCTCATCAGTTGCTAAAAAACGTGAGCTTGATTTAGAGCTAGCAATAGCACCAGATATTCCTATAAATCTTACCGGTGATAGCGTACGTGTACGTCAGGTTCTTTATAACCTATGTAGCAACGCAATTAAATTTACGAGCACTGATGAAAAAACCCAAGGGCATGTAAAAATATCAGTAGAGGTGGTACATAATACGACTGATCACTTTACCTTACGCTTTTGCGTAACTGATAACGGTAAAGGCATGTCGCAGGCACAACTACGCGAAATATTTAATCCGTTTATTCAAGCCGAAAATTCGATTACCCGAGAATATGGAGGGACAGGTTTAGGTCTTTCTATTTGTAAAAGCTTAACTGAGCTTATGCTAGGGACTATTCATGTAACTAGCCATACAGGAATTGGTAGTGAGTTTACTGTTGAACTGCCGTTTAGCACATCGGGTAGAATTAAGTACGCACACAAAGGTGCATTAAATGGTAAGCAAATTGTTGTAGTTAGTAATCACCTAGAACGTGAAAAAACAATGTACCGTTATTTATCGTTTATGGGCGCTAAAATAGTTTATGCACACACAGAAGAAGAAATTGAAGAGCATCAACATTCGCAAGATATTATTTGGGTGGCTGATGGCATAGACAATATGGATAAAACAAACGCGCTGCTAAGACGCTTATTTTATTCATTAGAGGATTATAACCAACAAGTTGTTGTACTAAGCAAGCTTGATGAAGCGGCTATAAATCATAATAATATTTTTTATATTAATGCCTCTCCTTTATGTAAGTCTAACTTTATGCTGTCTATTTTAGTCGCTGCAGGTTTGCATACACCTAAACAAATTAAAAAAACCAAAACACTTAATAACTATTTAAATGTTGAGCAAGCTCGTAAATCAAACAAATTGGTTTTACTTGTTGAAGATAACCTTCTAAACCAACAAGTGCTGACCGATCAATTACACATACTAGGTTTTGGTGTTGAGATAGCAAACAACGGTGAAGAAGGCTTAGATATGTGGAGAAAAGGTGATTACTCACTTATTTTAACCGACTTACACATGCCTAAAATGTCGGGTTACGATATGGTCGAAAAAATCCGTAACGAAGCAGAGCTATTAGAATCAATTGATGCACAGCCTTACATTATTGCTGTAACAGCAAACGCACTTAAAGGCGAAAAAGAGCGTTGTTTAGCCGTAGGTATAAACGACTTCATTACCAAACCTATAGAGCTAAACGCGTTAGAGGACACCTTAAAACGCTGGAGCGATAAGCAAAGCCAAAACCCAAATGTAGTTATCCATCAAACCATGGCGCTACCTATTGATATGGAAGCGGTTGCTAAATATGTAAATGGTGACGAAGCTAAACAGTTACGCTTTTTCAAAATGTATTTAGAACAAAGCCAAGGGCTAATTAAGGGGATTAATTCAGGCGTTATGGTTAACGATTTAGATGAGATTATTGAAGGGTGTCATCAATTAAAATCGATCTCTAAAACAATTGGTGCCCTAACGGTGGCTGAACTTTCAAGTGCATTTGAAGATAAATGTAAAAAAGGTGAACTCACTACCGATGAATTAATAGACTTAAGAGATAAGTTAGAAATTGAATACTCTAAGGCAGCTCAATTTTTAAAAGAACAAATTAAAATCTCTGAGCAAGAAGATGAGTTAAGTGATTAAATAATCGCACACAAAAAAAGGGCTATTTAGCCCTTTTTTAATGTTGAAAATATTACTTTTCAGGCGGTCGATAGCCTTCAATTTCCACATCTTTGTTTTCAAACAAAAAGCCAACCATTTGCTCTTCTAAAAATGTGCGGTGCTCTGGGTCCATCATATTTAAATGCTTTTCGTTAATAAGCATTGTTTGCTTATGCTGCCACTGACCCCACGCTTCTTTAGAGATGTTATTAAAAATCTTTTCACCAACTTCACCAGGGTATAACTGAAAGCCAAGCCCTTCGGCTTCTTTTTGTAACTTTTGACAAAATACTGTACGTGCCATGATTGATTCTCTCTAACGCTAAATATGGGGCTATTCTATACTATTGCTGTAATTTGTTTAACCAACTTTTTAGTTGGCGCTGCTAGGCCAACCTCTATTGATTGATCAAGCGGGTACCACACTAATTGTTTGTCATTTACTACATCAGGAATGTTCTTAACATTGAGCACATGCGGATTAATCTTCAGCTCAAAATGTGAAAACACATGAATAAACGCTTCAAGCTCTACTAAGTTGGCTTCTAATCCTTGCTGAGCTAAAAATATTTGAAGCTCCTCGTACTCATTAAATTCAAAAAAGCCAAATAGTCCTCCCCAAATACCGCTGTTAGGGCGTTTTTCCATAAGCACTTTATCGCCGCACTGAATAATTAACTGATGACAACTCTTCTTCGGCACTGCTTTTTTAGGTTTAGAATGTGGAAACTCTTTTACTTTACCTGCATTAAAAGCACCACAACCTGAATTTAATGGGCAAGCCTCACAATCAAAACGACTGCGTGAGCAAACACTCGCACCTAAATCCATCATAGCTTGATTAAATTCGGTGACATTATTTTTAGGTGTTAATTGCTCTGATAAATGCCAAAGCTGGTTTTCGACTTTTTTAACACCGTACCAACCTTCTATCATAAAGTAGCGCGCTAAGACTCGCTTAACATTTCCATCTAAAATTGGATGATGCTGTCCAAGCGACAATGACAAAACAGCACCCGCTGTAGAGCGCCCTATTCCCGGTAAATCCATTACCTCATCAAGCGTTTGTGGAAATTCGCCTTGGTATTTGTCACGCACTATTTTAGCTGTTTTATGTAAGTTACGCGCACGAGCGTAATACCCTAAACCGGTCCAGTGATGCAGTACTAAATCTTCATCAGCATCGGCTAAAGCAATAATATCTGGAAAGCTTTGCATAAATTTTTCAAAATATGGGATAACAGTAATAACTTGAGTTTGCTGGAGCATCACCTCAGACACCCACACTTTATAAGGTGTTTTACCCAACTGCCATGGAAGTGTTTTACGCCCATGAAGGTGATACCAATCAACGACTTGATTAGAAAACGAATTAGACTGTTCTTTATTTAAATCCAACATATTGTACTTTTACTGATGCTCAATGGCGGCTCAGTCTATTGTAGTTAATAAAAAGATCAAGCTATAGGGCGTGTAAAACCAGCTAATACTTGTGATTGCGGGCTCGGTCAGGGATAATATGCAACCATTTTTAAACACATTGTTTTTGTCAGGCCAATAATATGAGTGAATCAAGCAACACTAACCTTGAGCAAGCTAAGCAAGAAGGTAAATACATCCGCACCATTCGCAGTTTTGTAAAACGCGAAGGTCGATTAACCAAAGGCCAAGCCGCTGCAATCGAAAAATGCTGGCCAACAATGGGCCTAGAGCATAAAAACGGTATGCTTGATTTAAGCGAAGTTTTTGGCAACAACAACGATGTAGTAGTAGAAATTGGTTTTGGTATGGGTAAATCGCTTGTCGAAATGGCAACAAATGCCCCTCACCTAAACTTTATTGGTATTGAAGTACACCGCCCAGGCGTTGGTGCTTGTTTAATGGATGCCGATGAAGCAGGCATTACTAACTTACGTATTTTTGAACACGATGCAGTTGAAGTACTTGCAGACTGTATACCTAATGAAAGCTTAACAACACTACAGTTGTTTTTCCCTGATCCTTGGCATAAAAAGCGTCACCATAAACGCCGTATTGTACAAACTGAGTTTGTTGAAAAACTAAGAGCCCAACTGAAAATGGGTGGCGTTTTTCATATGGCAACAGATTGGGAAAACTATGCAGAGCATATGCTCGAAGTAATGAATGTAGCTCCTGGTTTTAAAAACCAATCAGAAACAAACGATTATGTTCCACGTCCAGATTTGCGCCCGCTTACTAAGTTTGAGCAGCGCGGACATCGCCTAGGTCATGGCGTGTGGGATTTAATGTTTGAACGTACTGAGTAATTTGTAACTTTAAGCACTCACTTTTATTTTTGATAAAACTAAACATACTGTAAGGCAAAGCCATTTATGAGCGTACTAACCAACCCAAGTTTACTGTTACTTCGTAATAGCGAGGCACTAACGGGCAAATCTATCTTGGTGGTCAACTTTGTTCAAGATGGCTTTTTAACAGAGCTTAAAAAACTTAACCCGCAAAGCAAGGTAACTGCATTTAGCTACAACCATGCTAACGGTGAGTTTGCTAAAAACACCAAAGACGTTGAGATTTGTGTAAATCACACAATACCTGGTAACGGCTACGATTTAGTTATTCTTTACTATCCTAAATCAAAACCTGAGTTATTAATGGCGCTTGATAATATTCGATCTGCTATTACTGACGATGCCGAACTATTGGTGGTAGGTGAAAACAAAAGTGGTGTTAAATCAATTGAAAAGCAATTAGCTGGTAAAGCTGAGTTTAGTAACAAAATTGATTCAGCTAAGCACTGCGTTCTTTACTCATTTGCTGAGATTACCCAGCATCCTGACTTTGATATTACGACCTACCATAAAAAGTTTGTTGTTAATGTTGCCGACACCGAGTTTACAGCTATTAGTGTCCCAGGGGTGTTTAATCACGGTAGTTTAGATATGGGAACGAAAGTTCTACTCGAAAACGCACCGACAATTAAGCAAGGTAGGGTTCTCGACTTTGGCTGTGGCGCAGGTTTAATAGCAACCTTTTTAGGGCTGCATAATCCAGCACTTGAGTTTGTGTGTAGTGATGTAAGTGCACTGGCAACTTACGCAACACAGCAAACTCTAAAGCTTAACAGCATCAAAGGCGAAGCGATATTAAGTGACGGCCTTAAAAGCATTACCGGTAAGTTTGATTTAATTATTAGCAATCCACCTTTTCATACAGGTATTGCAACCGACTACACAGTAGCAGAAACATTTTTAGTAAATGCAAAACAGCATTTAACTAAAGTAGGAAAGCTGAATATTGTTGCTAACAGCTTTTTAAAATACCCGCCTATTTTAGAAACGCAATTTGAAAGCTACCAAACGGTATTTAAAAATAACAAGTTTGCCGTATATAGCAGCTAGTATTATTTTTAAAAATGCTTGAGTGCAAACGCGCTCAAGCTAACCTTCGCATAAATATAAGAATTAATTTAGCTTTTTTCCTTCATTTTCTCCCGTCTTTGCTAAACTAAAACTCTAAATAATCAAAATTAATTCAGGCGATAACGAAATAATGCCTAAAAAAGTTCATCAAAGTAGCATTCGCAAAGCACTCATAAATTTAATTATGCTTATTACAGCTATTTGCTTGTCGCTATCTATTTCGATATCTACTTATTTAAGCGTAAAAGAGCAAAAGCAATTAATCATTAATAAACTCGTCATACTTTCTGAAATTGTAGCTTTTGATGCTGGTAAATCAGTAGTTGAAGATGATAGAAAAACAGAAGAAAAACGCCTCAAGTCATTTGAAAATATCCCCCTTGTAAAAAACATACATATTTATTCAATAGAAAAAGCATCTCAAAAACCTGTTTTTTTTATTAGCTTTAATGCAAAAAAAACACCTCCAGTACCACTAAGAATAGACAGTGTTGATGAGCTAAAAACGCCACGAATTACGAGCGATCATATTGAACTAACCCGCCCTATTTACGATAACGAAAAATTGGTCGGTTATGTATACATGCGAGGGAGCCTCGAAAGTTTAGAGACTTATATTGAGAGAAAAATATTAATAGACGTGCTATTAACTCTATTAATTTTAATCGTTGTTTACTTTATTGCTATAAAAGTTCAACGACGTATAGCCAAGCCAATAGAGCAGTTAAGCATGCTATTGCAGGATGTATCTAAAAATCATAACTATGATGCACGCGCGCCAATAACCGATGTAAAAGAAATAACCGCTCTTTCAAATAGTTTAAATATCATGCTTACACGCACCAAAAAGCAACTTGAGCGCCACGAAAAAGATAAACAAGAAATAAAACAACTAAACCAGAGCCTTGAAGAAAAAGTAAACCAGCGAACAATCGCTCTCAGAGAAGCAAATCAAGAGCTTTTATCAACCCTTGAGCGAATGCATCAGTACCAAACGCAAATTGTTGAAAACGAAAAAATGGCATCGCTTGGGCAAATGGTTGCTGGGGTTGCCCATGAAGTGAATACACCAATAGGGCTAGGTATTACAGGCTCTACATTACTTCGAGATAAACTTGCAGATATACAGCAAAGCTTTGACGATAAAAAACTTACCTCAAGCCATCTAAAACGCTTTATAGATGAAGGTATTGAAAACTTAGACTTAATCTACCGCAACTTAAATCGTGCCGCAGACCTGATATCTAACTTTAAAAAAGTGGCCGTTATTCAAGATGACGGTGTTAATACCTATATTAATGTACATAAATTAATAAGTGATGTTTTAACATCGATTCAATCTGAACTACTGCCTAAAAAGCCTGTCGTTATTATTAACTGTCCGACCGACTTGGCTATTCATAGTAAGTCTGAACCTCTGCAACAAGTGTTTCAGCAGTTGCTTATGAACTCTGTGATCCATGGATTTATAGGTAAAGAAAATAATGAAATTCGCTTTGACGTAGAACTGGTAGGGAAAAAATTAACAATAGTTTATTCTGACAATGGTCAAGGCGTTGATAAAAACATTAAAAATAGAATTTTTGACCCGTTTGTAACTTCAAAGCGCGGACAAGGCGCAAGCGGCTTAGGCATGCACTTGGTCTACAACCTAGTAACACAAGCACTTGGCGGAAGAGTTATGTTTGATCTTGAAGAAAAACACGGTGCTCGCTTTATAATTACTATTCCTTAAATAAAGATCACTAAAAAGTGCATATATTTAAAATTTATCCTTGAATTAGCATTTAATGACCTCATTAATGAGGCATGTGATAAGCGCGTAACATTATTTAATTGCATTAAATAATTATTACCAAGCGATTTATGAACTTTTTTATCTTTGCTGTATCACATACATTGATGAAAGGTTAGAAAGTGATATAGTTTTGCTTTGAATTAGTCTGATTATTTTAAGTACCTTGTTTGATTGAATGATGTATCAATTATTAAAGGAAAATGGCTTCGACTTTATGATTCAAATAGCTACATCCACGTATATATCAATTAAACAGTAGTTTTTGCACTGCCCTTTTTAGTAGACTTTGGACACCCTACTGTTTTATTTTTATCCAATTTGTTTTTTCCTTGTTAACAAATGGGTATAATCCTATAATCTCTAGTAATCGGTTATAAATTCGTCACCGGTTTTTTTATAAATAAAATATTCCAAAAGGTTAATTAATAATGCAAACGCCAGTCATTCTAATCGTAGAAGATGAAGACGTAACTCGACTGAACCTAGTTAGTTTATTTGAAGCTGAAGGGTACAAAGTTATTGAAGCCATTGATGGCGATGATATGCATGACAAGCTTACAAATAACGATGACGTTAATCTTGTAGTTATGGATATCAACCTTCCTGGTAAAAACGGTCTTATTTTAGCCCGTGAATTACGCCAAAAGCGTAAAGTAGGTCTTATATTCCTAACGGGTCGTGACAACGATGTTGACCGTATTTTAGGTCTTGAAATTGGCGCAGATGACTACGTTACTAAGCCATTCAACCCGCGTGAATTAACTATTAGAGCTCGCAACCTTATTACTCGTACTGCTTTAGGCGGTGAAGAGTCAGCACTAGAAACAAATGGTGTTATTACGTTTAACGGTTGGGAACTTGATGAAAATAGCCGCTGTCTTACTTCTCCAAATGGCGATGCTAAACGTTTACCGAAAGGTGAGTACAGAGCACTTCGTTTAATGCTTGATTCTCCAGGTCGTATTTTTAGTCGTGAGCAATTAATCAAGCACATGACAGGCCGTGAGCTTCGCGCAAATGACCGTACTGTTGATGTTACTATTCGTCGCATTCGTAAGCATTTTGAAAGTGATAACTCAACGTCAGAGTTAATCAGCACCATCCATGGTGAAGGTTACCGTTTCATTGGTAAAATTGACGCTTAATTAGAGCTAATTAGTTTTACTCTAATTGCTGTAAAAATAAATGAAGGGCTTTTTGTCCTTCATTTATTTTATCTGCTAAAACATCTAACCACTGCTTTAACATTTCATCAGATTCATCAATCGCACCATGCTCCATTATTTTGGCATGAAGCTGCACATCATTTAAACCTACCGATCCAGCCGCACCTTTAAGTTTATGCGCTACTGATTCATACTCTTCTCTATCGCCGGTATTTAATGAGGTAAGTAATTCTTGCTGATATTGTGGACTTAGCTTTTCGAATAACTGACTACTGCGTCTAAATACAACTAAGCCCATCGAATTTACAAAGTCTTCTATTGTTTCAATATCTAATAAGTGTGCATCAATGCCCTCTAGCGCCTCTTCACTTACTTTTAGCTGTGGCTCTGTGCACTCACTTTGCTTAATGCCAAATAAGTCAGCCAGCATTTTATCAAGCTTGACTGTGTTAATTGGTTTAGCCAACGCACCTTGTATTGATATACCTTCAAGCTCTTTTTCAGCACTGCGTACATTGGCAGTTAGAGCAACAATAGGTAATTTATCGAAGTGGCTATCTGAGCGTATTTGTTTAGCAACCACATCACCGTTTATATCTGGCAATTGCATATCAAGTAGTACTAAATCTAAGTCATCTTCGGTTTCGACAAACGAGAGTGCATCTTCACCGGTTTCAGCCCATAACACTTCATGGCCGCGTTGCTCTAATAGGTTTGTAGCAATTTCGGCGTTAAGAGGCACATCTTCTACTAGTAGAATATACAAACCACGGCCAACATAACTTTGCTCTGTTGGTGCAACACATAAACTAAGCGGTATTTGCACTGTAAAACAACTTCCTTCGCCTTCAGTACTATTTACCGTAATTATCCCTTTCATTGCACTTACAAGTGCCTTGGTTACAGCTAAACCAATACCTGAGCCTATTGCGTTAGTGCCTTTTAAATCCGGCGCTTTGTAATACATATCAAATATATGGGCAAGTTGCTCTGGTGGAATACCTTGACCGGTATCCAGTACCTTAATAACTAACCATGGGCCTTCTACGCGATTTTCTCTGCTGCATTCGAGTGTTACTTTGCCTTGCTGAGTAAACTTAACGGCGTTGTTAATTAAGTTCCAAACAACTTGGCGTAATCGAGTCGGATCGAGCTGCGCGTAAACATCAAGTATGCCATTGCGCTTAATATCAAACTCAAGCTCTTTCTGCTCAGCTATTAAGCCTGCAAAATTAACTACATCGTTTATAAAGTCTGACACATTAATAGAATTGGTTGCTATATCGAGCTGATCCCTATCTATTTTATCTAAATCTATAATATCGTTAAAAATATTACCGAGTGTTTCAGCACTCGAAAAAATAGTATTGCCCCAACTACGCTGCTGCTTATTAAGCTCTGTATCTAATAACATACGCGTTAAACCAACAATGCCATTTAAAGGAGTACGTAGTTCATGGCTCAGCGTAGCAATAAACTTACCTTTGTCTTTATAGGCAGTTTCGAGTGCTTGTGCTGCCTCTTTACGGCTAGTGATATCACGACCAAAACCCAGTAAACCAATGTAGTCACCGTCATCATTTATAAAAGGTAATTTACGCAGCTCAAACCAACGTGTTTCACCATTTACTTCATAACCCACATCGATAGTCAGCGCTTTATGGCTTTGCTCTACTTCTTTATCGGTTGCTAAAACCTCAGCTAAAAAATGACTCGGGAATATCTGCTCAACCGTTTTTCCTATTAGCTCACTACTTGATTTTCCCATTACCTCTTCAAACATTTTATTACAGCCGGCAAATACACCGTTGTTATCACGGTAATAAAATAAATCGGGAGATGAATCAACGATTGAGCGTTGCAACATACTTTGTTGGGCAAGTTCTTGTTGTGTTTTTTTACGCTCAGCAATTTCTCGGCGCAGCTCTTCAATAGCGCGATGCTTGGCATGAAATGCCATTTTACGCTCATCAATTTCAATATTTAAACGGCTAATGTTGTCTTTTAAGGTTTGGTTTAAGAGCTTTTCCTGCTTGGTTGCGCTATCTAAATAAGCATACGAGGCATCTAATTGACGAATTGAATTAAGTAATACACTTATAATTAAAGGAGAAACTACAGCCGTAAAAAATACCACAGCCAAAATATCAACAAGGTGTAATTCGCCTATCGCAACATAATAAAACATGCTCGATAAAATAAGAGATACAGTTAAAAATAAAGTGTAACAAATAGCTGCGGTTTTAAATTCACCAAATCGCGTTATTGAGCTGGAAAGTACCCGAGCCCAAGGGCTCAAAGAATAATCGGTCATACGTAATTTTATCTCTTAGCTGTGTGCTTAAATATAAAGAAGGCAATGCGCATGTATAAACATACCATTTTCCCAGATTTTAGCATTTTTCTCCTACCACTACCCATGTTGTGCGATAAAAACAGAATTTTTCATGTTTGATTTTGCTCATCTCTTAAACTCATCATTTCAGCAATAAATTATTTAGTGTAAAATGCCCCGCTTTATTATCTCCAAAATACGAGTAGCGCACATGCAAACCAATATGCCAGATATAGCAGACACTGCACCCGCTTTACAAACAGGTAAATTAGACTGGGTTGGCATGGGCGAAATCGAACTGCCATTTATTTTTGAGTCACGAGACTTATCTCCAGTTACAGTAAATGCCAAAGCTCGTGCATTTGTAAATTTGCATAAAGAAGATGCCAAAGGCATTCATATGTCACGTCTATTTTTAGCACTTGACCTGCTTTCAACTGAGCAGCAAGTCAATCCGCAAACAATAGCGCAAGCACTCGATACCTTTATAACTAGCCACGAAGGGCTGAGCGATAAAGCACAAATTGAATTTAAATTTGAACTACCGCTACGCCGTAAGTCACTATTAAGTGGTAAAGCAGGCTGGAAAAGCTACCCAGTTGTACTTACCAGTACAATTGAAAATAATATTATTAGCTACGAGCTAACCGTAGATGTTACCTATTCTTCAACATGCCCTTGCTCTGCAGCACTTGCACGCCAGCTTATACAAAACGCGTTTAACGAAAAATTTAACCAAGAAACCTTAAGCCAAAAAGATGTGCACGAATGGCTAGGCACTACACAAGGCATAGTTGCTACACCTCACTCGCAGCGCTCTATTGCCAACGTAAAAGTAAAGCTTGATAGCAATATTCAAGAATTTGACGTAGTGACTCTAATAAACACCCTCGAAGCTGAACTTAAAACACCGGTACAAGCGGCAGTAAAGCGCGAAGACGAGCAAGAATTTGCTCGTTTAAATGGTCAAAATCTTATGTTTTGTGAAGACGCAGCGCGTAAAATTAAAGCTTTATTAGAAACAGATAATTACAGCGATTACTGGCTGCAAATAAATCATTATGAATCACTCCATGCACACGATGCTGTAGCTATTGCGGTTAAAGGTATTGAAGGTGGATACAAAGCTTAATAGCTACATCGTTTTAGCTTTTATAAACAGTTGGTAATTATTTTATAACTCATACTTTTTAGGCACGTAAATTGCTTCATTTGAGCAGTGTCAATTTGTTGTTATGGAGTTACCGTATGGAATTCGCTTTATTATTAATTCTAGTATTAGTTGTCGGGGCTTCTGTTGTTGCGTCAAAATTTAATGACGATGGCGGAAACCCGTATCCTTTTACCCGCAAGCAAACTGTTTTTACGCAGGTTGAAGGCGCTTTTTTAAATCTTCTCGAGCGTGCTGTAGGCGATCAATATAAAATTGTTAGTCGCGTTAAGTTAATTGACGTTATTGACTGCAAACAAGGTCTTTCTATTAAATCTAAACGTGCTGCTTTAGCTAAAGCTAAAAATAAGCAACTCGACTTTGTATTAATCGATAAAGAAAAACTAACTATTGTTGCGGCCGTTGACCTAGTTAACAATGCCAATAAAGATGGCCACAAAGCTCAACGCGACTGGTTTGTAAACGGTGCACTAGAGTCTGCGGGCATTCCACATATTCGTATGAAAGTTAAATCGGGCTACCGTCCTTCTGAAGTACGCGATGCAATTATGTTTAAACTTGGTAAGCCTGCAGCAACACAAACGCAGCGCCCTGTTCGTAATCGCTCACATAAGCCAGCGGTACTTTCACCTTCTCAAGCCAAAGCACAAACAACTGCTTTAGCTGAAATTTAAAAACCAAATTAAATACTCTCCTAAAAAGTATTTAAAGCGAGCTCATAAACAAGCTCGCTTTTTTGTTTTTTATTGCTAACTTCACGTATAATCAAGTGATTCAAACTCAGGAATTAAACATTATGAATGTTGGTATTATTGGCGCAATGGAGCCAGAAGTTAAAATTTTACGTGAAGCGATGCAAAACCCACAAATTTTAACTAAAGCAGGTTTCACTTTTTATACTGGTGAATTAGCTGGTAACACAGTAACACTTGTTCAATCTGGTATTGGTAAAGTAGCATCAACAATTGCAACTACCTTACTGATTGATAACTTCAAACCTGATTGCGTAATTAACACAGGCTCTGCCGGTGGATTCGATCCTTCTCTAAGTGTTGGCGACGTAGTAATTTCGTCAGAAGTACGTCATCACGATGTAGATGTTACTGCTTTTGGCTACGAAATTGGCCAAGTACCACAAATGCCAGCAGGCTTTGCAGCTCACCCTAAATTAGTTGAAGCAGCACAACAAACAATCGAACAAATCAGTGATGTTAAAACACTTGTTGGCTTAATTTGTACTGGTGACACATTTATGTGTGACCCTGTGCGTATCGATAAAGCACGCAGTGATTTTCCTACAATGCTTGCCGTTGAAATGGAAGGCGCTTCAATTGCACAAACGTGTTTTACGCTTAACACACCATTTGTTGTAATTCGCTCAATGTCTGATATAGCAGGTAAAGAGTCACCACAATCATTTGAAGAATACCTAGAAACAGCATCAATCAACTCATCTAAAATGGTTGTCGCACTTTTAGAAAAGCTAACTGCAGTGTCTCTGTAAATGCTTAGCAATATTGTTCAAAACCACTTGGACTTTATTGCCTTCATACTAGCGCTCCTTGCTGAGCGCTTTATTCCCCTTATTAGCTGGTATCATCCTAATACAGCGTTAAATGCTGTTTTTAGTGCTATTGGCAAGCGCATATACAAAAGCAAAGAACCTAAAAGCTATCAATATTTGGCAGCTATACTCGCAAGCACGCTCATTTTAAGTGTCATTCTCATTATTGTAGTGCTACTACTCGAGTTTGCTTTTTACCCTGAATTACTCGCTGGCCTTATTTTATACTTATGCTTAGAAAGTAAGAGTATTGATAAAAAAGCACTTCGCATTGCAAAGCTAACTAAACAAAATCAAAAATCGACAGCACGCGAATTACTAAAACCACTGCTTGCCCGTGAAGTTAATAGGCTTTCATCTCCTGGTATTATTAAAGCATTAATTGAAAGCTTAATACTGCGCACTGCTCGATACTATTTCGTAGTTATATTTATATTTTTAGCCTTTGGCCCTATTGCTGCCCTCGCCTATCGATTACTTACTTTAATACAACAAGCCTGGCGTAGTGATATATCCCCAAATAGCTACTTTTTAAAACCGCTTAAAACTCTCTTGTTTATTATTGAGTATATTCCAATGCGCTTACTCGCTTTAACTATTGCAGCAAGTAGAGCGAGCAAACAAAGCATGCACTACATAAAGCATTATGGTAGACATTTTTATCAAACAAATACAGGTTGGCTACTAAGCACATGCTCTGCATCACTTGGCGTGCAGCTGGGCGGGCCTGCAGTTTATTTAGGTACTCGCTTTAATAAAATGCGTATAGGTACTGATAGACTACCTACACCCGAGGATGTACCTGTAATAATTAATAGATTAAATCAGGCGCGTGTATTTTGGTTGTTAGTAATTGTAAGTATTGAAATATTAAAAGTGATTTAGTGACTATTTAGTGACTACCTCGTAACTATTTACAGACCCCAAAATACGAGCACAAAAAAACCAGCCTAGGCTGGTTTTTTAGTTTTCAAACGGTATTTAAGCTACAGTGATGTTTGCAAACTTACGTTTACCTACTTGGTAAATAGCTGTTGTGCCTTTTGCTATTTCAAGTTTGGTGTCAGTGATTTTATCTTCACCGTTAAGTTTAACTGCACCTTGCTTAATCATGCGCATTGCTTCTGATGTACTTACTACTAAATTTGCTTCTTTAAGCAAGTTAGCAATTAAAATAGTATCTTCTGCAATAGTGATTGTCAGCTCTGGGATTTCATCTGGTAACGCTTTTTTCTGAAAACGCTGAATAAAATCATCATGTGCACCTTGTGCATCAGCTTCACTATGAAAACGAGCAATTAACTCTTTAGCTAGTTCTATTTTAATATCGCGCGGGTTAGTACCTTGCTCAACACGTTCTTTTTGAGCTGCAATTTCTTCAATAGAAAGCGCGCTTAATAAATCGTAATAACGCCACATTAGCACATCACTAATTGACATTATTTTACCAAACATATCGTTTGGCGCATCAGTAATACCAATGTAGTTACCAAGCGACTTAGACATTTTTTGAACGCCGTCAGTACCTTCAAGTAATGGCATCATTAATACTGTTTGCGGCTTTTGGCCTTCAACTTTTTGTAGCTCACGACCCATTAGCAAGTTAAAGCGCTGATCAGTACCGCCCAGTTCAACATCTGACTCTAGTGCAACCGAATCCCAACCTTGTACCAGTGGATATAAAAACTCGTGAATTGCAATTGGTTGACCGCTGCTGTAACGCTTTTTGAAGTCATCACGTTCAAGCATGCGCGCTACTGTTTGGTTAGCAGCAAGTTTTATCATACCTGCAGCGCCTAACTTTTCCATCCAAGTAGAGTTAAATGCAACAGTGGTTTTAGCAGGATCTAGAATTTTGAATACTTGTTCTTTATATGTTTCGGCATTGGCTAGTACGTCTTCGCGAGTAAGTGGTTTACGCGTTACGTTTTTACCTGTTGGGTCACCAATCATGCCAGTAAAGTCACCAATTAAGAAAATAACCTCATGACCTAAATCCTGAAAGGTTTTCATTTTATTAATTAGTACAGTGTGCCCTAAATGTAAATCAGGGGCTGTAGGATCAAAGCCAGCTTTTATTTTTAGCTTTTTGCCCGACTTTAGTTTTTCAACTAGTTCGTCTTCAATTAATATTTCTTCTGCACCGCGTTTTATCTCTGCTAGAGCGGTTTGTAAATCCACTTTGTGTTACTCCAAAATTCTGCCTACGAAGGGGCGGACTAGTTACTTGTAATCACGGTTTAATATAGGTTTAAACCGAATATATATATGTAGCTAACATAACAAATTTCTACCTAATTAAAATAACTTTTTAAGTTATTAATGCAACTAAACAAAATGAATTGAGTCTTAGTTAGATAGGACGTTAAAAAAGGCTTCTTAACCCTGATTTTAGCGTAGTTTAAGGTTAGTTTAAATCTACAAAGCACTAGTATTCGTACATTATTAAGTATATCCTGCAATATTATGTATTTATTATCTTGACAGCAGAAAAAGGCACGTTATGGTTCACGTGGTTAACACTCTCCCAAAAAAACACAAATTGCTTATTTTAGGTTTAGTTTCTGCTATTGCCGGCTTGGCATTTCTTCCTTCTGAAAAAGCGACTGCTTCTAAAGACAATAATGCAGATGCATTAGAGATAGGCAAGCGCTATGAGTTACAAGTTAAAGTTGATGACAACGAAAAATTAACTGAGTTAAATTCAGAGCAAGCAGCAGAAAAGTTACCAGAATACGACTTTGTCGATCATAAAGTTAAAAATGGCGACAATTTAGCAATTATCTTCAAACGTGCTGGTTTTTCAGCTCAAACGCTCCATAAACTAATTAACACTAACGCAGAAACGCGCAAGCTAACTAAAATTCACCCCGGTGAAATACTTAGCTTTGCGACAGCTGAAGATGGCTCTTTGGCTCAACTGCGCTATGTGATTTCAAAAACCGATACTTTATTTGTTACCTTAAATGAAGAAGGTAACTACGATACAGCTATTGATAGTAAAGAAATTGAAACGCTAACCAAAACCGCTGGCGGCGAAATATCTAACAACTTTTGGACCTCAGCAATAGCGGCTGGTTTAAGCGAACGTCAAATAATGAACTTTGCTGACATATTTGGTTGGGATGTTGATTTTGCAAACGACATTCGTAAAGGCGATGTGTTTGGCTTAATTTACGAGTCTCATTATGTTGATGGCGAGTTTATTGGTACCGGTAAAATTATTGCCGCTGAATTTGTAAACCAAGGTCAGCGCTTTGCAGCGATTCGCCATACCGATGGCAATTTTTATACGCCTGAAGGGCGTAGCATGAAAAAAGCATTTTTACGTGCACCTGTAAGCTTTAAGTATATTAGTTCGAGCTTTAATCCTCGTCGCTTACACCCAGTTACTGGGCAAGTTAGAGCGCACCGTGGTATCGACTTTGCGGCACGCACTGGCACACCGGTGGTTGCATCAGGTAACGGTAAGGTAGTTAAAGCGGGTTACAGCAAGTACAACGGTAACTACGTATTTATTAGCCATGGCACACAATATGTAACTAAGTACTTACACCTAAATAAGAAACTAGTTAAAACGGGCCAAAAAGTTAAACAGGGCCAACAAATTGGTACTGTAGGTTCTACGGGTCGTGTTACTGGCGCGCATTTACACTATGAATTTTTAGTAAATGGCGTTCACCGTAATCCTAAAACAGTAAAACTTCCTAAGTCAGAGCCACTACCTCGCTCAGAACTTGCTAAGTTTAAACCGATTGCAGATAACTTTATTGCCCAACTTGAGCGCAATCGCGAGCTACAGTTAGCACTTAAATAAAGTTTATTAATAAACATTAAAAAAGCCTTTGCAGGTTTAACCTGCAAAGGCTTTTTTGTATACGCTATAAACCATTAATACATTAATACATAAATGAGCTGAATCACTAAAGACACCATCACTAATGGCCAAATATATTTGCTGTATTTGGTTGCACCGTTGAGCCCTATTTTACTTTGATATTTTTCAAGCAATGGAATAAGTATCGCTAGCGCGACAAACAAACCAATTAAAATAACGAATATATTCATATCAAAGCCCTTCTTATGGTAGCTCATGGCCTTTAGCGCTTACATAAAGTGCATACCAATGCTCACGAGTTAGTTGTACGTTTAAAGCATCACAAGAGGCTTTAATACGCTTGGCATTAGTTGTTCCTATAATCGGCTGAATAGATGCGGGATGGCGCAGTAACCATGCAATGACAATAGCCTCAGCAGAAGTATCATAAAGTGCAGCCAGCTTATTAACTAAAAGACTGGTGTTTATATCAGCCTGCGATGCGTTTGATAAATCACTGCCGCTGTATAATCCTTGGCATAAACTGCCCCAGCTTTGAATTTGAATTTCAAAATGGCGACAGTACTCAATACTACCGGGCGTAAAATTAAGATCCTTACCGTCACTGTTACCGGCATATACACCTTCATCAACAAACTGATGTTTTTGTAAACTAGCCTCAATTTGATTAGCCACAATCGGCATATCAAGTGCATGCTGTAAAAAATTTATTTGATGTTGCTGCATATTCGATACTGCAAAATTGCGCACTTTACCGCTTTCTTTTAAGCAACTAAATATACGAGCAATTTCGTTAACTTCCATGAGTGGATCAGGACGATGCAGCATAAGTACGTCTAAATAGTCTGTATTTAATCGCTTCAAGGATGCTTCAACTGATTGCTCAATCCACTTTGATGAAAAATCATAGCGCTTTGGCCCTAAGTCATCTTCAAAACGAATCCCACACTTAGATTGAATATACATGTGCTCTCTAAGCTCTGGTCGCTCGCTTAATGCTTTACCAAAAACCTGCTCCGCTTTACCAAAAGTATAAATATCAGCATGGTCAAAAAAGTTAATGCCACCTTCAATAGCGTTATCTATGCATTCATGAGTTTGCTTAACATGTGCATCAGTGATTGCGTCTTTATTCCAACCGCCGCCCAGACCCATGCATCCGAATACAAGTTTACTAACATGAGGTAAGTGCTTTGCTAAAGGTGTGTGAAGCATGATAACTATCCTTAAAATTTTGAAGAGCTGTTACTGTAAACAAAAAGCGCTGAACAAGAAACTATTTAGCGGTGAACAAATTAAGAACAAAAAAAAGCGCAGTAAACTGCGCTAAATCATTTATTAACTACCACGTTAATTATTAGCCTACAAGTGCTAATAAAATACCCGCAGCAACTGCACTACCAAGTACACCCGCTACGTTGGGTCCCATAGCATGCATAAGTAAAAAGTTATGTGGGTTGCTTTCAAGGCCAACTTTATTAACTACTCGTGCCGCCATTGGCACAGCCGATACACCTGCTGCCCCAATTAATGGGTTTATAGGTGTTTTAGATATGCGGTTAAGTCCTTTTGCCATAAATACGCCAGATGCCGTACCAATTGCAAAAGCCAGTGCGCCAAGCACTAAAATACCAATCGTCTCAACAGTTAAAAACTTATCTGCAGCAAGCTTTGAACCTACAGCTAAACCTAAAAATATAGTTGTAACATTGATGATTTCGTTTTGAGCACTGTTACTTAATCTATCAACAACACCCGACTCTCGCATTAAGTTACCTAAACAAAACATACCTACAAGCGGTATAGCAGCCGGTAAAAACATAGCCGTTAAACTAAGCACCATAAGAGGAAAAATAATCTTTTCCTTTTTAGATACTTTGCGAAGCTCTGGCATCTTAATTTTACGTTCTTCTGGGGTTGTTAACGCACGCATAATTGGCGGCTGAATAATTGGCACAAGTGCCATGTATGAGTATGCGGCTACCGCTATTGCACCAAGTAAATCAGGTGCCAGTTTTGACGCTAAAAATATTGCAGTCGGTCCATCTGCTCCACCTATAATCGCAATAGCCGATGCATCCTGTAAAGTAAACTCAAAGCCTGGCACATAGTTTAATAATATCGCACCAAACAGAGTCGCAAAAATACCAAACTGTGCAGCCGCACCTAATAGCAACATACGTGGATTAGCAATAAGCGCACTAAAATCGGTTAGCGCCCCTACTCCCATAAATATCAATAACGGAAAAATCCCCGTATCAATACCCACATAATAAACGTAGTACAAAAGCCCACCTGGGTCTGACAAACCTGCCACAGGTACATTTGTTAAAATCGCACCAAAACCAATCGGTAGCAATAATAGTGGTTCAAAGCCTTTAGCTATCGCTAAAAACAGTAATAAACACCCTACCGCAATCATAATTAACGATGGGATTGTAAAGTTAGCAATGCCAGTAGCATTCCAGAGGTTTAAAATACCTTCCATCCTCTATTTACTCCTAAGCTAATGCAATCATAGCGTCGCCGGTAGTCACAGCATCGCCTTCACCAACTAACACTTCAGCAATTGTTCCGGTATGCGTAGCGCGTATTTCGGTTTCCATTTTCATGGCTTCCATAATAATCACTACATCACCTTCGTTAACAACTTGCCCAGCTTTTACCTTAATCTTAAAAATATTACCGGCTAAAGGGGCATTAAGTGTTTCACCTGATGCAACTGAAGCAGATTGAGGAATGTGCTCAGAGTCTTTTAATGTTACCTCTTTTAGCTCACCACCTTGCGCCACTACTACGTCGTAAACTTTACCATCTACTTTTACGCTGTATTGCTCAGCTTTAACGCTACTATTATTTGATCCCGATTTTGGTGCTGCCTTATTGCTCTTATCTTCAACGGTAGGAATAGGCTCAAATGCATCAGGGTTATTACGATTTTTAATAAATTTCAAACCAACCTGCGGAAATAATGCATAAGTTAGTACGTCATCAATTTGCTCATCAGCAAGTGTTAAACCTTGCTCTTGCGCTTCTTTTAATAATTCAGCTTCAAGCGTTGCAAGCTCTGGTGCAATGTTATCTGCAGGGCGACAAGTAATAACCTCTGCTCCATCAAGCACACGCTCTTGTAGCTCTTTATTCATTGGTGCTGGTGTTAAACCATATTCACCTTTTAATACGCCAGCAGTTTCTTTAGTAATTGTTTTGTAGCGCTCGCCCGTAAGTACATTAAGTACAGCTTGAGTGCCTACAATTTGCGACGTGGGTGTTACTAAAGGTAAAAAACCAAGATCTTCACGTACGCGTGGGATCTCAAGCAAAACTTCATTAAGCTTATCTGCCGCGCCTTGCTCTTTAAGTTGGTTTTCCATGTTTGTAAGCATGCCACCAGGTACTTGAGCTAGTAAAATACGACCATCAACCCCTTTTAAGCTACCTTCAAATGCCGCATATTTTTTACGTACATCTCTAAAGTAAGCAGCAATTTCTTCTAGGTGGTTTAAATCAAGGTCGGTATCGCGCTCAGTTCCTTCAACTATCGATACAATAGTTTCAGTTGCGGTGTGTCCGTAAGTCATACTCATTGATGAAATAGCGGTATCAAGCATATCAATGCCTGCATCAATCGCTTTTTGATAAGTCGCAGTACTTAAACCTGTTGTAGCGTGGCACTGCATAGCAATAGGAACCGATACGGTTTCTTTAAGTGCTTTAATTAATTTTTCAGCATCGTACGGCTTTAATAAACCCGCCATGTCTTTAATACAAATTGAGTGACAGCCTAAATCTTCTAATTGCTTAGCAAGAGTCAGCCACATATCAAGCGTATGAACAGGACTTACTGTGTACGAAATAGTACCTTGAGCATGTGCGCCTACTTTTATAGCCGCTTTAATCGCTGTTTCTAGGTTACGTACATCGTTCATTGCATCGAAAATACGAAATACGTCAACGCCATTTTTATGTGCGCGTTCTACAAACTTTTCAACTACGTCATCAGCGTAATGGCGGTAGCCTAATAGGTTTTGACCGCGTAATAGCATTTGCTGTTTAGTATTAGGCATCGCTTTTTTAAGCGCACGAATACGCTCCCAAGGATCTTCGCCTAAATAACGAATACACGAATCAAATGTAGCACCGCCCCACGATTCAATAGACCAATAACCTGCATCATCTAGCTTGCTAGCAATAGGTAGCATATCGTCTAGGCGCATACGTGTTGCGAGCAATGATTGGTGCGCATCGCGTAATACCAATTCTGTTAATTTTAATTTAGCCATGTGTGTGCCCCTTATTTATTATTTGATTTGTACTGAGCAATGGCAGCACTAATAGCAGCGATGTGCTCATTAGGCACACCTTGAGATTTAAAAGACGGTGATTTAGCTGGTGATGCCTCTGGTTCGCTATAGCGCGTCACCAAATTAGACATAAGCGTTACTGCACCAATTAATATCGACAGAAATACAAACACCCCAACCATACCAGTTAGCATTAAGCTACCAGCCGTTGTGAGTAGAGCACCTATATCCATTTTTCTCCCCCTTGAAACCCATATCGAAAATAAAAAATCGATTTAACTAAATATTTATTCACTGGATAATAACAAAACTAGTCGCTTTGTCTACATCTTGTAAATTGGTAAAACCAATTAAACTATAAACAACATAACACTCAACAAATTTACATGCCATAACCCAGCAATCATGCGCCCTACAATACATACAGAAAATAACGACTATAGCTAATAGTTATATGGAAGTTGTTAATTAACTATTCAACTTAATAAAAATAACCGCCAAATTTTATAATAAGTACAAAAACACACATCAATTGTTAATTGGTCTTACCAAAAACATTATTTTTAGTGAATATTTACCGGTAACTTGTAACAGTGTGAATAACTTACATAACAAAGCGTAAAAATTACTAACTAACTAATAACTAAAAACACAGTTAAAAACCATAACCATCTGATATAAAACAAAAATAAACTTTGGCATATAACTGGCATTAGTTATTGTGAGCAAATTTGATAACCAAGGAGAAAACAATGTTACGCTGGACAATTACATTTTTAGTTATTGCTTTAATCGCTGCAGTGTTAGGTTTTGGTGGCATCGCAGGTGCCGCAGCTGGTATAGCAAAAATTATATTTTTTATATTTTTAGTACTTTTAGTGATCTCATTAGTTTCAGGTGCACTACGTGGTAAATCACCCAGGTAGATAAAGCATTCAACTAACAAACACTAAAATTTAATTAATACTTACAAGGAATTACATTATGAATTCAACAACTGTAAAAGCAGCACTAATCGGTCTATTCGCAAGTTTCTTCATCATGGGTTGTGAAGACAATCATGCAGAAGACGCAGGCGAACGTATTGACGAAGCAGTAACTGACGTGCAAAACAAAGTAGAAGATGCATGTGAAAATGTTAAAGAAGGCGTAAACGCTGAAGAAACTAACTGTTAATTCTTCTTGTAACGCTAAAAAACGGCCTTAGGGCCGTTTTTTTGTGCCTGTAATAAAATCACTGACTATAAAGCTGCTCATTTAGCGGTTAGCTTGTTAAAATAAAAAAAACGATATTTAAAGCAAGGCAATATGGCATTTACAACAACCTACACACTAGATAAACCTTACTTTTACGAGTGCTTTGACGAGTCACTCCCCTACAGTAAGCGCGCCAAACCTAAGTACTTTTTACTTGTACTCCTCGTTGCGCTTGGTTTATTTGGCATTTATGTTTTAAACGATCATTACTTAGGATCGTTTATGATCATGCTAGGTGTACTAGAGTGCGTCGCTTTTTACTATCGCAGACCTTGGTGGGTAACCAGACAAATGCTCAGCAGAGCGTCAGGCTCTGAGGTAACACTTACCTTTGATGAAGAAGGCATTAAATCGGCTAATCATTACAAAAGCTTTCAGCTAACTTGGCAAGACATAAGCCAAGTAATAGATACTCAGCAAGGTATTATTATTAAAAATAAAAGCGGAATGCAGTACATTTCAAAACAAATACTAACCCCAGAAACACTCGCTTTTATAAACAAAAAAGCCACTCAGTGAGTGGCTTTTTGACTAGTTGAGTTAATTACTCAACTACGTATACGTGTTGATTAAGCATTGCCCGGATTAGGGTTCGACTTTTCAGCTTGTATGCGCATGTAAATCTCTTCACGATGCACTGATACGTCTTTTGGTGCATTAACACCGATTCGAACTTGATTTCCTTTAACACCTAGAACAGTAACTGTTACTTCGTCACCAATCATTAGGGTTTCACCTACTCTACGAGTTAGTATTAGCATTCTCTTGCTCCCATGTTCCAATAAAAATTATAAGATTCCGCTTAAACATACTAATGAAAATTAGACTGAAAAGTAAGTAAAAACTCTCAATTTATCCATTTTCTGTTAAAAATGCTTTGTGTAATGCACGAACTGTCAACTCTAGGTACTTTTCATCTATTAAAACTGAAATTTTGATCTCAGAAGTCGAGACTAAAACCACATTAATATTTTCCTGCGCTAATGCATCAAAAAATAAACTTGCTACACCAGAATGCGATTTCATACCCATTCCAACAGCAGAAACTTTAGCTACCGTTGGTAATCCGCTTATATTTTGAGCACTGAGTTGAGCTTGATCTTCGCTCAATAATTCAAGTGCTTGCAGATAATCATTCGAGTGCACAGTAAAAGCATAGTCTATTTTTTCAAAGATATGATTAACTTGATTAATCATATCTATTTCGATGCCATTATCAGCAAAAAGTTTCAATATTTTTGAAAGATATTGCGTACCGCTTGGCACACCATCTACTTTAATTAAACATTCGTCACGATTAAACGCAATCCCCGATACCACCTTGCTTGGCATATCGTTCTCCTCAAAACTTATTAATGTGCCTTCATCAGGATTAAAACTAGAAAGCACCCTAAGTGGCACATTGTGTCTACCTGCAGCTTCTACCGAGCGAATATGCAAAACTTTTGCGCCTAAACTTGCCAGCTCTAGCATTTCGGCAAAAGTAACTTGGCTCATTCTGCGCGCGTTAGGTTCAACACGAGGATCTGTAGTATATACGCCGTCAACATCTGTATAGATCTGGCATTCGTCGGCTTTTATAGCCGCTGCTATTTCTACAGCCGATGTATCGGTGCCGCCGCGTCCAAGCGTTGTAATATTGCCCTCAATATCACGTCCCTGAAACCCAGCAATAATAGCAATACGATTATGCTCAAGTTCATGCTTTAAGCGCGTAGCAGCAACCTCATCAATACGAGCTTTACCAAACATGTTGTCGGTTAGAATATTGACTTGATCGGCTAATAAGCTTACAGCTGAATGACCACGTTTGATAATAGCCATAGCAAGCAGTGATACAGAAACCTGCTCTCCGGTGCTAATAAGTACATCTAGTTCACGGCTACTCGGGCGAGTATCAATTTGTTTGGCGAGGTTAATTAAGCGGTTGGTTTCTCCCGACATAGCCGAGAGCACCACAACCACTTGATGTCCTTGTTGTCTGGTTTTAACAACAAGGTCGGCGACTGCTTCAATTCGCTCTATTGAGCCGACCGAAGTGCCACCGAATTTTTGAACAATAAGCGCCACTTAGGCTTAAGTACGCTCAGTTAACCAAGCTGTAACGCTATCTAGTGCAGCAGCAAGATTTTGTGGCTCACTACCACCAGCTTGTGCCATATCTGGACGACCGCCACCTTTACCACCTACTTGACCTGCCATATGGTTAACTAACTCACCGGCTTTTACTTTGCCTGTTAAGTCTTTCGTTACACCGGCAATTAGGCTTACTTTGTCGCCACTGGCAACACCCAGTGCAATAACACCTGAGCCAATCTTGTTTTTAAGGTCATCAACCATACCGCGAAGCGCTTTAGATTCAGTACCTTCAACGTTTGCTACAAGTAGCTTAACGCCATTAATTTCAACAATCGAATCAAGTAAAGACGCGCCCGCTGCACTTGCTAGCTTATCGCTAAGCTGTGCAATTTGCTTTTCAAGGCCTTTAGATTTTTCAAGTAACGCAGTTACTTTTTCAAGTACCGATGCGCTATCGCCTTTAACTAAAGCTGCAACATCGCTAAGTTGTTGCTCTTGCTCGCTAACGTACGCTACAGCATCTGCACCGGTTACGGCTTCAATACGGCGAACACCTGCGGCAATACCACTTTCAGATACAATTTTGAATAAACCAATATCGCCAGCGCGCTCAACGTGAGTACCACCACAAAGCTCAATAGAGTAGTCGCCAATAGTAACTACACGTACTTCGTCATCGTACTTTTCGCCAAACAATGCCATAGCACCTTTCGCTTTAGCATCATCAATAGCCATAAGCTCAGTATTAAGTGCAAAGTTACGACGAATTTCGTCATTAACTACACGCTCAATTTCACGTAGCTCATCTTTAGTAACTGCTTCAAAATGCGAAAAGTCAAAACGTAAACGATCTGGCTGAACAAGTGAGCCTTTTTGGCCTACATGGTCACCTAATAGTTGGCGTAGTGCTTCGTGTAAAATATGCGTAGCTGTGTGGTTTTTCTTAATGCTGTCGCGGCGCGTATCATCAATAGTGGCGTCAACTTTGTCATTAACACCAATACGACCTTGTACAGTACCGTGGTGAGCAAAAGCATTACCAAGCTTAGTGGTATTAGTAACATTAAATTCGCCACCAGCAACTGTAATAGTACCCGAGTCACCCGTTTGGCCGCCTGATTCAGCGTAAAACGGTGTGCGGTCTAGTACTACAATACCTTGTTGACCATCTTCTAATAACTGAACAGCTTCGCCACCGGCAAAAATTTCAATAACGGTCGCGCTATAATGTGTGCTGTCGTAACCTTTAAAGTCAGTGTGTTTATCTGATTTTAATTGGTCATTGTAATCTGCACCAAATTTACCTGCTTGTTGCGCTGTTTTACGTTGTACAGCCATACACTCTTCAAAGCCTTGATGATCAATTGTCATCTGGCGCTCACGCGCAACATCGGCCGTTAAATCAGCTGGGAAACCATACGTATCATAAAGTTTAAATACTAAGTCGCCCGGTATAATATCGCCTTTAAGGTCGCTTAAGCTTTCTTCTAAAATAGCTAAGCCACGCTCAAGTGTTTTACCAAACTGTTCTTCTTCAATGCGTAATACTTTTTCAATAATTTCTTGTTGCTTAGCAAGCTCAGGGTACGCTTGACCCATTTGCTCAATTAGCGCAGCAACTAATTTATAGAAAAACGAACCTTGTGCACCTAACTTGTTACCGTGGCGCACAGCACGACGAATAATACGGCGCAGTACATAACCACGACCTTCGTTAGATGGCATAACACCGTCTGAGATTAAAAACGCACACGAACGAATGTGATCGGCCACTACGCGTAGTGACTTATCGTCCATGTCTTGTGCATTAGTAACACTTGCAGCAGCAGCAATTAAGCCTTGGAATAAATCGATTTCGTAGTTTGAATGCACGCCCTGCAAAATAGCAGAAATACGCTCAAGGCCCATTCCCGTATCAACAGATTGCTTAGGTAGAGGCAACATTGTACCGTCGCTTTGACGGTTGTATTGCATAAATACAAGGTTCCAAATTTCGATGAAACGGTCGCCGTCTTCCTCAGGAGAGCCCGGAGGACCGCCCCAAATATGCTCGCCGTGATCATAAAATATTTCAGAACACGGACCACACGGACCAGTATCGCCCATAGACCAAAAGTTGTCTGAGGTCGCAATACGAATAATACGATCCTCTGGTAAGCCAATTTCATTAGCCCAGTAACCAAACGCTTCTTCATCATCGTGATAAATAGTTACTAAAAGTTTTTCTTTAGGTAGACTTACTACCTCAGTTAAAAACTCCCATGCAAACTTAATCGCGTCTTGCTTAAAGTAATCACCAAAGCTGAAGTTACCTAACATTTCAAAAAATGTATGGTGGCGAGCAGTGTAGCCTACGTTTTCTAAATCGTTATGCTTACCGCCAGCACGTACACAGCGCTGCGAGCTTGTCGCACGTGTATAAGGGCGGCTTTCTGCGCCTAAAAATACATCTTTAAATTGCACCATGCCGGCATTGTTAAATAACAACGTGGCATCATTACCCGGTATAAGCGAGCTAGAAGGTACTATTTGATGTTGCTTGCTGGCAAAAAAGTCTAAAAACTGTTGCCTAATTTGTGCGGTAGTCATGTGCTGCATTTGAAAGTCTCACCTGTATTTACTGTGCTTGCATTGCAAAATTAATTTCATCGTAGCTAAAACCCCGATACATTAAGTAGCGCACGCGCTTAGCTTTATCTTTGTAATCGAGATCTGGCGGTGTATTTGAATATTTTTTATTGTACGCATCCTGCGCAAGCTCAAACCAATCTACTTCAAGCTCTTCAACTACCAATTCAAGTAGCGAACGATCAATCCCTTTGCCCATAGCTTCGCTTTGTATTCGCTTAAGCCCGTGGCATTTAAATACGTGTTTTCTTACAAAGCCTTCACAGTATCGCTGCTCGTTAATAAAATTATGCTTTTCGCACCAATCAAGCAGCGTTTCAATAAACTCTTCTGTGGCTTCTTTTTGCTGTAATTTGAGCGTTAACTCACGACGCGAATATTCTTGGCGCCCAAGTAACCAAAGTACATAGTTTTTTAGTTTTTGCTTTAATTTATCATCCATTAAGCGTCAAAACGCCCGCTTGTTTCACTGCTAAGTGGCTTAACATTAATGTCGTCACTTGGTGGTACAACAGGCATAAAAATGGCTTGATAAGATACAAAAAAGCTAATGTAGCAAATCGGCATTAAAATCAACAGTGGTAAGAACGATAAGAACATCGAAAGCGCCATAAATAATGCGCAAATAAGGCCAAAAACGCCAAGTGGCAAAATGTTATGATAAAACACCATTAACGATTTTTTAAGCGCCGTTAAAATACGTGTTTCTTTACTAAAATAAACAAGCGGTACAGCGTAAGCAAACGCCGTTAAATAAATTAGCATTGCCATAAAAAACAAAATGACATTCGCGCCCGAAATACTCTCAAGCATTTGTTCAAGTGCTACGTTTGGATCAAGTCCCGGTTGGCTCATAACAGCCACTGCATCGGCAAATAAGCCATTAGCAAGTAACGCCATTAAAATACCCGCACCCATTTGATAAAGTGCTAAACGTAATAACCCTAAACGATTTCCCTTAGCCGTAAATGGCTTGAGAATATCGGCTAGCATAATTTTTCCGCCCTGCTGCTTACTAAGCACCGCTTGGTAAAACCCTGCGGTTAAAAATGGCGTAGCTAGTGCTGCTACCACTTGCAGTAAAGGTAAAAATAAAGACAGCAGCCCTACAATGCCAATAAATAAATGCATAAAAATAAAGGTTGCTGGCTGGGTTTTAAAAATAAGCCATCCGGCTTTTAACCACTTTAGCCCTGCATCGGCTTTAAAAATTCGTAATTGTGTAGACATACTTGCTCTTAATTTAAAACGAAACACGCCAAGTATAACTTGGCGTGAGGGGGTATTAATAGACGAAACGTAATTAAATGATTAAGGTTTTTTAATTTTCTTAATATCTAACATATGCGCGCCATGCTTAATTTTTGTTTCTAGGTACGATTTATTACCCGCAACACCCGCTTTAATGTGCGCATGCGTGCCCACAACCGAGTCAACATTAATACCGGCATCTTTTAATGCGTTAAGCTTTTTAGGATTATTGGTCATTAATTTAACGTGGCTTAAATTAAGCGCATTAAGCATTAACACAGCATCCGAAAAATCACGTAGATCATCAGCAAAGCCTAAATGATTATTAGCTTCGTAGGTGTTCATACCTTGCGATTGCAATACGTAAGCATCAATTTTGTTGTATAAACCAATGCCACGGCCTTCTTGGCGTAAATACAATAATATACCGCCTTGCTCGTGCATCATTTCAATACATTCATTTAGCTGCTCGCCGCAATCACAACGCGATGAGTAAAATACATCACCTGTTAAACACTCTGAATGCATACGAATAAGCGGTACATCTTGCTCTGTATCAGCGTTGTTAAACACCATAGCAATATGTTCTTTACCATCTTTTAAATCAGTAAATGAGATTATTTCTGCAGGGATATCACTATTTCTGCCAACATTAAGCTGGACTCTTGCTCTTACTTGCGCCACGACAAATCCAAATATTTAAATAACTACGACACGACAATAAAGTGATAATATCACAAAATAGGATAAATACACCGTAGTACAAGACTGTTTATGGCAAATATATGGCGACGACAGGCGTTATTTTCAATGATTGTTAGCAATAAATTAATACAAATAACAGCCAATGTTATTTACGTTGATTTACCTTAATCAGTGACACTTACGGGCGCGTTTGGTATTTTGTATTTTAAACAACGATAGGGATTATTATGAAACGTCAGCAACTCGCTTTATTTATAGGCTTAAGTTTATCTGCTTTGAGCGCAACAACTTTAAGTACTACAGCACTCGCCAGCCAAGCAAGCGATCCTCAAGCGGTATTTAGCCAAGCATACCAAAGCTATTTAGCAGCAGTTAAAGCAGACAAAAACGTACAACAAACTGCCAAACTTGCTTACACATCAGGTAAAGCCGTTTACGGTAAAAGCGACGACAATACTGCCAACTTAGCTATTAATTACGCTAAAGCAATAAAAGGCTACGGCGATGAGCTAAACGAACAGCGTTTTGCACTTTATAACGAAGCCCATACTATTTTAGCTGCAAACCACGGTAAACTATCAATAGAAACAATTGATGCACTACTCGGCCAAGCTAACTACACAACATCAGCTTACAAAGCAGCTAACTTTTTAGAACAAGTAATTGATATAGCTAAAACACAAAATAAGCCTAAATTTGTAGCCGACATGAAACTAGAAGCGGCATCACTGCTTGCTAAAAAGTTTAGCTCTAAAAAATATCGCGAAGCGAAAAACTACCTAGAAGAAGCCGACGAATACTACCGTGAAAATCTGCCTAGTAGCTCGGTAGAGCAAATTAAAGCTAATTTTTTAATAGCCGCATTTGCCGAAGGTAGTAAAAAATATAATCAAGCAATTGAGCGCTTAAACAACATAGTTACCGCGTTTGACGATAACTTAAAATACGATCACAGTGCTGAGCTAACCGCTCACTCTAAACTTGTAGGTCTGTACGAAAAACAAGGCAAAAGCGAGGAAGCAACTAAACATTGCCTCGCTATCGCTCAAATGGTGCCATGGAAAGAATCGCAAGAGCAAACACCACTCTATCGTGTTAATCCTAAATACCCAGTGCACAAAGCCAGATTTAGTACCGATGGTAGCGTTATTATGGAGTTTGAGGTAGACGCAGCTGGCTTTGTAAAAAACCCAAAAGTACTTAGCTCTGAAGGCGGCAGCGCATTTGAAAAGTCAGCCAAAGCAGCGCTTGAGCAATGGCGTTACGCGCCAAAGTTTGAAAATGGTAAACCTGTTAGCGCTATTTCTCAGGTACAGCTCGACTTTAAAATTAACCGCCACTAAAAGCGGCTCATTAAAAAAGGCGCTTTATGCTGTCTCTTATACACAAATCCCTGCTAAGAAATTAGCGGGGATTTTTTTGAACTAAATCTCAATGTCATGATCAGATCTTCAAATCTTGTTTGAGGGCACATTATGATTAACGAACATAC
>NZ_JADYWR010000013.1:0-128082 GCF_015864705.1 Pseudoalteromonas sp. NGC95
GAACGACCTTGTATGCCATAAATTTTTTGGGCTTGTTTATAAGTCATATCGCCTTTTTCTACAGCGTCGACAACTTGTAATTTAAAGCCTAATGAATAATCTCGTTGTGTTCGTTTGAGCGGTGTATTATTTGACTTGGTCATAATAAATCCTAAATGTGTAAACACATTTCAGGACGAGACAACAAACACAAAAAAGCCGTATTCAAATTGAATACGGCTTTTTAAATTCTTAAATTAAAATTTATTTAATTTAAGAAATGATTTCGTGTAGCTCAACATCAAATACAAGCGTTGAGAAAGGTGCGATTGCAGCACCTGCGCCACGTTCACCATAAGCAAGCTCATGAGGAACGTAGATACGCCATTTAGTACCTACAGGCATCATTTGTAATGCTTCAGTCCAGCCTTTGATCACGCCACCAACTGGAAATTCAGCTGGTTGACCGCGCTCGTATGAGCTATCAAACACAGTACCGTTAATAAGTGTACCGTGGTAATCAACACGTACTGTAGACTCAGCTGTTGGCTTTTCGCCTTCGCCAGTTGCTAGTACTTCGTATTGAAGACCAGACTCAGTTACTGTGATTTCAGGACGTTTTGCGTTTTCTTCTAAGAATGAAATACCTTCTGCAGAAAGTACTTTAGACTCTTCTTCACGACGAGCTTGAATCTCTTCGTTGATTTTTTCAAATGCAGCTTGGATCTCAGGGATCTCAACTTGAAATGCGCTACCAGCGTACGCATCTTTCATGCCTTCAAATACTGAATTTAGGTTTAAGCCTTCAAAAGGATTAGACTTAAGTTGCTCACCCATTTGTAAGCCAATACCGTAACTTGCTTTTTCAGCATCTGTAGTAAAATTATCTGACATAATGTGTTTTTCACGTTTTGTTAGTTAAAAGACGCGACTATGCTATCACAAAATAAACCGCGTTTGGGGCTAGTTTTTGCTGAGTTTTAGCTTAATTAGGCCAACAATATAACTACAAAGCGGCAAACTGAATAAAATTCCAACAAGTAGAGGCATTGTTAGTAATCCTGATTCGCCAAACAGTAAAAATGGCACTACAAGCAGCCCTATACAACCAATAAAAACAGAGCCAATAACTGGCCAATGCTTATCGTATTTGGTAATAAGATGGGCAGCTAAAACATTAAAACCAACACCATAAATTAAAGCGGTAATTAATGGATACTCTGGTTGAGCATCTATAGCCATTTTTACTAATAAGCTAATAGCACTTTGATAGCAGTAACCAAATACCGTCCATAATAAAAGATGTTTTATTAATTTCTGCGAGGTTGGTAGGTTTGTTGCTTTAGTCATTTAGAAACTCCACAAAGCAAAAAACCGCCCATAAGGCGGTTTTTTTAAATAATGGTGGAGAGATAGGGATTTGAACCCTAGATGGGCTATAAACCCATGCCGGTTTTCAAGACCGGTGCATTCGACCACTCTGCCATCTCTCCGCACGGCGCGAATAATATGGCTAAATACATAACTTGTAAAGAGCTAAATAGAAATTAATATAAAATATTAACATATTGGATAAAATAGACCCACTTTGTTCTTTTGTTAAGCTCTTCACTTTAATAAAAGTGTAGTTAATGGACTAAAGTTAAACACATTAATAATATTGTTTAGGTCTACGTGCAATCCAAGAGCAGATTAAACAAGCCAATATACTCAGTGCGGTAAAGGTAACGCCTTGAAAAATTAAATCGAATCGATTTAAATCATCACTTGGTACTACAACAAACATAAAAGCAGGTAGCACACTAAGCGATAAAACGTAGCAACATACTTTAAATGCACGCCCAAAGTCGAAACGTTTGGACTGGTGCATCCACCATGTTAACAACACAAGCATACCCATCGCTGAACCGGCTATAAAGTGTGATGCATTTGTGCTCATTGCAACATACAGTGTTACAAAAGCACCAATGATTCCCCAAATTGACCATGCTAGCCAATTCTCTTTTTCACGTAAAAATAAATTTCCCATAGTTTTCGTCTTCTTTATCGTTATTTTTATTAAGACTTTCCATAATGTATCAAAAAACAACCGATTAAAAAACAAACTGAAGAAGATTTAGTAAATTTAGTGCTTCCAAGCGCTTCTTACAGCCAAGTCATTAACTTCTAAATAATACTCTTTGTAACCTTAATGAATTATGACTATGTAAGTTGCGCAAAGTTCATACTATTTCACAAATTACTAAAATAGTTTTCTGGCTTATGGCGAGGCGACTTTTTACAATCGACTTCGGGTGTACCTATATATAAATACCCTACTATTTCATCTTGCTCATGTAAGTTAAGCGCTTTTTTAACCGCGCTACTTTGTGCAAAGTAGCCTGTGCGCCAAACACCGCCTAACCCTTGGGCAAATGCAGCTTGTTGCATCGCTAATACACTACAGCCTGCGCTTTGTACTTGTTCTATTCGAGGAACTTTTGGGTGTTCTTGATATTTAGCAATTGCTATTACAATCATAGGCGCACGAAGGGGAAGCTCTTTAGCACGGTTAATTACTTTTTCTTCTTGTTGCTCTGCCACTGCACTTTGATGGTAAATTTCACCCAGTTTATTGCGTGCATCACCTTGAGCAACAATGAACTGCCACGGTGCTATACAGCCATGATCAGGAACACGTAATGCTGCTTGCTTAATTATGTCGAGCTGCTCAGGCGTAGGGCCCGGCTCTGTTAGTTTAGAGTCTGATTGGCGGGTAAGTAAAAGCTCGATAGCGTTCATAACGATTCCTCAAAATTCAAAACGCTAGAGTAACATTTAAACCCTTAAAAAATAAATACCGAGAAATTAAAATGCAAAACGGCCGCAAAGGGTTAAGCTATGCGGCCGTTAGTAAAGTAGATTAAATACGTTATTCTTTTACAATATTTCGCCTTAACCAGTAATCTATACTAACAAAACGCCCACCGCCCATAAAAAACAAGCTAAGAAGCATAGCAAAATAAATTGCCGAAAATTCTATACCGTTGTTTAAAATAGACGGCTTGCCCTTTTCGTATAGATAATCAGGAAACCCGTGTTCTTCAACTAAGCCACGAATTTTACCTATTCGGTCTTGTACTTCTAGTGAGTTTTCAAGGCTTTCTTTAGCCCCCGGAATTGATAACCAATCGAGCACTTGCGCAGCACTTGTTTCTGGATTAGTTGGTGCTATTGCAAACCAACCATTATGCCAATGCACTGAGGTTGCAGCGACAACCATTGTGAACATAAGTGGGATACTGACCAAGCGAGTTAAAAGGCCAAGTAATAAAAACCAACCTCCTAAAAATTCACTCCAGCCAGCTAAAAAAGCTAGTAAGTCAGGAAACGGTAATCCTAAACCCCATTCATTATTACCAAACCATTGAACTACATCTGGAGATGCTAAAAAGTTATCAAAGAAACCTTCTGTCTCACCGCTTATAGCAAGTTTGTTATAACCTGCAATGATCATAACAGGGGCTAAAATCAAGCGAAATAGCAATGCAGGTAAACCATCTAAAAATGATAGTTTACCCAATATTGCATCATAAAGATTGGTTAGTTTATTCATGCGTATCCTGTGTGTTCACTGTTTATTAAGTTATAGACTATAAACAGCAAAGACCGCATGAATTGATAAACTATTTCAATTTATTTACAAAGGTTAAATACTTCTAGCGACCTGAAGTGCTTCAAAAATAGCGCGTTTAGCATCAATAGCTGCAGCTAGTTTAGCTCCGCCTATAACATGTACCTTTGCGTTATCTGTGTAATTTTCTAGCACTTCGTTATTAGAAACCTGGCCAATACAGGCAATAACAGTGTCTACTGGCAGTATTTGAGTTTCACCAGCAACATTAATAGTTAGTCCGCTTTTATCAAAGCTTTGGTATTGGCAATCAGCAATTTGCTTAACGCCATGCTGCTTAGCAACTTGGCGATGTATCCAACCCGTTGTTTTACCAAGCTCGCTACCAAAACGACCCGTACTGCGTTTTAACATATACAATTGACGTTCGTCTTTATGAGGTTGGGCTTCACACTCAATCCCCCATTGCGTTTTAAACTCGCTAATAGTTTGCGATTTATGTTCGCTTAAAAACGCAACCATATCAAAACCTATACCACCGGCACCTAAAATAGCAATTGATTTACCTAGCTCTACTTCGCCGCGTATAACTTCGTCATAAGCAAATACACGCTTATCATCGCTACACTTAATAGAGGCTTCACGCGGCCTAACGCCAGTTGCAAATACGATGTCATCATAGTTTTTAAGCATTGAATCGTCATAAGCTTTACCAAGCTCTACAGTTACTTTTAATCGCTCAAGCTCATTAGTGAAGTAAGTAAGAGTATGGTTAAAGTCTTCTTTACCTGGTATTTGCATAGCTAAATTAAATTGGCCACCCATTTGCGGTTTTTGATCAATTAACGTGACGTTATGCCCTTTTTGAGCCAAGTAACAACTTGCCGATAAACCAGCGGGGCCTGCACCGACTACTAATACGTTTTTAGCTTTGGTTGCTTGCTCTAACGGGTAATCTAGCTCAAATGCAGCTTGTGGATTAACTAAACACGTAGCACGTTTATTTTTAAATACGTGATCTAGACAACCTTGGTTACACCCTATACAAATATTAATTTGCTTAGATTGATTATTTGCGTATTTATTAAAAAACTCTGGATCGGCAAGTAGCGGCCTTGCCATCGAAATTAAATCAGCCTCGCCTGCATTTAAAATATCGTTAGCTATTTCTGGAGTATTAATTCGGTTAACAGCAATAACTGGCACGCTCACCACGTCTTTTAAACGTTTTGATGCTTCTTTAAATGCACCTGGCGGCACCATACTCGCAATAGTTGGTACACGCGCTTCGTGCCAACCAATACCTGTGTTAAATATATCAACACCCGCTTTTTCAAGCTCGGTAGCTTGTATGACAACTTCCTCTGGTGTTGAACCGTTTGGGATTAAATCAATAACCGACAATCTAAAAATGATTAAGAATTGCTCAGATACTTTTGCTCTTACAGCTTTAACTATTTCAAGCGCAAGTCGCATTCTATTTTCTAGGCTGCCACCAAATTCATCTTCACGTTTATTGGTGTGCGGCGCCATAAACTCATTAATCAAATACCCTTCAGAACCCATAACTTCAACGCCATCGTAGCCGGCTTTTTCAGCCATATAGGCAGAGTGCGCAAAGTCTTTAATTGTTTTTTTAATCGAGCCAAGCGACATCGCTTTAGGTTTATAAGGATTAATAGGTGCTTTTATTGCACTTGGTGCTTGATTGAATGGATGGTACGCATAACGTCCAGCGTGTAATAATTGCAAACAAATTTTTCCGCCGTGTTTATGCACAGCATCTGTGTAAGCGCGGTGCTTAAATACATCGTAATAACTATTAAATGAAGATGAAATAGGTGTTAATTTGCCACGTAAATTAGGGCTGTATCCGCCCGTAATTAACATTGCAGTGCCGCCTTTTGCACGTGCTTCATAAAATGCACGTAAGCGTTTGCGGTTATGCCATCCCTCTTCAAGGCCTGTATGCATTGAGCCCATCACTAAGCGGTTACGTAATTGTGTGTGTTTTAATTGTAATTGTTGTTCTAACATCTTGTGCCCCGTTAACTGGTCTAACCTGTATACATTAGCTAATTCTGCTTTAATGGCAAGTAATAAGCAATATGTGCCTTCATTTAATTAAAAAAGCCATAAAAACATGTCTTAATAGCACCTCATAAACACTTCGTTACGATTTAGCAGTTAAATTTATTTTTATTCTAGGCTAAGATGGAACTAATGTATTAACTGTACCAAATTAAGGAGCTATTTTGATAGCAAAGGTATTTAAAGGTATTTGGGCTGGGATTAACTTTTCTCGTCGTTTAATACTCAACATTCTGTTTTTATTACTGGTAATTGTTTTCTTAGTGTCACTCTCAAGTGACGACGATAAAATAATAGTTGAAAATGGCTCTGTGCTTAGGCTTAACCTAAATGGCCCTATTGTTGAAGAAAAAACATACATAGATCCGGTCGAAGCTGCAATTAGTGATGCTACTTCTGGTTCTGAAGCGCCAAGCGAAATATTACTCGACGATATTGTTGAAGTAATAAACGAAGCGACTAAAGACGATCGCATTACGGTGATGCTGCTTGATTTACAAGAAATGCCTAAAGCGCATTTAAACAAACTTAAGCAAATTACCAATGCTATTGATGCATTTAAACAAGCTGGCAAAAAAGTGATTGCATCGGGTTATTACTATACCCAAGCACAATACTATATTGCATCACATGCTGATGAAATAGCTATGCACCCATACGGTAGCGTAGGTATTGAAGGTTACGGCATGTATCCGCTTTACTTTAAAGATGCACTTGAAAAGCTTGAAGTAACGCAGCATATTTTCCGTGTTGGTACATTTAAGTCAGCAGTAGAACCTTTCATTCGTAACGACATGTCTGAAGCAGCCAAAGAAGCTAACCGTGTTTGGTTAGGCGCTCTTTGGAGCGAATACAAACAAGATGTTGCTGCGGTTCGCCCATTTGATGAGTCAAATTTCGACGAGACAATGGACGTATATCTTGAAAAAATGAAAGCTGCAGATGGCGATGCAGGTAAATATGCACTTGACCACCAGTGGGTTGATTCTTTAAAAACAAATCAACAAGTTCGCAAACAATTAATTGATTTAGTTGGCGCACAAGAAGATGGCAAAACATTTAAGCAAGTTTCATTTCGTGAATACTTAAGCTTGGTTAAACCACCGATTGAATTTGATAACCCTATTACCGAAAAAGTCGCCGTTGTAGTTGCTAAAGGTACAATTGTGGATGGTGAGCGTAAAGCTGGCGAAATTGGTGGCGACTCTACAGCAGCCCTACTTCGTAAAGCACGCCTTGATGACAAAGTTAAAGCGGTTGTACTGCGCATTGATTCAGGTGGCGGTAGTATGTTTGCCTCTGAAGTTATTCGTGCAGAAGTATTAGCGCTTAAAACTGCTGGTAAGCCTGTTATTGCCTCTATGAGCTCTGTAGCTGCATCAGGTGGTTATTGGATTGCCTCTGCTGCAAACGAAATTTGGGCAGCACCGAGTACTATTACAGGTTCAATTGGTGTGTTTGGTACGTTTATGACATTTGAAAAAACCTTATCTAAAATTGGTGTTTATTCAGATGGCGTTGCAACAACCGAAATGGCTGGTTTTTCTATCACTCGTCCCCTAAACGAAAAAATGGGTCAAGTAATTCAGATGAACGTTGAAGAAGCATACGGTCGCTTTTTAAACGTTGTCGCTGATGCCCGTAATATGACGCCTGAGCAAGTTGATAAAATTGCCCAAGGCCGCGTATGGATTGCATCTCAAGCACTTGAACTAGGTTTAGTAGACAAACTTGGTGATAAACAAGATGCTATAAAAGCAGCTGCAGCACTTGCAAAACTTAATCACTATGAAGTTAAAACCATTAAACAAGATTTAAGCTCGCAAGAAAAAATGATTCAAAATATTTTTGGTAACGCGTCTATTAAATCGATGCTTGGTTTACAAACACAAAAAACATCTGTGTTAGCAACGCAAGCTAACTTGCAAAGCGTTATTAACCAATTAAGTACTGAAGTTGAAAACCTTAAAGATTACAACGATCCACAAGGTGTATATGCACGTTGTTTAGTGTGTAATGTTGCACAATAAAAGTGCATAGCTTTACCTAATCAGCTGTATTTAAAGTTACTTAACGTTATACTAAGCCCAGTTTTTTTACTGGGCTTTTTTTATGAAACGTAAACGCATTTATATCGCTTATACTGGCGGTACTATAGGTATGAAAAAATCGAGTCGAGGTTATATTCCTGCTGAAGGTTTTTTAACAGAAACCGTAGTGAACAACGCAGAGTTTAACCGTGATGAAATGCCTTTGTTTGATATTCACGAATACTGCCCTCTTATAGATTCTTCAGATATGTCTCCTGAGCATTGGCAACTTATTGCTGATGACATTAAAAACAAATACCAAGATTATGATGGTTTTGTTGTGCTTCATGGCACCGATACAATGGCGTATACAGCCTCAGCACTATCGTTTATGTTCGAAAACCTAACTAAACCTGTGATTGTAACTGGCTCACAAATTCCGCTTTCTCAATTACGCTCAGATGGTCAAGTAAACCTTCTGAATGCAATGTATTTAGCGGCAAATTATCCAATTACAGAAGTAAGTCTATTTTTTAATAACCAACTGTTTAGAGGTAACAGAGCAACTAAAGCCCACGCCGATGGATTTAATGCATTTGCGTCGCCTAATCTTGATCCCTTAGCGTTATCGGGTATTAGTATTCAACTTATTAAAGGCCAACTTAGTCCTTATGTTGAAAATGAGCTGCAAGTTACTCCTATTACACCTCAACCCATTGGTGTGCTTTATTTATACCCTGGTATTAGTCAAGAAGTGGTTAAAAGCTTAGTTAATGGCAATATTAAAGCCTTGGTGTTGCTTAGTTTTGGTGTAGGTAATGCACCGCAAGATCCTAACTTTTTATCAATACTTGAAGAAGCAAGTAAACGTGGCGTCGTTATTGTTAATTTAACCCAGTGCTTAAAAGGCCATGTAAATATGGGCGGCTATGCAACGGGTAATGCACTGTTAAATATTGGTGTTATTAGTGGATACGATATGACCCTTGAAGCATGTTTAACTAAATTACATTATTTATTTAGCCAAAAGCTAGAAGTAGAGACGATTCGTCATTTAATGCAAGACAATTTACGTGGTGAGTTAAGCCGTTAAATCTCACAGCACCAAAAATACAAAAGGCACGCTAAATAGCGTGCCTTTATCGTTTTAAACAACTGTTTATTATCTAACTTTAGCGTCGATATCTACTAAGTCAGTTAAATGGCATGTTTCACCGCTATGGGTTTTAACGCCGTGCTCACCAAAGTAATCACGCTGGGCTTGAACTAAATGCCCATTACTCGGTGTGGTTAATGTTGCTAAATACGTTTGTGTAGCACCCAATACAGGGAATGCTAAACCAGTCATTATTGCTTGGCCGGTAATTTTGCGCAAAGAGTTAGACTCTTTCTCAAGGGTATCAATAAATTCAACACCTTGTGCAACGCTATCAAGGTAGTCAGCACGAATAATACAACCAGCACGCCACGTTTGAAGCGTTTTAGATAAATCAACTTTCCACTGATGAGTACGTGATGCACCTTTAATTAACGCTAAACCTTGGCGATACGCTAGTAAGCTTGCAAGTAAGAACGCTTCTTTTAGCTCTTCTAAATCAATTTCAACATTGTTAGTTGATTTAGATGCATACGTCATCTCTTGTGCAGCCGTTGTATTACATGCATTAGTTAAATGACGTGCTTGTACAGCAGCAACAAGTGAAGGAACTGCAATACCAAGTTCTAGTGCATTTTGCGCAGTCCAAAGACCAGTACCTTTAGCGCCAACTTTATTATCAATTAAGTCCGCAAGCGGTACATTATTATGATTTTCAAGTGACAATATGTGGCTAGAAATAGACAGTAAGTAGCTATTTAATTGACCTTCTGACCAGTCATTAAATATCTCAGCCACTTCTTTTGGAGAACGATTAGTGCCTAAACGAAGTAATTGGTACACTTCAGCAATAAGTTGCATAAGTGCGTATTCAATACCGTTGTGAACCATTTTTACAAAATGACCACTTGCTGATTGACCAACACGTGCAAAACACGAGTCGCCATTATAGCTAGCAGCTACTTTTTCAAACCATGGCTCAATACGTTCCCAACCACCCTCAGAACCACTTGCCATCATTGCAGGACCATGGCGAGCGCCTTCTGCACCGCCAGAAATTCCCATAGTGGCAAATTCAAATTTATTTTGGTATTTAAGTTTACGCGTTATACCGTCTTTATAATTACTATTACCGCAATCGACAATCATATCGTCACAGTTAACGCCGGCCTCTACAAGTTCATTACAAACTGTATCAACTAACTCACCAGCAGGTACAAGTAATAAAATAGAACGAGGTGCCTCTAAACGCCTTACCATGTCTCTTAAATCAGAGACAATGTGAAGCCTATCAGCCATGCCTTGAGATTTAGCACAACTTAGTAACTCTTCACCCGCATGTGGGTTTTTGTCATAAGCGACTAGCGTTATCCCTTTTTCAATCAAGTTTAGGGCAAGATTTTTTCCCATAACGCCTAACCCTACTAATGCAACTTGCATCTAGTGTCCTCCTCGGTAACAACTATTTGGTTAGAAAATTCAGTGTATAAATTAAATAATACCGCGTGCATTATACTCATACAGTCATAAAATACTAATTATGAGTCAATACAACATGCTTTTTTATTACAGATAAATAAGCTACGTAATTATATCAAACATCAATGGTCTCGGGGTGACTAAAAGCAAAGCTAATTGAAATTAAGATCATTGACGCATTCTGACACCGGTGTCATAATGATGACACAATAGTTTTGTATAAAATAGTGGCAAACCTTTGAAGTTTGCACATAACTAAAATATTTTATTCTGATATAGATATTTTAAGTCAACAAAATAACGTCAACATGCTTTCACCAAGCAAACAGGAGAAATTGATGCTAAGACGCACGAAAATAGTCGCTACCCTTGGACCTGCTACCGATAGAGATAACAACTTAGAAAAAATTATTATCGCTGGGGCTAATGTAGTACGTTTAAACTTCTCACATGGTGTTGCCCAAGATCATAAAGACCGTGCACAAGCTGTACGCGATATTGCAAAAAGATTAGGCAAGCATATTGCTATCCTTGCTGACCTTCAAGGCCCTAAAATCCGCGTTTCTACTTTTAAAGAAGGTAAAGTAACGCTTGCTGTGGGTGCAAAATTTACCCTTGATGCAAAAATGGAAAAAGGCGAAGGCGACATAAACTCTGTAGGTATTGATTATAAAGAATTACCTAACGATGTAAGCCCTAACGATTTACTACTTCTAAATGACGGCCTTATTCAATTAAGTGTTGATGAAGTAGCTGGGCATTTAGTGCATTGTACAGTCACTGTTGGCGGTGTTTTATCTAACAATAAAGGTATTAACCGTTTAGGTGGTGGCTTAACTGCTCCAGCATTTACTGAAAAAGACAAAGAAGATTTAATAACTGCCGCTGAAATTGACGTAGATTACATTGCCGTATCATTCCCACGTAGTGGCGACGATATGCGCTACGTACGCTCACTTGCTGAAGCTGCTGGTTCAAAAGCACAGTTACTTGCTAAAATTGAACGTGCTGAAGCCGTTGAAACCCAAGAAGCTGTTGATGACATCATTTTAGCGTCTGACGCTGTAATGGTTGCTCGTGGTGATTTAGGTGTTGAAATTGGTGATGCTGCTCTTATGGGCAAGCAAAAACTAATTATTCGTCGTGCTCGTTCATTAAACCGTACTGTAGTAACAGCAACGCAAATGATGGAATCGATGATCGATAACCCTATGCCTACACGTGCAGAAGTTATGGATGTTGCAAATGCTGTTCTTGATGGAACAGATGCTGTAATGCTTTCAGCTGAAACAGCTGCTGGTGATTATCCTGAAGAAACAGTTGCGACTATGGCACGCGTTTGTTTAGGTGCTGAATCGCAAAAAGAAACGCACGTTTCTAAGCACCGTTTAGATAGTCGCTTTTCTAACAATGCTGAATCAATTGCGCTTTCTGCTATGTATGCAGCTAATCACTTAGATTCTGTTAAAGCAATTATCACACTTACTGAATCTGGTAGTACAGCGAAATTAATGTCGCGTATCAGCTCAGGCTTACCAATCTACTCGCTTTCACGTCATGCGAGTACATTAGGTCAAACAGCACTTTATCGTGGTGTTTACCCAGTATTTTTTGATTCTACAAAAACTGAAAAAGACGGTATGGTAAAAGCTGCGCTTGATACTTTAGTTTCTCAAGGGTCTTTACAGTCTGGCGATACAGTAATTATTACTCACGGTGACTCAATGGAAACTGTGGGCGCAACTAACACAATGAAAATTGTAACTGTTGCATAATTAAACGCCGAATATAAAAAATGCGAGCTTAGCTCGCATTTTTTGTGTCTGTAATAAAAGCGTTGGCTTTAACTTGCTAACGCCGCTTTAACCTTATCTCGGTAGCTACGGCTCACTTTTAATTCTTGGCCATTTTCAAGTACTAATAAATACTCACCACTTACTTGTGTAACCAGTTTACTAATTTGTTTTGTATTTACTATTGCGCTGCGGTGCACACGCACAAATAACTGAGGGTCGAGCTCTTGCTCAAGCTCTTTCATTGTTTTACGTAGAATATGCGTTTGTCCGTCTTCACAGTGTAAACACATATAGTCACCTGCTGCATCAACCCATTGGATAGTCGCTACTGGTACTCGAATAATTTCACCCTGCTCTTTTACAGCAAGCGATTCTGGGTAACGTCTGTCTGTTAGCATATCGCCAGTGGCTAATTTTTTAAGTATTTCTTCGCAATTGTTACCAGTAATACCGGCTACAAAACTCGCTAGTTTTTTCTTATGGGCGTTGTCTTGCTGCGTTTTTAAGTAGGTATGCACTTTTTCTACCGCCTGTTTTAGTCTGTTATCATCAACGGGTTTTAAAATGTAATCGAGAGCATGAATTTCAAACGCTTTTACAGCAAACTGGTCAAAGGCCGTTACAAATACAATCGCTGGTAATGCTTTTGAGCTTTCGCTAAGGGCTCTTGCTACTTCAAAGCCATTCATACCTGGCATTTGAATATCTAAAAAAACCAAATCAATTTTCTCGCTTTGACACATTTCAATTGCATCAGCGCCTGAACTACACAATTTAATTACTTCAATATCAGAGTATTCTTCGAGCCTTACCGCTAAACCTTTTCGTGCTAACGGTTCATCATCAACAATGAGTGTTTTTATTTTAGTCATTTTTCACAGCCTTCTCAAAAGGTACTCGCAGATTAACTTTTAATCCACTTGGCGTATTATGTGATAATACAAACGAATAATTATTTTCATACAACGTTTTTAATCTATCTTTGGTATTAGCGACACCTACGCCTTGAGCGTTAACTAATTGGCCATCGAGTATGTCAGTACCTGGGCCGTTGTCGCCCACTTCTAGTAATAACTCATTCGCAAATACCTGTGCTTTTATATCAATTACTCCACCTTCTGTTAGATGGGCAATAGCATATTTAATCGCGTTTTCTATAATAGGTTGCAAAATTAAGCTCGGTACTAAAGCCTCTTTAGCCTGCTCGCTTATATCTACATTTACCTTTAATCGCTCATCAAAACGTACACGTTCTATTTCTAAGTAAAGCATGAGTGCATGTAACTCTTGCTCTAGCGGTACTTTCTTTATTGGATCGGTATTTAATGTATAACGTAGAAAGTCACTTAGCCTTGCTACCATTAAGTTAGCATCTTTGTTTTCTTTAACCAAAATTAAAGTAGAAATAGCGTTAAGTGTATTGAATAAAAAATGGGGATTGAGCTGATACCTGAGCATTTTTAGTTGCGCTTCGTGTGCCATAGTTGTGGCCTTTAACGCTTTTTGTCGCTCACTTTGTAATAACTGATAATATTTAACGCCAAAGTACAAACCACTCCAACATAAAATAATATATACAGAATCTAAGCCTTGCTGCAGGTAATAAAACCACTCCTCTGGTCTATAACCATGGCGGTATATTTCCCACAAATTAAATTTTTGAACGACAGCCCATAAAGTACCTGTTACATAAGAGGCACCAAATACCACAATCATTAATACCCAAGGCGAGGCATTCCAAATTTTACGGTAAATATACCTAAGCGGTACTGTCATTAAGCAACCAGCGTAAGCATTTAATAAAATAACAAATACGTATATATCACGCATTTCAAATACTTTAGAGCCAATATAATTTACTAACGCATAACCAATCCAGCCTGCAATTTGCAAAAGCCAAAAAAAGCGTTGTCTGTTATCGACTAAAGATTGCCAGTTCAAAATAGATGTTTACTCCGTATAGTTAAAGACTAATTCCATAAAATAGGCGCTTGTTATTCTTTATTATTTTTACCTATGTAGGGCTAATTTTAATAAAATTAGATAGTCTTATTATATAGATTTATGAGTTTGCATAGCACTACAGCCTACCTTGCTTTTTAATAGTCTTACCGCAAACAAATAGTAGATACACTAAAAAAGCGAAAGGTTATTCACCTTTCGCTTTTTAAATATAAATAGCTTTGTGTAAATTAAGCTAGTTTGTCTGATGCTACTTTGTATGTTGGATCTTCAATCACATTCACTTCAACCAAATCGCGTGCTTTATGCAACAACTGCGTACAGTCTTTACTTAAGTGACGTAAGTGAAGTTGTTTACCTGCTTTTGTATACTTATCAGCAAGTGTGTCAATTGCTTCTATTGCACTGTGATCAGATACGCGGCTATGCTTAAATTCAACAATTACATTTTTAGGGTCATTTTTAACATCAAATAACTCTGCAAAGTTTTTAACTGAACCAAAGAAAAGCGGGCCATGTAACTCATATACTTTAGCGCCTTCTTCATCAATATAGTTAGTTGTGTATATGTGCTTAGCATGCTGCCAAGCAAATACTAATGCAGATACAATAACACCTACACATACTGCAATCGCTAAATCGGTAATAACCGTCACACCCGATACAAGTACTATTACGAAAGCGTCAGATAGAGGCACACGCTTCATCATTTTAAAGCTGGCCCATTCAAACGTACCTAATACAACCATAAACATAACACCAACAAGTGCAGCTAGTGGGATCATCTCAATTAAGCTTGAAGCGAATATGATGAACGCAAGCAACATCAATGCAGCACTTATACCCGATAAGCGAGAACGACCACCTGAGTTAATGTTGATCATTGATTGACCAATCATTGCACAACCACCCATAGCACCAAACATACCACAAGTAATATTTGCAGCGCCTTGGCCTATGCACTCTTTATTACTATGACCGCGAGTTTCTGTAATCTCGTCAATTAAGCTAAGCGTTAATAATGATTCAATTAAACCAATAGCCGCTAAAATAAGTGCATAAGGAAAAATAATTTGTAGCGTTTCGAAAGTAAACGGTACCATAGGAATATGAAATTGAGGTAAACCGCCTGCAATTGTTGCAGCTTCGTCGCCTGTCATTCCTTTCAAGAAATCAACTACAGTATGCGCCTCTAAATCCAAACCAATAACTAAAGCGGTCACTGTAATAATAGCGACTAATGTAGAGGGTACTGCCGTTGTTAATTTAGGTAAAAACTGAATAATAGCCATGGTTAAAGCCACTAAACCAAGCATAATATATAACGGGTTACCCGTCATCCATTCTTGTCCGCCCATACCATCAGGCACTTTAAATTGTCCTAACTGAGCGAGAAAAATAACAATAGCTAAGCCGTTTACAAAACCAAGCATTACCGGATGAGGAACCATGCGGATAAACTTACCGAGTTTAAATACACCCGCGAGTATCTGCAGTATGCCCATGAGCAATACGGTCGCAAATAAATACTCAACACCATGATCAAGCACTAAACTTACCATAACAACAGCTAGTGCACCGGTTGCACCTGAAATCATACCAGGGCGGCCACCAAATATAGCCGTAATTAAACCAACGATAAACGCGGCATATAGACCAACTAAAGGTTCTACATTTGCAACAAAGGCAAACGCAACAGCTTCTGGAACTAAGGCTAGCGCCACAGTTAATCCAGATAAAATATCGTTTTTAGCAGAGCTAGGCGCCCTACTGAGTAAGTTAAACATTGAGTTCCTCAAATGGTGTAATGGGTATCAAAAAAGCGCTAAATTCTACCAAATTAGCGCTCAGTTAACAATTGTCATTATGTGGTTAAACTAAACTAAAAGAGGTTTAGCTTTTAAAAGAAGTGCTTTTATAAAGGGAGGGAAGTACTACGTTTTACACATGTCATTGTTACATTAGAATGTACTTCTTGTACATATTCTAAGCTTAGTAAATTATCGCGTACAAAGTGCTCATAACCTTCTATGCCTTGTGAAATTATGCGTAGCATAAAGTCCATTGTTCCAGCCATGGTGTAACACTCTGTTACTTGATCATAACTCATTATAAGTTTTTCAAATTCAGCAAGGTTCTTTTTACCGTGATTTGATAAACGCACATGTGCATATACAAGCATATCAAAGCCAAGTTTTTTCTCATCTAAAAGAGCCACTTTGCTTTTTATATAACCATCTTGCTCTAGCTTGGCAATTCGACGCCAGCATGGAGATTGAGACAAGCCTACTTTATCAGCAATTTCTGCGGTTGATAAACTAGCATCTTGTTGTAAAAGTGCCAATATTTGGCGATCTACGTGATTTAGAGACATTTTATTTCTTATTTATCAAATAAACTGGTTAAATTATACAACCATTTTAAAACTCAGTCTGCTTATTTTTAATTTTTATGCAGTTTGCCAAACTTCAAATAAGTAACTTAACCAAACTTACCACTCACAAAAGGATTTGTTTGTTTTTCAAATCCAACCGTAGTGTCGCTCCCATGCCCTGCCAATATTTTAGTATTATCAGGCAAGGTTAGAATATGCGTCTTAATCGACTCTATAAGTTGTTCGCTGTTCCCCTTAGGGAAATCAGTTCGCCCTACCGAGCCTTTAAAAATAACATCACCTACAATAACGCATTCATTGTCTTGTTGATAAAACACAATATGACCAGGTGTATGCCCTGGGCAATGCTTCACTAAAAAGCTAAGTTTACCTACGCTCACGGTGTCGTTATGGTTTAGCCAAATATCCGGATAAAAAGGCTCAATGGGTTTAAACCCGAACATTTGTGCTTGCATAGGTAAGTTTTCAAACCAGAAGTTCTCATCTTTTTGTGGGCCAATAATTTGTACGTTAAATTGATTACGTAAAATATCAGCCCCACCCACATGATCTAAATGCCCGTGCGTTAACCAAATAGCACTTAATTCTAGTTTATGCTCATTAAGGGCTGCTATTATTTTATCAGGGTCGCCACCTGGGTCTATGACTACGGCTTGTTTAGTTTCACTACACCAAATAATACGACTATTTTGTGCAAATGCAGTGACGGGTATGGTTATAATTTGCATATTAGATTTCTTTACTTTTTTGATCCGGGATAACAACTTCTTCTTCAAATGACATCAATATTGGGTACTTTAAGTACGCTTGATCATAAAATGGACTTTGCTCATATAACCAGTTTAATCTCGCATCAGCGTCGCTTGCGAACGATTTATCTTTAAGCTTTTCATCAAACTTAAGCGCTAGCTTTGGATTGTCTTTTAGCATTTGGCGTGCAAACGGAATTAGTGCATAGTTTTCCATGTACTCAGTACGCTGAAAAATAGTATTAAATTCCCCCCATGCAAAAAACGAATCTGGTGCTTCAGGGTGCAATAAATGCACAGCAAGCTCACCTGCTTTTTGTTGAGTATTGACTTGATACCAACCATCTAAATCTACATTTATAGCAGGGACATAATTAAAACTTGCTGACACTCTAAAACGGCCTTCAAATGGTGCTTTATCAAACGTGTAGTTTGCCACCTTTGCTACTTTTAAAGGCTGTGTGTTTGCCCCTTCAAGTTTATTAATAGAGACACCATGTAACTTTAATTTCTTAATAATATTGCGATATACAGGCGGAATAAAAAAAGCTTTAGGTACTTCAACTGTATGTTGTACATTTTTTTGCCAATAAATAGGTAAGTCAATATATGTATGTGCTTTACCCAAATACTTCACTTCATTTTGGCCTGAGAGCGCATTCATGCTTGATGAATACTCAATACCTTTAAACTGCGCAATCGTATCAGCTTGCTTGGCATAGCCACGCTTTACTATTAACTGTTTAGGAACAAATTCCTGTTCTTTTTTTACTGCATTAGCTAATTCATGACTGTGCTTTGATAGCGCAGTAATAGCACCATCTAAAAATACGTAAGTTCCTAATACACGTTGCTTGTAAGGCTTCAATGAATGATTTTCAACTAAAATAGTCGGTAATGACTTTAAATCACCCCAACCATTTGAAAAGCGCGGCGTAGCAACCCATCCCGCTAATCCTTTTTTAAAGTCGCGCTTGTCCATAACAAAAACAAGTGGCCCTGGCATGTGCCCTTGCTTAGCTAGCGTATCGTCAATCAGAGGCTTAAAAAACTGGTTTAGTGCATCAGATACCGCAGGCGACTCGCTTGAAAATACCGGATTGTAGCCATAAGTCACATCGTATTGGTAATCTGCGCCGTCGGTTACGTGTACATCAATGTATAAATTTGGGTTGTAGTCGTTAATAACCTTTAAAACACTTCTAACTTCTGGGGTATCTAATTTAGTAAAATCGCGATTTAAATTAAGGTTATTAGCATTTGTTCTAAAGCCCATTTTTGTAGGGCCCCGTTGATTGATGCGATTGAATGCACTGCTACGTTCGTGTCCATCTACATTTAAAATAGGAATAAATAATATGTTTACCTTTTTTAAAATGTCACGGCGCTTACCCGTCGCTATATCTCTAAGCAACATAAACATGGCATCTTTACCGTCTATTTCACCAGAATGTATTCCTGCCTGAATAAAAATAGTTGGCTTAGTGCTATTAGCCATTTGCCTTGCTTCAAAAAAACCTTGTTCACTGGCAATCAACATTTTTATTGCACGCTTGCTATTACTATAGCCAATGGTTTGAGATTGAAACTGAGTAGGGTTTGCAGCAACTAACCTATCAACAAATGCTATTGTATTTGCATAATCTGGCGACGCTTCACCTGCTGACAGCTCAAAATCTGTAGTTAACGGCCCTTGTTTTTGTAAAAGCTCTACGCTTTTCCCCTGCCACTCAATTAATGGAGGTAAGTGTGCGTCATACGCCACACTTGCAGATAAAACTAGTAAACTTGCAAACATAAAATTCTCTAACAAACGCCTTAATTATATAAATTATATCAACTAAATTTTTTATAATGAGGAAACTGCGGTGATTCAACAAAAAAATGCAGCCAATTACATGTCACTCATTCACACCTGTCTTTTAAGGCTATATAACGTTATTAATGTACAGTAATTCATTACATTACTATTTATACCAACTCGTAAAAATACTTAATCAATTTAAAGGATTACATCTGACGCTAACAGCGCCAAAAATGTCTGATATACGTCTGCATGGATCCAGAAGAGTGAGTAATGATGGAGCAATTGCCAAGAACAACTAAGTAGTGAATTTCGCCCTGCTCTAACGTATCTTTTTATCGATAAATAGAGCTAATATAAGCAGATGGGTATTAATTTGAAAAAGCCGATTTAGCTCAGCTATAAAAAAGTGTAAGTTATTAAATTACAGGCACAAAAAAAGGAGCCATAGGCTCCTTTTTTAATACTTATATGAAAAAGCTTAAGCGGCTAGGCCTTCTTTTGCTTTTTCTACAAGCGCTGCGAATGCAACTTGGTCATAAACAGCGATATCTGCAAGGATCTTACGATCGATTTCTACAGATGTCTTTTTAAGACCATTGATAAAACGGCTGTAAGACAGACCATTTTGACGTGAAGCAGCATTGATACGTGCAATCCATAATTGACGGAAAGTACGTTTCTTCGCACGACGGTCACGGTAAGCGTATTGACCCGCTTTAGTAACAGCCTGGAAAGCTACGCGGTAAACACGTGAACGTGCTCCGTAGTAACCTTTTGCTTGTTTTAAAACTTTTTTGTGACGTGCACGTGCGACAACGCCGCGTTTAACTCTTGCCATTTCTAAAAACCCCTATTAAGCGAACGGTAACATACGTGAAACTAGACCATGGTCATTTTTATGAACCATCATCTTAGGACGTAGGTGTAACTTACGCTTAGAAGTTTTCTTAGTCAGAATATGACGAAGATGCGCTTGTTTACGCTTGAAACCGCCAGAAGCAGTCTTTTTGAAACGCTTAGCAGCGCCACTGTGACTTTTTAGCTTATAAGCCATTGCAATAACTCCAAATTGTATTGCTTTTAAATTAGTAAGCAGGCGTGAGATATATTTCTATAGCTCCACTTTTAGGCCTAACTTACTGCCATGTTCCGGTGAAGACCCAGCATAAATGCCGCAATCTTACTTTAATACCGGTTAACTCAGGTGAATATTCGCATATTACTTGCAGACCTGAGCTAATTTCGGTGCGTATTATCGCTTAAAAATTATTTTTTAGCAACAGGCGCCATCATCATAACCATTTGGCGACCTTCAACACGATTTGGGAAAGACTCAACTACTGCAAGTTCTTCTAAATCGGCTTTGATACGGTTTAATAATTCTATACCAATTTCTTGGTGAGCCATTTCACGACCACGGAAGCGGATAGTAATCTTAGCTTTATCGCCAGCTTCTAAGAACTTACGTAAGTTGCGAAGCTTAACCTGATAATCACCTTCATCCGTACCAGGACGGAATTTGATTTCTTTTATCTGGATTTGCTTTTGCTTCTTCTTCTGCTCTTTTAGTTCTTTGCTTTTTTCAAAGATGAACTTACCGTAATCCATGATTCTACAAACAGGCGGCTCAGCGTTTGGACTGATCTCAACAAGATCAACACCCGCTGCATCGGCCATAGTTTGCGCGTCTTGTAATGACTGAATTCCAGCTTGTTCGCCTTCAATGTCAATTAAACGAACTTCTTGCGCTGTAATTTCTTCGTTAATACGATTTTTTTGAGCTGTTTGTTGCCCTTTCTTGCCGCCTCTAATAGTACGTTCCTCCAAGAATATCAATAATATAAGCGTGTAATTGGCTGTTTGTTAATGCCTTACACGCTCGATTTTTACTGTCGATTTTTAATTTCTTCGCTAATTTTAGCTACAAAATCATCGACATTAAATTTGCCTAGGTCTTCACCTGTGCGAGTACGCACTGCTACTTCTTGTTGTTCAACTTCTTTATCGCCAACGACAAGCAAGTATGGAATACGCTTCAGTGTATGCTCACGGATTTTAAAGCCAATCTTCTCATTTCTCAAGTCAGCAGCGGCTCTAATTCCAAGTTTATTTAATTTTTGTACAACTTCTTTAACATAAGGAGCCTGTTTATCGGTAATATTCATAATTACCACTTGCTTTGGCGCAAGCCACGTCGGGAATAAACCAGCGTACTCTTCAGTTAAAATGCCAATAAAGCGTTCAATAGAACCTAAAATAGCACGATGTATCATTACAGGTGTACGACGTTCGTTATTTTCTGCTACATAAGTAGCGCCTAAACGACCCGGTAATGCAAAGTCTAATTGCACTGTACCACACTGCCACGCTCTGTCTAAACAATCGTATAAAGTAAATTCAATCTTCGGACCATAAAACGCGCCTTCACCCGGAAGATAATCAAATTCAATATCGTTTAGCTTAAGTGCTTCGGCTAAAGCAAGCTCTGCTTTATCCCACATATGGTCTTCACCAATGCGTTGTTCTGGGCGAGTAGATAACTTAACTACAATCTTCTCAAATCCGAATGTTTCATATGTATCATAAACCATCTTAATACACGCTGAAACTTCGTCCATTATCTGCTCTTCGGTACAGAAAATGTGAGCATCATCTTGTGTAAAGCCACGTACACGCATTAAACCGTGTAGTGCACCTGATGGTTCATTACGATGACAACAACCAAATTCAGCCATACGAAGTGGTAAATCACGGTACGATTTTAAACCCTGGTTAAAGATCTGCACATGTCCTGGGCAGTTCATTGGTTTAATCGCGTATTCACGCTTTTCAGACTCAGTGGTAAACATTGCTTCTGAATATTTTTCCCAGTGACCTGATTTTTCCCAAAGTGAACGGTCCATCATCATTGGACCTTTTACTTCTTCGTACTCATATTCGCGTAACTTTTCACGTACAAATTCTTCAAGCTCGCGGTAAATGCTCCAACCATCGTTGTGCCAAAATACCATGCCTGGCGCTTCTTCTTGCCAGTGCCATAAATCAAGCGCTTTACCAATACGGCGGTGATCGCGTTTTTCAGCTTCTTCAAGGCGTTTTAAATACGCTTTAAGTTGCTTTTTATCGCCCCACGCTGTGCCGTAAATGCGTTGTAGCATTTTGTTTTCTGAATCACCACGCCAATATGCACCCGCAACTTTCATTATTTTGAAGTTTTGGCAAAATTTCATGTTAGGAACGTGAGGTCCACGACACATGTCTACATATTCTTCGTGATGATATAATCCTGGGCGGTCATCTTTAGCGATGTTTTCGTCCAGAATTTCTATTTTGTATGTTTCGCCACGCGCTTCAAATGTATCGCGTGCTTCTTGCCAGCTTACTGTTTTTTTCACTACGTCGTAGTTGGTTTTTGCAAGTTGCAACATACGCTTTTCAATTGCTTCAAGATCATCTTGTGATAATGAATGTTCCATATCGATATCGTAGTAAAAACCGTTATCAATGGTAGGACCAATTGCCATTTTTGCGTCTGGGAAAAGTTGCTTAACTGCATGACCAATTAAGTGAGCACAAGAGTGACGAATGATTTCAAGGCCGTCATCGTCTTTAGCGGTAATGATCTCAAGACGAGAGTCTTCACTAATTAAATCACATGCATCAACACGGTCGCCATTAACACGACCCGCAATGGTCGCTTTAGCTAAACCAGGGCCAATATCGTTTGCAACATCAAGCGTGCTTACAGGGTTTTCAAAACTACGTTGACTTCCGTCTGGAAGAGTAATAACTGGCATTATAAATCCTTGCTACAGTGGTGACACCTACAATGTATCACGTGTATTTTTAATAAATTAAATGAGAATGACTCGACAACGCTTTTACGAATAAGCATTGACTAATAAATGTAGATGCAGAGTCTATTCAACTACAAAGATATATTGTCGCGTGCTGCGCATTTAATTACAAGTTTTAAGGGGTGAAATCCACCCGTTTTGAGCACAAAATGTAACTTTTAGAGCAAAAAAAATCATTTCATTAAAATATAAAAGCATCAACGCACTAATTACGCACCTACAACTATACCTACACTCGCATTTTAATGTGTGTTGCGTATAATACTGCGTAATTAAGTTATTTTAGAGAATAGACATGAGAACATGTGGTGTAGAAATTACCGGTAGTGATGTACTACTTTGTATTTTAAGTAAAGATAATGACGTATTTGATATTCGCGATGTGCGCCAAACACGCTTTACCTTAGGTAACGGTAACGACACTGAAGTAATGCGTAAATTTCAATTCGATTTTGCAAAACTAATGCAAGATTACCAAATTGATTCTGTTGCAATCCGTGAGCGTCAGCCTAAAGGTAAATTTGCTGGCAGCGCAAAGGGATTCAAAATGGAAACTGCGATTCAATTAATCGACAATTTAGACGTACGTTTATTTACCACAACTGAAATTAAAGAACAGGTAAAGCGTAATCCTATTCCTATTGATTTTGAAGAAACAGGTCTTAAAAAGTACCAAGAAAATGCATTTGTAAACGCTTACGTTTACATAATGAAAAAAACATACCGCAGCGACGAAATGTAAACTCATTACTCGTTTAAAAACGCGTACTTACATTGTAAGACGCGTTTTTTTGTGTCTAAAAAGTAGTATTAGCTTTTATTAATCTAATAATACATTAGTCTAACTGCACTTCTCTTTGTCGACAATATGTGTTTATTTTAACTTTGTAGTTTACATAACTCACACACATTTTCATGGAGAGAGCAATGCACACACACACTATTGCGGTAAAAGAAGTAGAACAAATAAATCACTTACCGTTATCGCAAAGCTATTTTAAAGGTATACAAAGCACACCTTTAACAAATTCGACTATCGGGGAGTACTTTGACTTTATTGTCGACAAAAATCCAGAGGCGTTAGCTGTTGTAGTTCATCACCAGGGTATTCGCTTAACGTATAAAGAATTTCAAAAAGAAGTTAATCAACTTGCTATGGGGTTGCTGGCACTTGGCGTGAAACCAGGCGAGCGTGTTGGTATTTGGTCTCCTAATAATATTGAGTGGTGCTTAACCCAATTTGCAACAGCCAAAATTGGCGCAATAATGGTTTGCATCAACCCTGCGTATCGCCCTAACGAATTACAATATGCCTTAAATAGTGTTGAATGCTCTACTCTAATCACAGCATCAAACTTTAAAGGTAGTGATTATTTAGAAATGCTCAATGGTTTGGCTCCAGAACTTGCAACTTGCAATAAAGACACACTTAATTTAAAAGCACTGCCCACTCTTAAAAATATAATCCGCATTGGCGATGAAGCATCTCCTGGTATGTACTCTTTTAATGATGTTATTAACTTGCCAACATCAGCACATGAGCTTGAATTAAAAGCAATAGGTGCAAACTTAAATGCTGAGCAAGACATCAATATACAATTTACATCAGGCACAACAGGCAACCCAAAAGGCGCAACGCTCACTCATAAAAACATTTTAAATAATGCGCTATTCGTCGCCGAATCTATGCACTTTACGAGCGATGACAAGTTATGTATCCCTATCCCGTTATATCATTGCTTTGCAATGGTATTGGGTAGCTTATTGTGTGTTAGTAAAGGTGCAGCAGCCATTTACCCAGGTGATTCGTTCGATGCAAAAACCACACTAGATGTAGTTCAACAAGAAGGATGTACAGCGCTGCACGGTGTACCTACTATGTTTATTAGTGAGCTTGAGCTAAGTAATTTTAACGATTATGACTTAAGTACTTTACGCACGGGTGTAATGGCAGGCTCTACATGCCCAGAGCAAGTAATGCGCAAAGTACAAACACAAATGAACATGCATCAAGTACTGATTGCTTACGGGCAAACGGAGTGCAGCCCCATAAACAACATTACCGAAACAGACTCTTCAATAGAGCGGCAAGTAACAACGGTTGGCCGCGCACTTGCCCATACCGAGGTTAAAATAATTGACGAGCTGGGTAACATTCAAAAAATTGGTCAACCTGGCGAAGTGTGTAGTAAAGGTGCAGGTATAATGCGCTGCTATTGGAATGACGATTCTAAAACAAAAGCCACAATAGATGAAAGTGGTTGGCTACACTCTGGCGATTTAGGTGTCATGGATACAGAAGGGTTTGTCACGATTGTTGGGCGTATAAAAGATATGATTATTCGCGGCGGCGAAAACATTTACCCTCGAGAAATAGAAGAAGTGCTTTACACCTACCCGGGCATTCAAGATGCTGCCATATTTGGTATAACAGATGAAAGGTATGGCGAAGAAGTATGCGCTTGGATCCAACCAAAAGAAGATGCTGTACTTGATGAGCAAGCAATTCGTGAGTTTTTAAAAGACAAACTAGCCTACTTTAAAATGCCACGACATATCCGTTTTGTAGAAAACTATCCAATGACAGTAACAGGTAAACTGCAAAAATTTAAAATGCGTGAGCAAATGCAAGAAGAGCTAAGCGACAACGCTTTTTCCTAGTTTCGTCTCTAAGTAACTGAGGCTCTGGATAGGGAATTTATCTCAGAGCTATGTTCAGAGCTAACAGCGTTAAATTTACGTATGTTAGGACTAATACTAAAAAGCACAGCCAATTGGCTGTGCTTTTTATGTACTGAATTGTACTGAATTTATTATAAATTCAGCATTCTCTTTTTTAAACGTTCTAAATCAATCGCACTCGAGCGCACTGTTAATTTAATGTGGCTGTATTCATATTCTTCTTTAACAACACTCATACTCGATCGGATTTCGCCCACGATACCTTTGGCTGTGTACGGTATAACAATCTCTTCTTCAATCATGTCCTCTTGAGCAATGCCAATAATGTATTTGTGCAATTTACTAATATCATCTGGATTACGCGTAGAGGTCATCATCGCATCAGGAAATTCATCCATTAGCGACTGCTGCTGCTCAGTACTTAATTGGTCTGACTTATTCAGTACTAATAATTTTTTGCTGCCTTCCACCCCAACTTCTGCCAGTACTTTATGTACTACTTCAAGTTGTGAGCGAAAAGAAGGATCTGAAGCATCTACAACATACAACAATAACGACGCATCATGTGCCTCAGCGAGCGTTGAATGAAATGAAGCCACCAAATCATGAGGTAATTTTTTAATAAAACCAACCGTATCTGAAACCAATATACGTGGCTGCGTAATCGGATACAGCGCGCGAACAGTGGTATCTAGCGTTGCAAAGAGTTTATTTTCGCCTTCTACATCACTACCTGTAATTGCGCGCATCATTGATGACTTGCCCGCATTGGTATAACCAATTAAAGCCACTGAGAATAGCTCAGAGCGTTGCGTACGTCTGTCCATCATTACATCTTGAACACTAACAAGCTCACGCTTTAATTCTGCTAATTGATCGCGCACCTTACGGCGATTTAGCTCAAGTGTGGTTTCACCCGCACCTTTACCCATTTGGCGTTCTTTATCACCTGTTGATGTTTCACGCAGCCGTGGCGCTACATAATTAAGGCGAGCAATTTCAACTTGTAATTTTGCAGTTTTAGTACGCGCATGACGGCTAAATATTTCAATGATAATACCGGTGCGATCAAATACTTCTACACCCAGCTGGTTCTCAACATTACGTAGTTGAGAAGGCGTTAAATCACAGTCAAATACCACTACATCGGCGCATGCAAAATCAAGTTCGTCTGATGGAATTTCTGACGATATTTCGGTTAAAGGGTCTTCATCAAGTAAATCATCTTCTTGCTCGTCTTCAACCATCCCTTTATTACCTGTAAGGTGAGCTATTTCAGCTAATTTACCTGAGCCCAGTACATTAACTTTTTGAGTTGAGCTTTGCTTTTGCGATTGCGTACCTACTACTTTAAATCCTAACGTGGTCACCAAACGAGCAAGCTCTGCAAGCGACTCTGTTGCTTCGTCACCTTTAAATTGTGGTGTACTAATAGAAATAAGTAACGCATTAGGAAGTGATGGTTTTGCAGTTAGTTGCATAATTTTTTGTCTTAATGCACCTAAAGTGCAAACCTAATTTTCATTCGAAAGTAACTTGATCCTACGCTGTTATAGCCCAGCTTTATAGGGTTATAGTTCACTAATGGCGTTAATATTTAAAACTAACCATAATATACTCAATTTTATGGCTAGTTTTAAAATCATATTATATTAAAGCCTTATTGTTCAGCTTTAATATTAAACGACACCCTGCTCAATCATTGCATCTGCAACGCGCCTAAAGCCTGCAATGTTAGCGCCTAATAAAAGGTTTCCAGGCTCACCAAATTCTGTAGCGGTGTCGTTAGCGGTAACAAATATATTTTTCATAATTTGTTTTAGCTTTTCATCAACTTCTTCAAAGGTCCAACTTTGCATGCTCGCATTTTGCGCCATTTCTAATTGGCTTGTTGCAACGCCGCCAGCATTGGCGGCCTTACCTGGCCCATACGCAATTTTTGCAGCAATAAAGCAATCAATAGCCTCTTTTGTTGAAGGCATGTTTGCGCCTTCACTTACTAATAAACAACCGCCGGATAATAATGCGTTAGCGTCTGCCTGTGTTAATTCATTTTGTGTGGCGCACGGAAAAGCAGCTGCAGCATTAAAGCGCCAAACAGCATGCCCATCTTTAGGGTAGTCATTTACAGGAATATAAATAGCATCGGGGTGAGTTTGTTTATATACGCTCAAGCAATCACGCGATTGCTCTTTTAAACATTTAATAAGATTTAAATCTATACCCGACTCATGATACACAGTGCCACGAGAGTCGCTGCAACTTACTGGTGTTGCCCCCATTTGATAAAGCTTTTCCATGGCATAAATAGCAACATTACCTGCGCCCGAGACCAAGCAGCGCTTACCTTGTAGGCTATCGCCGCGCGCTTGCAGCATGTAGTCAGCAAAATAAACAGCGCCGTATCCAGTGGCTTCTTTTCGTACAAGCGATCCACCCCACAATAAGCTTTTACCTGTTAAAACACCTTCATAGCGCCCAGTCAAACGCTTATATTGACCAAACAAGTAACCTATTTCTCTCGCCCCGACTCCAATGTCTCCAGCGGGTACGTCGGTTGTAGGGCCAATATGGCGATAGAGCTCGCTCATAAATGATTGGCAAAAACGCATTATTTCAGCATCTGAGCGCCCTTTTGGATCAAAGTTTGCCCCGCCTTTACCACCACCGATCGGTAAACCTGTTAAAGCATTTTTAAATATTTGCTCAAACCCTAAAAATTTAATTATGCTGGCATTTACACTTGGGTGAAAACGTAAGCCACCTTTATAGGGGCCAAGTGCAGAGTTAAACTCAATTCTGTAGCCTTTATTTACCTGAATATTGCCTTCGTCATCAACCCAGGGAACTCTAAACATAATTTGGCGTTCGGGCTCAACTAAGCGTTGTATAATGGCATTTTTTTTGTATTTTTCTGAGTTTTCTAAGATAGGTTCGAGTGATTCAAGTACTTCTTCAACGGCTTGATAAAACTCGCATTGTGCAGGACTACTATTTTTTAATTGTGCGATTGTGCTATGGATATAATTCATAATTATTCTTCCGTGTTAATAATAAAAGTATTTATCAGATGTTAAAGTAAACGTGATCAAGTTTATGATTCATGCTTTAAGGTCTTAATTTAATATAATTAACTATTACCTTAGCATGAAAAATTGAGATATTTAACGCGAGCTACGTGAATTATTTTTGATTAGAAGTTTGATTTTTATTTATTAAAGATGAATTTAAATTCACAGATTTAAAATTAAAACAGTGCCAAGTGAGTTTTTATATTTTCAAAGGGGAATTTTAGAAGTATTAGGTTAGGTGTGGGTTTGTTTAAAAATATAACAATTAATGGGTTTTATACTGCATTGCGCTCGCAAAAAACCCACTAACTAAAAACTAATTAGCTAAAACCAGTTACTCAGCAGACTCTTCTGGACGGTGCTGCTTTTGTACGCCAGTTAAAAACAAACGTAATATTTGATCGTTACAAACACGGTAATGTTTGTTATCTACTTTTCGAGAAAATGCGCTTAACTCATGTTTACTTAAATCAAAATCAACAAGTGCAAGTGTTTCTATAACATCTTCTGCTTTCATATTTAAAGCAATACGTAGCTTCATAAAGATAATATTGTTGTTTAGCTTTTTCTCTGGCTCTGGTTGCTCACCTTCGCGTTTGCCACGTTGGGTATTAATAAACCCATTTAAAAAGCTAGCAAACTCAGTATCACTTATTGGGGTAAAAGCCTCTTCACCTTCTTTAGTTAACCATGCAATTACTTGCTCTTTGGTGACCGTATGCTCTGCTGATGCAAAAACATTGACCATAGCAGTATCAGTTAAGTTAAAAGTGTAGCGAATGCGGCGTAAAATATCGTTATTAGTCAAAGTAAATCCCAAAGTGAGGTATAGCAACCAAGCAATTATTGCTTAATTTTAAATAAGCACCTAGTTTAACAGGTTTACTAATACCACCCTATTAATTTTTATCTGAGCTTCTTATACCTAGTTACCAAGCACCTTGGCAGGATCTACGCGTGTTGCTTGCCATGCAGGATAAATAGTGGCAAGTATCGCAAGCACAAATGTAACAATCACTGTAATACCAATGTCTTCAAGTACTAATTTACTTGGTAAAAACTCTATAAAATAAACGCCCTCAAGTGGATTGGCTCCAAATAATTGGCTTATCCACGTAAAAAGCTCACTTATATTAAGCGCTAATACCACACCAATTAGTGTTCCTAGTGCCACGCCTACAAATGCTTGCATTAAGCCCTGCATTACAAAGGTGGCTAAAATAGTACTATCTTTCGCGCCCATGGTTTTTAAAATTGCGATATTGCCTTGTTTTTCGCGTACTTCCATCACTAAAGAGGACACAATATTAAAACTGGCTACCGCTATAATTAAAAACACCACAATATAAACAATGGTACGTACCATTTGAATATCTTGATAAAGGCTGCCTTGGGTTCTAAACCAACTGGAAACATACACGTAGTCGTCAATAGTTTGGCCCACTTTTAGCGCTATTTGGTGCGCCGTAAACACATCATCAACACTTAACCGCAGCCCTGTTACTTGAGTTTCATCGTAACCCAATGTTTGCTGAGCTTTATTAAGATGTATAAACGCAGCGGTACTATCAATGGGGCCGCCCATTTCTATAACACCTGCAAGGTTAAGTGTTACGCGTTTAGGCGCTAATAATGACTGACCTTTTTGGCCTATTTGCGGAATAAGTAACGTAATGTTGTCGCCTACTTTTGCATCTAACTGTTTTACTATTTGCTTACCTAAAATTACATCATCAAGGCCTAACTGACTCACTAATTTACCACTGGTAAACTGATTTACCGCCGATACATTACTCTCGAGCGATGGCTCAACACCTCGAATTTCTATCGCTTTTAGCTGGCTTTTATATTGCGCCATCCCATTCACTGCAATAAATGGCGCAGCCCCTGTTACATGCGGTTGTGTTTGTAAATCCTCAACTTTTTGCGACCAATTCGCGATGGGTCTACTTGGTGCTACATATTCAACCTGCGGCACAACACTTAGCAATCTATGTACTAGTTGCTGCTCAAAACCATTAATTACCGACAGCGCCACAATTAAAACCGCGACACCTAATAAAATACCAATAGTCGACGCTTTAGCGATAAAACTAACAAAGCCGTTTTTTTCATCTTTGTGGCCTGAATAGGCTCTAAAACGTTTACTTAAAAATGCACTAAGCAACATGCTGCGACTCTTTAATAGCTAATTTTCCATCGTCTAAATAAGCTATTTTGCCTAGCTTATCGGCAAGTTCTAAATCGTGTGTAACTACCACAAAACTCGTGTTTAAGCTTTGGTTAAGCTCATTAATTAAATCGTAAATTTTAATCGCATTTTGTTTATCTAAATTACCGGTTGGTTCATCAGCAAGCACAAGCGCAGGTTTAGTAACCAGTGCGCGGGCAATGGCCACGCGCTGGCGCTCTCCACCAGAAAGCGCAGACGGTTTATGCGAGCTGCGATGTGCAAGGCCGACTTTTTCGAGCATATCGAGCGCTTGAGCTTTGGCTTCTTTTGCACTCAAGCCTTTAATTAATAATGGCATAGCCACGTTTTCAACTGCGCTAAACTCCATTAATAAGTGATGAAATTGATAGATAAAGCCCAAATTTTGGTTTCTAAATGCGGCTTGCTCTGTTCGCGAAAGTTTTGCAACTTCTTGGTTTTTAATTTTAGCGCTACCTGAGCTTGCGGTATCTAATGTGCCAAGTATGTGTAAAAGCGTACTTTTACCAGAGCCAGAACTCCCGACAATAGCGAGCATTTCACCTTGCTGAAGCGCTAAATCAACGCCTTTTAATACTTCAACTTGGTTGCTGCCGTCTTGATAAACCTTACTTAAATTTTCACAACTAATCACTAAATCATTCATAACGTAATACCTCTGCTGGTTTTACTTTTGCGGCTTTACGCGCAGGATATAAGGTAGCTAAAAAGCTCATAGCAATACTGGCAAACGCTATTATTACTAAACTCAAAATATCAAATTTTACCGGAAGCTCTATACCCGCCAGTAAGTTTAAGCCCACTAATGCAAGTAGCTCATTTATATATAAACTAAATATTACACCTAAAAATGCGCCTATTGCGGTACCAATTACGCCGTTATATAAGCCTTGCACCATAAACACTTTTTGCACTTGCGAAGGTGTTAAACCTAACGTTTGTAGTATGGCTACTTCACCTTGTTTTTCGCTTACCATCATGGTTAATGCCGATACAATATTAAATACAGCCACCAATACAATGAGGGCAAGCAACATAGACATAATGCGCTTTTCCATAGCAACGGCTGCAAATAGAGTACCTTGGGTACTGCGCCAATCACTATAATTATGATCTTGTAAAATACGCTGGCTTGCTTCAATAAACTCATCTAGTTCGAAAGGTTCGTGCAATGAAACACTTAAATTTGGGGCAGTGTTTTTATCCAGCTTTAATACCCGTTGTAGTGAAGCGCCACTCGTAAACGCAAGTGCCATATCTATCTCAGATCCGGTTTCGTATATTGCGGCAACTTTAAATAAACGCTGGCTGGGTACTCGCCCAAGTGGTGTATACGTTGAAGCATTAGGCATAATAACGCGAAGCTTATCACCCACGCTAACGCCTAATTTACGACTCAAATAACGGCTTATAGCAATGTTGTAATTTTTGTTTAATACAGTTTTCCAATCGCCTTGCACTATTTTATCGGTAATTCTATACAAAGAACCACTATCGTTATAAAGGCCTTGTAATAAAACGCCGTGCAAGTCTTTATTCGTTTGCAAAATAGCTTCACCGTGGCGATATAAGCTTACATGATCAACATAAGGAGATTGTTCGAGGTCGGTTTTTAGGGTGTTCATTTGGGTGGCAGTGTGTTTACCTGCGCTAACTTCAACATGCGGAATAAGTCCAAGCATATTGGTTTTTAGGCTATTTTCAAACCCGTTCATTACGCTGCTTACCGTAAATAATGCCATTAAACCAATAGCGATACCGGCAATAGAAAAAAACGAAATAAACGATATAAACGCATTTCCTTTAGATGAGCGACTATATCTAAGCCCTATAAATAAGCTAACCGGTTGAAACATATTATTTTTAACACTTATCGTAAAAGTATTGAGCAATAGTAGCACGAAAAAAGTGCCTTTGGGTATGGCGTAAAATGTAAGAAATAATTTAAAAATCTGATACTTGGCTATATTTACAGCAATACATGCTTAACCATTAATTCGCGGTTAAGCTTTCAGCCCTTTAACTAAATAATCGAGCAATACCCGTACATTAGTGGCCACAAACTGCCTTGGTGGATATACGCCCCATACCCCTTCTTGCTGTGGTTGATAGGGTGTTAAAATAGGCACCAATTGCCCTGAGTTAATTTCGTTTTCAATGTAGTAGTCTGGGAGCTGTACAATACCAAGCCCCTTTTTTGCGCCATCCACCAGCGCCCAACCACTATTACACTGTAGCCGCCCCGCTATTTTAATGTGTTTATCGCGCCCATTTTCGTTTACGCGCCAGTAGCTACTATTCCCAATTAAACATTCATGGCTGTTTAGCTCGCCTAAAGTGTGCGGCTCACCAAATCGCGTTAAATACTGTGGTGCCGCGCACATAATAAAACGCCGCGCACTTAACCTACGCGCTTTTAAGCTCGAATCTTTTAAGTGCCCTAGCCTTATGGCTAAATCAAATCCGCCCTCTAATAAGTTTTCTTGCTCGTTACTTAGTGTGGCAACAACTTCGACCTCGGGATGATCCTTCATAAAATTATGGACTATGGGCATAATGAACGTTTCCCCATACATAACAGGGGCTGTGAGCTTAATTTTACCCTTTGGTGTAGTTTGGTGCGTGGCAAGACCTTGAGTTGCCTCGTCCATAGCGTGTTGTAAGTGCTTTATTTGATGTAAGTACACTTCGCCTTCTTTGGTTAAAACCACTTTACGGGTTGTACGGGTTAAAAGCTGGGTATTTAAACGTTGCTCAAGCGCTGTAACATGGCGGCTAATATGCGCAACCGAAAGTCCAAGCGTTTTTGCAGCCGCAGTAAAGCTGCCCTCCTCCCCAACAGCTATAAACTCATCTATTCCATTCCAACGCGCCATTATTACCATACTGTAAAAGTGTTTTAATAAAATTGAGATTATCATTATTTGAGAAACAAATACAATAAGCACATCACCCAAGCAAATTGGGTCTACAATTATTTTTTAATAGCCAGTTAAAGGAAATAAAACACATGTCTGAATTTATTAAATCAAAAGCTGCCATTGCTTGGGGTCCTAATCAACCACTTAGTGTTGAAGAAGTTGATGTGATGATGCCTAAAAAAGGCGAAGTCATGGTAAAAATTACCGCTACAGGTGTGTGTCATACCGATGCATTTACATTATCAGGCCAAGATCCTGAAGGCATATTTCCTGCTATTTTAGGTCACGAAGGCGCTGGTGTTGTCTATGCTGTTGGCGAAGGCGTAACGAGTGTTGAAGTTGGGGATCATGTTATTCCTTTATACACTGCAGAATGTGGCGTATGTAAAATGTGTACTTCAGGTAAAACTAACCTGTGTTCAGCCGTGCGCGAAACACAAGGTAAAGGCCTAATGCCAGACGGCACTACACGATTTTTTAAAGACGGCCAACCAATTTATCACTACATGGGTACATCAACGTTCTCTGAGTACACTGTATTGCCAGAAATCTCACTCGCTAAAGTAAATAAAGAAGCATCACTAGAAGAGATTTGCTTACTAGGCTGTGGTGTAACAACAGGCATGGGCGCAGTTACCAACACTGCTAAAGTAAAGCCTGGCGACACTGTTGCTATATTCGGCTTAGGCGGTATTGGTTTGTCTGCGATTATTGGCGCAAAAATGGCCGGTGCTGGTCGTATTATTGGTGTTGATATAAACACCACTAAATTCGATTTAGCTACAAAACTAGGTGCAACTGATTTAATTAACCCAAAAGATTTCGACAAGCCAATTCAAGAGGTTATTGTTGAAATGACAGACGGCGGCGTTGACTACTCGTTTGAATGTATCGGTAATGTTGACGTTATGCGCTCAGCACTTGAGTGTTGCCATAAAGGTTGGGGAGAATCGGTAATTATTGGTGTGGCGGGTGCTGGCCAAGAAATATCAACCCGTCCGTTTCAACTGGTAACTGGGCGTGTATGGCGTGGTAGCGCATTTGGTGGTGTTAAGGGCCGTTCACAACTTCCTGAAATTGTTGAGCGTTACATGGCGGGTGAGTTTGCTCTTAGCGACTTTATTACTCATACAATGGGCCTTGAAGATATTAATGAAGCGTTTGATTTAATGCACGAAGGCAAAAGTATTCGTACAGTCATTCATTACTAATAAACTGCATTCGTAAAATAGCTTATTAATAAGCCGTAATACTTTTAAGTTTACGGCTTTTAAGGATTAAGTATGTTAGAAAATATCTCAAGTGTAAAAGTGTCTGGCGGTTGGCATAAACAATATACTCACAGCTCGCAAAGTACACATAGCACTATGCGCTTTGCCGTATTTTTACCACCTGGCGCAAGTGAGACAAACAAAGTACCGGTACTTTATTGGCTATCAGGTTTAACCTGTACAGACGAAAATTTTATGCAAAAAGCCGGCGCATTTAAAAAAGCAGCTGAGCTGGGTATTGCTATTGTAGCGCCTGACACTAGCCCGCGCGGCGAAAACGTCCCCAATGAAGACAGCTACGACTTTGCACAAGGCGCAGGCTTTTACGTAAATGCCACGCAAGCTCCTTACAACACTCATTTTAATATGTACGATTATGTTGTTAGTGAATTACCTGCACTTATTGAACAACATTTTCCGATTACAAGCACAAAAGCAATTAGTGGTCACTCTATGGGCGGGCACGGTGCATTAATGGTTGCACTTAAAAACCCGACTTCGTTTGTAAGTGCCTCGGCTTTTAGCCCTATTGTAAATCCAATTGAATGCCCTTGGGGTGTAAAAGCATTTTCTGGCTATTTAGGAAATGATAAGGCGCTTTGGGCACAATATGATAGCTGCGAGTTGATGAAAAACGCAGAGCAAGCTCATTACTTACCTATGTTAGTGAGTCAAGGTGATGCTGATGGCTTTTTACAAGAGCAACTTAAGCCAGAAAACTTAGTCGCTATTGCTGATAAAAAAGGCTACCCACTTACACTTGAAATGCAAGCAGGCTACGATCATAGCTACTTTTTTATAAGCAGCTTTATTGACCAACACTTATTATTTCATCATCAGTTTTTAACTGCATAGGCTCATTAGTGTGTAGGGATGACTTTTCTAACTCTACACACTCTTTCAATACTTTACTCACTTGCCTGCATACTTGTACCGTATTATTATTGCCCTTACCTTTAATAAATTCAACTATAGCCATATCGGCTTCAACACCGAGTTTAGTAAAGCTAAAGCCCTCTTTATCTTTTACAACAGGCCCTGCATTTACTGGGCCAGGTTGAGAGCGCGCTGCCCCATCTAAAATTATACCCGCAGCAGCGCAACCAATTAATACATTTGAAAATAGAATAATCAAAAAAGTACGCATTATTAACCCCACCAATATAATTACCTAAATTATATACAATTTTAAAAATAGCATTGTAAATAAATGTAAGCCTTAGTGCTTAAATTCACGTATGAACTCTTTAATAAAACCAATTAATTGCAATATAAATATAATTAAAAAAGGAAGCGCTCCAATAATAGCAACGCTTCTGTTTAATGGTTCATTGTTTTGTACTAACAAAACAAAAGCGCATAAACCTAGTGCAAACGACCAAGCATACAAGCTCCATGTTTGAGCTTCACTTGCACCACTTAATTGGCGAATAACCAAAACAGCAGAGTCTGCTGATGTGGCTACAAAAATGAGTAGAAGCAATAAACTTGACCAAATTAATAGACCGCCTTGCCAGCCTAATTGCTCGAAAAATACAAACAGCCCTTGCGTATAATCGGCTTTAATAGCCTCTAAAATGCCTGCATTGTGAGTTTGATCCCACGCAATTGCAGAGCCCGAAAACACACTAAACCATATAATAGTCACAAAGGTTGGTACAAATACGACACCTAAAATGTATTGCCAAACCGGCCGTCCTTGGCTAATTTTTGCCAAAAAAACACCAACAAACGGGCCCCAAGCTAACCACCAAAAATAGTAATTGTATGTCCAACCTGTTGCCCATGCAGGGTCATTAAGTACGCTTTCAAACTGCCATGTACCTGTGGTTATGAGCTGAATGTAATCCCATGTACCGTCTATTGCTATATCTATAATTGGCTGTATAGGCAAAAAAATTAATAGCCATGCTATAAGTGCAAATGCTAAAAACACATTAAATTTACTAAGAGTTTGAATTCCTTTTTTAAGCCCCAACTTTGCAGAAATAGTATAAAGCAGCGCAATTAAAAAAATAATAATAAACCCCGAAAATAAAGCAGACTCAACCCCTAGCTCAAGCTCGAGCCCTTTACGCAGTAATAAAGTTGAATTAGCAATTGTGCCCACGACACCAAAAAATATTGCAAGTATGGCAATTAATTTAATGCTAAAGCTCAACTGTAACTGCCAAGCCCGATTAATAACGCCTTTAGTTGCACTGATCACAGGAGCACTAATATCGCCCGCTGTACCACTATTGCGAGTAAGCCCACCTAATACCAAGCCAAATACTGCATAGAGCGCCCATGCATGCGCGCCCCAATTAACTAGTGTAAGTGCCAAACCACTTGTTTGGTGGTTGGGATACAAGCTTTGCTTTAAAGGCGAGTTAACTGTGTGTAGTGCAGGCTCTGCTACTCCCCAAAATATAAGTCCTGAGCCCATTCCTGCTGCAAACAACATAGAAAGCCAACCAAAGGTACTAAACTCAACAAGTGCTTGCGTTCCTCCTATTTTTCGTTGCCCTAATGGGCTTATAGCAATAGCTATCACAGAAAAAAGTAACAAGTTTACCAATATAAAAAATGGCGACCCTAAATAACCTAAAATTTTATTAATAGCGGGTTGTAAGTGCTCTGTGAGTAATTCAGGAAATAAAAAAGCAATAACAGATAACCCAACGCAAAATAGTAAGGCTGTTTTTTCAAGCTTAGTGGGTGTGCTTAATGTTTTATTTAAAGGCAAGAGATTCACATAGGTGTCTTTTAGTCTGGATAAAAGAATACGGGGCTTTAAAACTCAGATCAAATTAACTATTGCGTAAAATAGTAATAAAAACATGTAAAAGTTTCCTCAATAATTCTTGTTAAATACAGGCATTAACAATAACTCATTGATTAATAGTCATTTATGCCATGGCTTACTGTTTGCTTATTATTAACAAAGTTAACCAGCACAGGTTCAATAATGGAAATTGATTTACAGTGGAATGAAATCATCGATAACTTAATACACTTAGGTATTGCATACCTACTTGCACTACCCATGGCTTACGACAGAGAGCGTAGTAATGATGGCGCAGGCCTTCGTACCTTTCCTCTTGTTGCTGTTGCATCGTGTGGGTATGCATTAATTGCTATGTCGGTTTTAGATGGCGCAGAAGCTCAATCAAAAATGTTGCAAGGCATCATTACTGGTATTGGTTTTATTGGCGGTGGCGCAATTTTGAAAAATAACAAATCAACCTCCGGCACAGCAACCGCAGCCAGTATTTGGAATATGGGTTTAATTGGTATAGCCGTAGCGTACAGCCGCTACGAAATAGCAATTTTACTTGCCATTATTAACTTTATAACGCTTAGGTATGTAAAAAAGTTTAAGTAACAGTTTTTTTAATAAGTATTGCAGCAAAATTCCAATGCATTGTTTGTATAGCCAAGACTTATTAATGCAATAACTCCCCATAATTTATATGTGGGGAGTTACAATTTTTATAAAAAGCTTTCACCGCTTTGCTTAAGTGTAATTGTTTGTGCTTGAGCGCTTTTTATTAATAATCCACAACGCAAATCATTTTTCGAAATAACAATTTTATCAATTGTATTAGTGTCATAGTCAACGACTTTGTTTTCGCATCTAAGTTGCACTTTGCTCAGTGGTAATTCTGATTCTAATTTAACTTCAGACTTCGACATCATAGGCATTACAGCTTGTTCTGAAGCTAAACTAAATTGTTGCTTAATATCTCCCGAGTTTTTATAAATATCGTTCACTTGAGTTAACAACTGTTCCTTGTTTTGCTCTGTAAAGGTTATGGATTCAATATTGCCTAGTGCATCTATTGCATCATAAGCACGTACATAATCTTGTTTTGATATAAACCACTGTAAAGCGTTTTTAATCACACGTTTTTGAATTTGATCTGGTAGATTATCTCTAAATAAAAACGCTTCGTAGATATGCTGATCAAAGCTCTTCCAATCTTGCACAAAATAACTGTGCTGGCTTTTAAGCCATGCAAGCAAAACAATCTCAACCGTATTTTTAGTATGTTCATTTTCTAATTCATCGATACGGCTTTTAGCTTCATCGTATTTCTTTTCGTCGATTAATTTACTAGCTTGCTCATAATCATTAAAAAAGCCGCGAGACGCTTTATCGTTTGAAAAATTAATATGCAAATTTTGCGAACTTACAGTAATGGTTTTTGCTACAGGGATAGTCTCACCATTTAATTTTGCACTTTTGTAGTTGAGCTTAGACACGTAATCCATTACTTCTCTTTGGTACTTTTTTTGCCCAACCGTAGCTACAATTTCTATATCACTAACCTGCCCGCTTTTATCAACCACGTAACTGCTCAAATTAATCCCCTCTAACCTCGAAGCGCGCGAAGAAGTATTAGTGAGCTGATCGTAGTTTTTATTAATCACTTCTGCAGGAACAAAGTCATCTGCAAAAACAGAGAATTGAGTAAAAGTACAAGTTAAAGAAAGCGCTAATATGAGTTTTTTCATCAGTTTTATCCATCCTAGATAGTGTTTATATAATAGAAACAAACGATCAACATAAAAGCAAGTGTAAATACAAAAAATTAGTTCATTTAATGAGCTTCACTTAGAAAAAACTTAATAGATAAATATATTTGAGGCATTAAAAAAGGCGCTTAAAAAGCGCCTTGCTAACAAGTATGTGTGCTTAAAACATATCTTGATAGGAATTTGTTGTGCTAAATGTAATTGCTTTTTCAAAGCCAGGTAACTGAATACTTTGCTCGTCTATTACAATGTCGTTGTCGTCAATAAGTCCGTCGCCAAAGCGGTAAATAAGCTCATATTGGCCTAAATCAGCTTGAGCTTGATACGTTTGTTGCGCGGCTTTAATTGCCACGTTTTTCTGCGCGTAACTACTCATAACTTCATCGCCATGGCGCTTAGCGAGCATTTGCATTGTTACTTTTGGTGAAAGTACGGTAGCTGTTGCATTGTTACCGCCAAAGCCTTTTGAATTTATAAAAGCAATATCCATATCGGCGCATTCGTAATGGCTATTACGAATATCAAGATGATCGGTGTAAACATCATCAGCCACTTTATCAATTGTGGTAATACCCGGCATAATATTATGGCTAAATACACCTAGAGCTATCGCTAATTGGTCGCCACTTGCAGGAGCTATAGTATGACCAACATAGGCTTTTGGCGCTGTCACTTTCCAATTATCAATAGCGAACGTTTGTGCCACTTTGTGATATATCAGCGACTCTGTTACGCGGTTTAACGGTGTACTTGAGCCATGCGCTAAAATAAAGCTACGTTCTTGCAAGGCTTCTTTGCCTAAAAGGCTTGTTGCTAAAGCAGCCGATTTAGCCATGGTAATATAGTTACCAGGACCAGGTGACGTAATTGATTTTTTTATGCCATCTGCATTTACAAATACATCCGGTACGCAGCCCATAATGTCAGCGCCTAATTCAAGGGCTAAGGCATCGTCCATTAAAATAGCAACTTGTGCGCCTTCACCTAATGTAAAGCCGCAGTTGTCGCCAAATGGTCGGCTACTTTTACGATAATCTGGTTCTTCATCACTTGATAAGTTATCTAAACGGCGCAAACCTTCAACATTTGCAAGTGCGCTCATGTTACCAAAGCCTTCAATCACTTCTGGTGTAATAGCACACTCAACACTTGCGACAACCGCAACGCGTGTACGCCCTGCCTGTATGTCGTTAACCGCTGCACGTAAGTTGTATAAAAACGTAGCACAGGCGCCCGAGGTCGAAAACGTAGTCCCTACATTGCCCGTAACATAGGCGTTAATAAAGTCGGTCGACATTGTATTTAAACCCAGTGCTAACTGCTTAGTACTAACACGGTCGCCTTGTTGGCGCGCCTTTACTAAACCGCCTAGGCCTTTGTCGTCCATTTGGCCAATTACCGACGCTGAATAGGTACCAATTTTATCTGGCTCTACGCTATTCATAATATGCTGCCAATCAAGCCCTGTTGATTTAATAGCATCGGTAGCTGCAAAAATAGTAGCTTGCAAACCACGAGGCTGATAGCGGCTGTTATACATAACAGACGGATCAAACCCAGTCGGAAATTGCCCTGCAGATTTAATCGGGTTATCACGTGTTGAGTCATGCTTAACATCTAAGTCGGCTGCAATAGTTACTTTTACTTTTTTGCCTTCAAGTTCTTCAACTTGCCAGCTAGCTGGAACAGGTGTAGGTAAGTCGCGAGCGCGCGTTTCAAACACAATTGCGTTATCGCTTGATGCGTTTAGCGTCATTTTTTGCTGCCACGGTGTGGCATCGGCATCAAAGTGTTCTTTTTCAATTTTACGAATAAGAGTACCAGCAATAATTTGCTCACCAAAGCGTGCTTCTATGTCGCTTTGCTCAACATTATTACCTTGTATATCTTGTAATTGGCCGTTTACAACACTTACTAGATTCATCAGTGTGGCGAGGCCTAAAAATGTTTCACTGCGATCTTGAGCATTTAAACTATCTAACACGATACGGCGATAACCTTGATGAAAAGAAGTACGGCCAGCGGCGTTAATGCCACCCATGCCTACTATAACGGGTAATGCAGTCATAATTTACCTTTAAAAACGTGTTATTAGAAGAAGAGGCAGTTTAAATGGATTATGCACTATGCATTGTGCTTTAATAGCCAAATATTCAGCACAAAAGGCCAAAAGACACTGGTCGGAGCATTTATATGACTGAAAAAAACACTAATCCACCACTAAACATTGCTATAGCGGTATATCCGCATTTATTAGTGACTAGTTTAACGCTGCCTATTGAGATGTTAAGAGCCGGCGAGGCCTTTGCTAAAGGCCATATTGATAAGCAAAGTTTTAGACCGCTTGCTATAAATTTAGTGGCTAAAAGTGCTGAATCTATAGCTACTCGCGCTGGCCTTGCAATAATTCCTGATTGCATAACAACTAATGCGCCCTATAGTGATTTAATAATAGTGCCGGGTATTTGGCGAAACCCGCGCCCTGTAGTGCGTACAAATCAAGACGTAGTTGATTGGCTAAGCGAGAGCTTTAGCGCAGGCAGCCATATAATTGGTGTAGGCACTGGCAACTGCTTACTAGCTGAGGCTGGCTTACTTGATGGGCACCCTGCTACCACCCATTGGCACTACGCCAATCAATTTAGCCACGACTACCCGTTAGTGCGTTTAAAACCCGACTTTTTTATAACCCAGTCAGAACGCATGTACACCGTAGCAAGCCTTAATGCCCTTGCAGATGTGATCGTACATATTATTAGTCAGTACTATGGAAAAGCCGCCGCTCAACATGTAGAGCGAAACTTTTCGCACGAAATACGTAAACCCTACGAAGATCAACGCTATCTCGAGGGTGCAGTTGATCGTCACCCCGACGAGCTAATTGCGCAAATTCAGTTTTGGCTAAAAACAAATTTAGCCACCGAGTTAAATCTGCAAGAAGTCGCTGCCCAATTTAGCTTGAGCTACCGTACTTTTACCCGCCGTTTTAGAGCCGCAACTAATCAAAGCCCTATTGAGTATTGGCAACAATTACGCGTAGAAGGTGCGAAAGAGTTATTAGCATCATCAAATTTATCAATTCAAGAAGTGGCTTTAGAAGTGGGATATAACGACCAAGGGCATTTGACACGCGTGTTTAAAAAAGTATTAAGCCAAACACCTAGTGGTTATAGAAAAGTAGTTAGACGAAAGTTATTTGGATAACCAGGGACGACACTCTAAATTGGCATTTTTTTATACATAAATTATACTCTTATCAATAATATAATTTACGCTATACCAAGGTAACTGCATGAGAGATAAACTTAGTAAGCACCTTTTTGATCCACAAAGCGATGCTTCTATTGAATCAAAGTTATTAAAGTTACTTTCACTTGTACGAAAACATTTGAGTATGGAAGTCGCGTTTATTTCAGAATTCACCAATACTGATCGCGTTTTTAAAGTGGTAGATAACCAAACTACAAATACCTGCGTATCAGAAGGTAATTCAGATCCAATTTGCGAAACTTACTGTAAAAAAATATTCGATAACGAGCTAGAACAAATAATCCCTAATACTCTTGAGCATCCAATAACCCGCAACATGCCAGTGACAGAAAAGCTAAATATTGGCTCTTATATTGGTGTACCCATTATCTTATCCACCGGGAAAATTTATGGAACTTTTTGCTGTTATAAAACCGTATTAGACAATACCTTGAACGACAGAGATTTGTCATTTCTTAGGCTGATTTCTGAAATAGCTACTGAGTTAATCGAAAAAAAAGTTCAATCTGACATTTTAAATAATGAGTCAAAGTCGCTTATTGAAAATATTATAAAAACAAACGATATTACGATTTATTTTCAGCCCATATTTAATTTATCAACCAATCAACTTTCGGGTTATGAGTCTCTGTCACGCTTTTTTATTGAACCCTATAAAACACCTGATATTTGGTTTAAAGATGCTGAAAAACTGGGTTTAGGAGAAGCATTAGAAATACTTGCTATACAAAATACATTACATTGCTTAGATCAATTTGATGAAAAAGCTTATATCACTATAAATACTTCACCTCAGCATATTTTATCAGGCTCAATAGACAAAGTATTACAAAGCATTGATTGTAATAGAATAATTTTAGAAGTGACTGAACATTCACCTATTTTAGACTACCAAGCTATGAGAACCGCACTTCGACCATTAAGAAACCGGGGTTTAAAGCTAGCTATCGATGATGTAGGTGCTGGATTTTCATCTTTTCAGCATATTTTAGAATTAGAGGCAGATATCATTAAGTTAGACATAAGCCTCACTCAAAATATAAACACAGACCGTAGAAAGTTTTTATTAGCTAAAGCACTATGCGGATTTGTTAAAGCTATTAATTGCTCAATTGTAGCTGAGGGTATAGAAAATCAAGATGAATTAAACACACTCAGAAAACTAGGCGTTGATAACGTACAAGGCTATTTTATTGGGCGCCCAGCTCCTATTGAAGATGCCATCCACTATCAAACAATTACGCTCTAATTAAAAAACGCCACTTTTAGTGGCGTTCAGTGTCGTTAAATTCTTTTCGATAATAGCGTTTTTGGTAGTTTTTTACTTTAGTGTGTACGCCTTTGCTTAAGCTTTTAAATTTAGCCTCAAGTACGTCAACACCGTATAAAATACCGACCACCAGCACCGAGAGTTTTATTGCAGCGCCAAGGTTTTCGGTCGCTATCATAACGCCTATTGATGCAAGTACCCAAATGGTTGCAGCTGATGTAACGCCAACTACCGCACCATCTTTTGCGAGCATAACGCCAGCCCCTAAAAAGCCGATACCTGTAATTATTTGCCCAACCACACGAGAGTGATCTATTACATCCCCTTGTAAATTAAACGCAGTGGATAAAAACAAATACGTACCCAAGGTTATTAGGGCTGATGTACGAATGCCTACAGGTTTGCCGCGCAACTGGCGCTCTATACCAATAATGGCACCGCAAAAAGCCGCAGTACCAATAGCTGCCCACGAATACGGGGCTACATCAATTAAATCTAAAAAAGTCACTGTTAACCTTATATTTTATTAGCTATAGCCACCGCCGTTCTTAAACGTTGGCTACCAAACGCTGACATTTTACTAAAATCACTTCGTGCAATAGGTACATACTGGCAATCTATTGCGAGCTGTTTATCGTTACCGGGCTCACAAAACGGATCGTGAACATACACGCAATGCTCATCAAGGTGCGTAACACACACCCAATGTGGTGATTTTTTACCATCAAAACTATATGTGCTAATTAATAACAGCACACTAAAGCCTTTACTTAACCACTGCTCAATATGCTCAAGCTCTACATCTTTATGTGTAAGCGGTATATTTGCTTGTGCAATACCATCTACAAATTGTTGATGCACGGTGGCAAGTACCACTTTTTTGTTTTCGTTGCGTACGCCATCTAAAAACAAAGGCTCGGTGGTATTAACCATTACCTCGCTTTTAAAACCACGCTTATGAGCGGCAAGTGCCAAACCAAACGGGTGGCAACCACCATGACCCGATGTCATAAAAATGGTGGTACCTTCACGCCAAAGTGCCAGCTCATGTGATTGGCTAAGCTCAGTAGCTGGCTCAAGTGCCCCCATTGCCATTAGTAGCGCAGCAGGTCCGCACGTAAACTCAGTTGTTTGCTGATACCACGGCGTTAAACGCGCCACTTTTAACTCACTTGTTTGTCGAATGTTTTTTTGCATTCGTAGTGCGTCACTGTGGTCGTCGTAATAATCGCTGTATTGACCAAACACTCTGTAGCCTAAGCTTTTATAAAGCCCAATCGCACCTTCGTTATTTACAGCCACTTCTAAACGAAGGTAAATACGAGCCCGCTCACACGTTTCTTTTTCTAGACTAGTAAGCAGTGCTTTTGCAATGCCTTTACCTTGCATAGTTGGTAAAACAGCAAGCGAATATAAACGCGCTAAGCGAGTCCCTTTATGGCACCATACTAGCCCATAGCCGCATATTTGCTCGCCACTTTCTGCAACGAGTAAAATACCGTGTTTTGCACTAAGCCAGCGCTTTAAACTGCGCGGGCTCAATTTATCATTATTAAAGCAGGCGTTTTCAACGTCAATCAGTGCGTTTAAATCACTGCTAAGCGCCTTTCGAATAACAAGGTTGCTCATGTTATTACCCACGGCCTCGTGCTTCTAAGCGTTGTTTAAACTCATCCATAATGATCATGTATAGCTCATCGCCTAAATAGCCGTCTTCTACTTTGTGATCAATACTTGGGTTATCGTTTACTTCAAGCACGTATGCTTTGCCTTGATGCTCTTTAACATCTACGCCATATAAACCCCTACCCACTGTTTTACATGCTTTTAATGCTGCATCTAACACCGCTTTTGGTAACTCAAAGGTTGGTAGAGTTTCAAAGCCACCAGAGAAAAACCGTTTAGCGTCGTGGTTATAAATTTGCCAATGGTTACGCGCCATTAAATAGCGGCATGCATAAATTGCACGGCCATTTAACACACCCACTCGCCAATCGTATTCGGTATACATGTACTCTTGTGCAAGCACTAATGCGCTAAACTCAAACAGCTCTGTAAGCTTAGCTGCTAGCTCATCACGGTTTGAAACTTTAAACACACCTTTTGAAAAAGACCCTTCAGGCATTTTTAAAACAAGCGGATACGTAAACGCTTCTTCTAATTGCTCAAGCGTTTCATTTGCTTGATCAGCTACTACAACCGTTTTTAAACTTGGCACTTTTTGATAATTAAACGCATCGTGTAAATACACTTTATTACAACAACGTAAAATAGACTCAGCATCGTCAATAACCACTAAACCAAGGCTTTGCGCTTTGCTTGCAAGGCGATACGTTGGATGGTCAATCGCTGTAGTTTGGCGAATAAATAACGCATCAAACTGGGCAATGTTATCAATTTCGTCAAAGCTTAATGCTTGTGCATTAATACCGTGTTTAGCCGCTGCTTTAATAAAACGTGCGATGGCGTCTTTATCACTCGGTGGTACTTTTTCGTTATGATCAACAAGTATTGCCATGTCCCATCTAAAACGACGTTGTACCGAACTAATACGCCACTGTGTTTTAGTAAAGTTATCTAGCTTTGCTACAAATTCGCTGTACTGCTGCTCGTTTAAAGACGACATCGAGCCTTGTTGTAATAAGCCTTGCTCATCAACAAATAAAATAGGCGTTGGGTATTGTTTAAATACCGACTTTGCCGCTTTTGATTGTAAATCGTTTTGGGCATTACCAAAGTAAAGTGTGCCATCTATTTGGCCCACATTTAACATAGGTGCTTGGCCACTACGAAGAGCATTAATGGTTTTTACACTGGGTAATACTTGGTGCTTGCGCGCCTCAGCAAGTAACGAGCAATAGTAACCTTTGCTCAAGTATTGGCTTGAGTCGCACAGATTAATAATGCGTGTTTTTGGTTCGTTATGTTTTGGGTAATCACGTAAGTAGGTGTTAAACGTAATTACATTTTCGAACGATTGAGCAAGCGTTTGCTCGTTGTTATCAACCACAATTAAGGTTTTAAACACGACTTTTCCTAGTTAAGTCAAAATATAAAAAGCATGCTTAGTAAAATACTAAGCATTATAAATAGAAACACCCATCGTACTAAGTGGGCATTGCGCGTATCACTTAATATGATGGGTGCTTTAACAGGTACCTACTGTACGAGTTAGCGCTTAAATTGCTTAAGCGACATGTGCTTTATATGCCCTTTTTTAAAAACGCACAAACGAGATATTTTTAGCGTGAAGATAAAAAATATTGATTAACTAATAACGCAGATTAAAATACGCAAAACAATACCTTATGAGAGTTAAAAATGTCGCTGCCTGCTTGCCCAAAATGCCAATGTGAATATGTTTACGAAGACCAACAATTGCTTGTTTGCCCCGAGTGCGCCCATGAGTGGAACCCTAATAATACAAGCGATGAAGACGCAATTTTAGTTAAAGATGCCAACGGCACATTACTTAATGATGGCGACAAAGTAACCGTAGCCAAAGATTTAAAAATTAAAGGCAGCTCGCAAGTAATTAAAATGGGCACCAAAGCGGTAGTTAGAAAAGTGCTTGATAAAAAAGATCACGAGCTAGATTGCAAAGTAGATGGCATTGGCGAAATGATGGTAACAGCAAAGTTTGTGAAAAAGGCTAATTGAGATAAATACTTAGCAATACAATACTAATTATCGGCTAAAACTATTTTATCTAACCTCCTCAAAGTGATGAGGAGGTGCCATTGAACTGGGGGGAGAGCATTATCCTGCTTGAATGACTTATTTTCTATAGACCAATCTGATTTTCAATAAAAGTTTGCAATAAACCTGTTGCAACTTCACCGGCTTTGCCACCAGCAGTTAATAGAAAACCTTTTAATTTTTGTTTTGCATTAAGACGGTCTTCTTTTTTAGAACTAACATCAACTAATTCATGAACCGCGGAGGCTAATTCAGTTTTATTTTTATCTGCAAATTTTTCAATTAACTCTAAAAGCTGCTTTGCATCCGTACCAAGGTGCTGGTCGCCAATGATTTCTTGTGCGACAACTCCGTTTACAGACTCAATTATTTGAGGTTTGATATTTACAGTCAGGTTATTCTGAACTGGAATCAAAGAGCTTCTATCAATCAATAAGGCAGAATCAATACCATTAAACTTGGGAATAGCTGAATCTACTAAAGTATTAATACTTGCCCAGTCTTCATCTGTGCGCACAAATTCACCCAACTCACTTTCTAGCCGGTGTTTAATGGTTAAACTTTTCATCTCCCTTTCTTGCTTTAAGTCTATATGGAGACGCCTTGCCTCTTTGGAGTATCTTTCAACAATTTTTATAACTTCCATTGAACTCATATTTTTTGAAACTAAAAGTGCTGACGCGCTGTCAGGGTTAGAAACACAAGTATCCATAAACGTAGAGAATTCCTCAAATTCTTTAGGTAATATAGAAGGATCGATGCTGTCACCACTATAAAATTCATGAACTACACCCTGTTTAGTGCTGTATTGCTCTTGTCGCACATCAAGATGTGAAGCTTTTTGTAAATATTCCCTAAAAAGCAATAATAACTTTTCAGCTTCATTCGCCCACATTCTTTCAGCAGGAATATAAATTCTAAAAATAAGGTTACTTTCATTTTGATCAATAAACGAGGATGCTAAAAGACTTAACTCTACATTTTTTTTATAAGGTATTAATGTTAATCCATAGTTTTCTAGTAATGAAATAACCGAGGTTCTTGTATCTGAATCTGGGGGTGTGAACAAACCATCGTAAAATGAGTCCATATATTCGTATTCAGGTTCTAGATCAGGGTCAAAGTCATCCAGCTTTTGATCACGTTGATTTTGTTCATAACTGTCTATACCTGTAATCAAAGATTCATGAGCCAAGAACAGGTTAGGAACTTTTGATACTCTAGTTAATAGATCATTTACTAAACTACCATAATGAGGTGCTACAAAAATACCAAACGCTGTATTAGTCATTTTTACGACTACAGAAGTCACTTCATATTGGTCAAAGAAGCTAATAATTGTTTTCCAATTATCAGTTGTGGATTCAAGCATCTTTCGTTTATAGCGCGTACCTACTGCTTTCAATTTTGCAGTTACACCTTCCCTATCTGCATGCCCTAGAAATAGAACAATTTTTTCCTTTTCCATTAGTATATCTCTTAAAGTAATTTATCGAAAACTTAGACAGCCAATTAAACATCACTTTGGTGATTTAGAACACACCTAAGTGGCGTGTCTTAAATACGCCAATAATTTCACTTAATAACTCTGATGTAAACAAGTGATTACCTATGCATCAAAGTTGACTCTGCTGATTTACGCCAAAACGACTTTTAATGATGGTATGAGATAATATTAACTTTGTCGGATAGCGCTTCGCTTAAAAAACCAAAGCTTTATAAAATCTCTACCACTACATATTCGTGGGCTTTACCTGCAATTGTTAACGTAATTTCATCATCAATCTGTTTATTTAGTAACTGCTTACCCATTGGTGCGCCGGGTGTTACAACAGCAATTGCGTGCTGTTTAACGTTTACTGTTAAACCACCAGCTGCAGGGCCTAAATAAAACCATTTTTGGGCTGCGTTATCATCTTCTAAACACACCAGCGAACCGATAGCTATTTTGTCGGTAGGTTTTTCGTTAAAGGCAGGTTCGAACAATTCTATGCTTTTATAGCAATCGTTTACGCGCTGGGCTTGGCCTTGTGCTAAATAAGCGGCTTCGAGCCCTAGGGTATCGTATTTATTTTCGGCTATGTTTTCTTCATGTGTGGCGGTGTCGTGCGCGGTTTTTGCCGCTACTTTTGCTGTTGTAAGCTGCGCTTCTAGTGCAAAACGAAGATGTTCGATAACGTGGGTTTTATTCATGGGGATTAATACAATACTGGCAGTAAAAATAAGGCAGCTAGTTTAACATTTTTGCTAGGCTTAAAACCATTGTTTTAAACCCCGCAAGTTTGGTAGGAATACTTGCGGGGTTTAAATAAGCATTAAACAAGTAAAGAGCTGTTGGTTGGTGCAGCTCTTTGCTTGTGTTTTATTAAAAACCTTATGGCATATCTAATAATGTTTGCGTGTGGGCATCTACTTTAACTTCGTAGTTTTTAGCGCTTAAGCCCAATAGCTCCGGCAAGGTTGCCGCTATACAAATAGACGAGAACGTACCCACTACAATGCCGGTAAATAATGCAATAGCAAAGCCTTGCAGTGGTGCACCTGCAAGCAACCAAACGCTGGCAACCGTTGCAAGTGTGGTACCCGAAGTTATTAAGGTACGTGTTAGCGTACTTTTAATCGCATTATTAATAATAGTCGCTGGGCTAAGTACATTGTTTGATTGAACACGTAAAAGCTCGCGTACTCTATCCCCTACTATTATTGAGTCGTTAAGTGAGTAACCAATAATAGCCAGTAAACTTGCCAGTACGGTTAGGTTAAATTCAATTTGTAATAGTGAAAATAATCCAAGTACGAGTATTAAATCGTGCACTAGCGCTACCACAGAGCCAACGGCTAATCGCCATTCAAAACGCACTGCAAGGTAAATCATTACCGCAATCATTGCAGCAAACATTGCTAAACAGCCTTGATCAAATAACTCATCGCCCACTTGTGAGCCAATATAAGCTGACGATAATACCTGTGCGTTTATATCATCGTTTTGTGTAACAGCGCTTTGCCAATCAAGGCTATTAGCTGTTGTTGATGCACTTGGCGCTTCTCTTAATTGAAAATGACTATTACCTTGCGCGGTTAGCTCAAACTCACCGTTGTGATTTTTAGCAATAAACGATTGAAGCTCTTTTAGTTCAACACTTTGGCTGGTTGTAAACTCAGTTAAATAACCGCCGGTAAAATCTAGGCCAAAATTTAGACCTTTTTGCGTAAGCGTAAATACGGATAGCAGCACTAAAATGGCACTTAAAAGCATACCCATAAAGCGTAAACGTGTGCCCTTTTCACCTTTCAAAAAATAATTAAGCATGTGCTTTTTCTCCTGCTTTTTTACCCATTTTTAAATACAACGTTTGGCTTAATATTTTTGATACGTACACACCTGTAAATACAGACGTTAAAAGCCCCAGTGCGAGTGTAATGGCAAAACCTTTAACGGGCCCATAGCCTATGCCGTATAAGATAAGTGCGGTGATCATAGTGGTTATATTGGCATCAAATATTGTATTTGCGGCTTGTTTATAACCCTCTTGAATAGCTTGATATGGTGCACGGCCTTGGCGACGTTCTTCTTTAATACGTTCAAATATTATTACGTTAGTGTCTACCGCCATACCTATGGTTAGCACCAGGCCAGCGATACCCGGCAGCGTTAACACAACCCCTGGTAATAATGACATTAAGCCCACAAGCGACGTTAAATTTAATATAAGTGCCACGTTTGCAATAAGGCCTAAACGACGATACCAAAGCGCCATAAATGCAAGGGTAATACCCATGCCTAACATAAGCGCTGCTAAGCCATTACTAATATTTTCGCTGCCGAGGCTTGGCCCTATTGTTTGTTCGTGCACAATTGTAACGGGTGCTGTAAGCGAGCCTGCACGTAGTAACAATGCTAGGTCGGCTGCAGCTTGTTGGCTTTTCATGTTGGTAATACTAAAACGCGAACTTAAATGCTGAGCAATATTGGCAACGTTAATAACTTCGCTTTTTTTAACTACTTCGCCTTTAGCGTTTTGAGAGTACTCAGAGTAAACCGTCGCCATTGGCTTACCAATATTGGCTTTTGAAAATGCCGACATTGCATCGCCACCTTGGCCGTCTAGGCTTAGTTGTACAAGTGGTTTACCCCAATCGTCGCGGCCTATGTTTGCATTATTAATATGATCGCCTGTAAAAATTGGCACAGGATCGAGCTTTATGGTTCCGCCCGATTGCATATTAAATGTTTGCCCGCCAATTTCTTTTAATTGATAAAAACCAAGCGATGCTGTTGCACCAATAATACGTTTTGCTTCGGTTGGATCTTGCACGCCTGGTAGCTCTATACGAATGCGGTGCTTTCCTTGGCGCTGTGTTACTGCTTCGGTAATGCCTAACTCTTCAATACGTGAACGAAGGGTTGTAAGTGTTTGCCCCATTACTTCTTTATCAAAGCTGCTGCGGCCTTGCTCCGAATAACTAAATTTGGCAGTTTTAACGCTGCCGTTATTGCTTGTTACAACGGCTAAATTAGCAAATCGGCTTTGTAGCTCTTCAATAACTGGGGTTAACTTGTCGGTTGCATTAGGCAATGCGTTTATTTCAAACCCCTGCTGAGTTTGCTGCGCTTTTACGCCATGTGCTTTTTGCTTAATAATAATTGATTTAGCTTGTTGATACGCACTGACTAATTGCTCATCAACGGCTTTATCTAAATCTACGTCTAGTACAAATAGCACACCGCCATTTAAATCAAGGCCCAGCTTTATTGGTGATAAACCAAAATCTTGTAACCATGTTGGGCTGGTTGCATGCTCAACAATTTTAACTTGCGTGTTTGGGTACTGCGCTTTTATAGCCGCTTGCGCCTGAGCGCTTTTAGTTGGCTCGTTTAAAAGTACATTAATAGTTGATTGCTTATCTAAACCCTGCTCAACCTCTAACCCTTGGTTATTTAAAAAAGTAACTAGCGTTTTAGTGCTCGGTAAAGATTGCGTTTCGCTGTGCGGCGTACTACTTACGTGCAACCACGATTTATTTGGATATAGGTTTGGTAATGCGCTGATAGCTAATAAAACCAATACAATTAGCATGGCTATATAGCTTAATTTGAACTTAGCCGTAGACGGCTTTTTATCTTTTTTAAAACTTAACATGTTGAATCCTTATTGCCAGCAAAGCTAGCAACGTACTTTTTAAAAGCACAATTAATCTGCAGGCTAAAACTTTAAAAGTTAAAACCTAATAAAATTAAATAAGGAAAATTAAGCGTGGTAGGTAGTTACAGCTCTGTAGAGTAAGTTTACGTCTTTCCAGCCACTCAAGCGCGACTTTTTACTATTAGTTACAAGCGTATACCAAGGCTGTATAGGATTAATCGCTCTTGGTCGTAAGAATATATGCCTAACAAGATTTTGAGCAAAAAATTCAAAAACCACATCGTATTCTGGCTCACTTTGAACAGTGTGCAAAAACAATGATGAATTATTGGCTGTTAACCTTGGTTGGTGCGCGTCAAAATCGGTTTGATGCGTTTTTTTATGCTGCGAAGTATCTACAGACTTACTAATAGGCTGTATTTTAGTTAAATCGCCAATATCAGTAAGCGAAACCTGCGTACTAACAGTAATATTTAAATTTTGTGAGGCGCCCATAGCATTGCTCTGCACACTAAAAAGTGCAGCAAGTAGCAAAAAGGCAGTTAAAAACACTCTAAATTTAAACATTCACGTTTTAAAACTAAAATAAGGGATGCGTAGTATATAAGGGCTAGTATTTGAAATACAATAGCCCTTAGCTATTTACTATCTAATTTAATTTTACTGAGACTTTTAATGCGCCCCAGACAAAGCAGTGAAAAACGACCAGACGCCATGAATTTACGCCAAAGTGTAAAAACGCTTTGGCCCTACCTTACAAAATTTAAAGGCCGTGTTTTTATTGCACTTATGGCGCTTATAGGCGCAAAAGGTGCCACGCTTTTAATGCCTTGGGCACTTAAAGAAATAATAGACTCTGTAGATAAGTCGATTAACCCATTGTTAGTTATTCCTGCTTTATTATTATTGATGTACGGCGCGCTGCGTTTTGCTAGCGTGTTTTTAGGTGAAATAAGAGATGCTGTATTTTCTCGCGTTACCGAACACGCCATGCGCGATATTGGTTTAAAGGTATTTAAGCATTTACATTCGCTTGAGCTTGCCTTTCATTTAGACAGGCAAACTGGTGGTATAAGCCGTGATATAGAGCGCGGTACTAGCGGGTTAAGCTTTTTAATGCGCTTTTTAATGTTTAATATTGTGCCTACCTTATTTGAAATACTAACTGTCGCTATTATTTTTGGCACGTTGTTTTCTGTTTGGTTTGCGCTTATTACATTACTGGCAGTTGCTATTTATATTACCTTTACTGTGGTGGTTACTCAGTGGAGAAACCGCTTTATTAGAGAAGCAAATGCTGCCGACAATCAAAGTAATACCCGCGCCATAGACAGCCTACTTAATTATGAAACTGTAAAGTATTTTAATAATGAGCAGTTTGAAGCAAAAACGTACGACACCTTTTTAGCAAACTGGGAAAAAGCCCGTTTAAAAAATAGAATGTCGTTGCTCGCTCTTAACTCAGGCCAAGCACTTATTATCGCTTGTGCTATTACCGCTTTAATGTGGTTGGGCTCAACCGAGGTAGTTGCAGGTACACTCTCTATTGGTGAACTTGTGATGATTAACGCGTATATGATTCAGCTATTTTTACCACTTAACTTTTTAGGTTTTGTGTACCGCGAAATAAGACGCGCCCTAACCGACCTTGAAAACATGCTTGGGCTACTTAACAAAAAACCACAAATAACCGATGCACTTAATGCTAAAGAGCTCAATATTAGCCAAGGTGAAATAACATTTAATAATGTAAATTTTAGTTACGATACCCATCGCCCTATTCTTAATAACCTTAGCTTTAGCGTTAAAGCAGGCAGCAAAGTAGCCATTGTTGGTGCCAGCGGAGCTGGTAAAAGCTCATTAGCGCGACTGCTTTATCGTTTTTATGATGTAAGCGCCGGTGAAATTAGTATCGATAATCAAGCAATAAACTCAGTAACACTTAATAGTTTACGAAAAGCCATTGCTATTGTGCCGCAAGACACCGTGCTGTTTAACACCACCATTCGTGAAAATATCGCTTACGGTAGACCATCAGCAAGCGATGCTGAAATTGACGAAGCCATTGCAATGGCGCATTTAAAAGACTTTATAGCAACACTTGATAAAGGCGATAAAACGCTGGTTGGCGAGCGTGGTTTAAAAGTATCCGGCGGCGAAAAACAGCGTATTGCTATTGCGCGCGCCATTTTGAAAAAATCCCCTATTTTAATTTTTGATGAAGCAACATCTGCACTCGACTCTCATTCTGAGCAAGCAATACTCGCGGCAATGCGTGAAGTTGCTAGTAACCATACGAGTATTGTTATTGCCCATCGCCTTTCTACTATTACCGATGCAGACACTATTATTGTGCTCAAAGCCGGACAAATTATTGAACAAGGTAAGCACGATGAGTTACTTACATTCGCCGGAGAATATGCCCGTATGTGGGAGCTTCAGCATAAAAAATAAATAGTGTGTAACCCCTCTTAGCTCGGATACTTTCAAGTATTCGAGCTAAATAAAGCTTTTATAGCACCTATTAGCCTTTCTCTTTTCCTCTATATTAGTTTTATCGAGCACTGTGGTGATTCACCTCAAAAGGTTTGTTTGTATGATTAATATCAATAACAATCGATAAGTTAAATATTCGTAACAATAAAAATGATTCACTGCTGCTTTAATTCAATCAGTGATACTCAGGAGTAAGTAATGAAAAAGAGTTTAATTGCCGCAGCATTAGCTGCCACATTTATTACCGGTTGTTCAGAGCCGCAAACAACAAAAACAGACGAGCAACAATCTAAAGTAGCCACTGCAGCAGTAACAGAAAAAGCAGAGTTAGGTAGTTTTGGTGTTGACTTAACAGCACGTAACGAAGCCGTTAAACCAGGCGATGATTTTTTTATGTATGCCAGTGGCACGTGGTATGACAACTACGTAATGCCTGCAGATAAAACCCGCTACGGTGCATTTTCAGGATTAGCTGAGCGCAGTGAAGACGATGTTAAAGCTATTATTGAAGAAATAGCCGCACGTAAAGATTTAAACGCAGAAGAAAGACTCGTTGCTGATTTTTACAATGCCTATATGGATACCGAAACACTTAATAAACTAGGTGTAGCGCCTATCAAGCCATTGTTAAGTGAAATTAGTGATATATCGTCAACTGACGATTTAGCTGAGATGTTTGGTAAGTCTTGGTTAACCGGTAATAAAGCCCCTTTTGGCGGCGGTATGTGGTTTAATCGCCTAGACCCTAACAAATATGAAATGTCACTAGGTGCTGGTGGTTTAGGCTTACCAGATCGCTCTTACTACCTTGAAGACGCTGAGCGCTTTGTAAAAACCCGAGCAGCTTACGTTGCTCACATTGCTGACATGCTTGAGTTTACAGGAGTCGAAAATACCGCTGAGCGCGCTCAAGCAATTGTTGATCTTGAAACCAAAATTGCACAAGGTCACTGGCCTCGCGAAAAGCGCCGTAATCGCGATTTAACTCTAAACCAAGTTGAACGTGCCGATTTAAGCACTGCTTATCCTGGCTTTAACTGGGATTTATATTTTGCGCAAACAGGTTATAAAGTACCTCAGTTAAATGTATCTCAGCCTGAACCAATAAAAGCGATGATTGAGCTAATCAATCAAGAAGATATTGCAGTATGGAAAGACTACCTAACGTATCACGCTATTAGCGGTAACGCAGGTTTACTATCAGAAGACGTATTTAATACTAACTTTGCTTTTTTTGGTAAAGAACTAAACGGACAGCAAGAGCCTCGCCCTCGTTGGAAACGTGCAATAAGTGAAATGTCGGGCACAAGTTCGCTTGGTTTTGCTATTGGTAAAATATACGTAGCGCGTTACTTCCCTGAGTCATCAAAACAACAAATGTCAGAGCTGGTTGAAAACCTTCGTACAGCCCTTGGTGAACGTATTGATAATCTAGAATGGATGGGCGATGCAACTAAAGTAAATGCGCGCGCTAAGCTGGCTGCATTTGTACCAAAAATTGGTTACCCCGATGTTTGGCAGTCTTATGAAGGTTTAAGCATTACTAAAAACGATTTGATTGGTAATGTGAAAAACATGCGTGAGTTTTTCCACGCAGAAAGTGTTGAAAAAGAGCTACAAAAAACAGACCGTAACCGCTGGGGCATGACGCCACAACGCGTAAACGCTTACTACAATAGCTCGTTTAATGAAATTGTATTTCCGGCTGCGATATTACAACCGCCGTTTTTCGATCCAAATGCCGATCCGGCTGTAAACTATGGCGGTATTGGCGCTGTAATTGGTCACGAAATGGGTCATGGATTTGACGATCAGGGTTCAAAATCAGACGAAAACGGTGTGCAACGTAATTGGTGGACTGATGCTGACCGCGCTGCATTTGACAAAAAAGCCGATCAACTGGCTGCGCAGTACAGTAAATACGAGCCAATTGAAGGTAATTTTGTTAATGGTCGCAATAGCCTTGGCGAAAATATTGGTGATGTGGGTGGTTTGTCGATGGCTTATCACGCTTACAAGCTAAGTTTAAATGGTAAAGAAGCGCCTGTTATTGACGGCGTTACTGGCGATCAGCGCTTCTTCCTGGCGTGGGCACAAGTATGGAAAGAAAAACGTACTGAGCAAAGCATGCTTAACCAACTGCGTGGTGGCACACATGCCCCAGGTCGCTTTAGAGCACAAGCGCCGCGTAACCACGATGCATGGTACAAAGCGTTTGATGTAAAACCAGGCGACGCGTTATACCTTCCTGAAGATGAACGTGTACGTATTTGGTAGGTAATACTTACTTTTTATTACTTAGTAAGGCAACCTGTTATACAGGTTGCCTTTTTTATTGAGTTAAATTTACAATAATAGATATCATTCCAACGTCAAAATCCCTCGATAATTCCCTCACTAAAATGCACTTTAGATGGACTTTAAACGCTACAGTTTTAATCGGCTTTAATACTTACTAGCCCTTGAATGCATTTACCTTTAGAATACGCATTATAATTTTATTCTATTATTTACATATATTAAGGCGAAACGCAGATGGGAAGAGCTTACCAAAACAAAAAAGATTCAATGGCTAAGACTGCGGGTGCTAAAACTAAAGTTTATTCTAAGTACGGCAAAGAAATTTATATTTGTGCTAAAAACGGCGGTGTAGATCCAGATGGTAACTTATCATTACGTCGTTTAATTGAACGCGCTAAAAAAGACCAAGTACCAGCACACGTTATTGACCGCGCAATCGACAAAGCAAAAGGTGGCGGCGGCGAAGACTACTCAGCAACACGTTACGAAGGTTACGGCCCAGGTAACTGTATGATTATTGTTGATTGTTTAACAGACAACAACAAGCGTACCTTTGCTGATGTACGTGTTTGTTTTACCAAAGCAAATGCTAAAATTGGCGCTCAAAACTCTGTTTCACATTTATTTGATCACCTTGCTATTTTTGTATTTGACGGTGATGACGACGAAGCAGTACTTGAAGCATTAATGATGGCTGATGTTGATGTAACTGACGTAGAAGTAGATGACGGTAAAGTCACTGTTTTTGCTCCTCACACAGAGTACAACAACACACGTACAGCGCTTGAAGAAATGGGCGTGACTGAATTTGACGAAGACCTAATTAGCTTTGTGCCACAAATTGAAACGCCGATTGAGGGCGAAGACGTTGAAGTTATGGAACGCTTTTTAGCCATGTTAGAAGATTGCGACGACGTACAAAACGTTTACCATAACGCGCAATTCTAAAGAACGATTTAGTAAGTTAGAACGACTTTAAGCCAACAGCTATGTTGGCTTTTTCATTTTTAGAACGTGGTATAAATATGAACTCCCTTAAAGAGCTTAAAAGTGGCAAACTTGCTGGTGCTACTCACCTGCAATTAGTAGAAGAGTTAACAATATTCCCTGAAGAGATTTTTAGCTTAGCTGACACGCTCGAAGTACTCGATTTATCAAATAATAACTTATCAACACTACCTGATGAATTTGCCTGCTTAACACGCCTTAAGCGAGTATTTTTATCATTTAATCAGTTTAAGCATATTCCTGCTGTGCTGGCTAAATGCCCTGCTTTAATTATGGTTGCGTTTAAAGGTAACCAAATTTCTGAATTTGCTTTAAACAGCCTGCCAAAAAATATTGAGTGGCTCATACTCACCGATAATACTTTAAGCGAATTGCCTGAAGACTTTGGTAATTACACCCAGCTTAAAAAGCTCGCGCTTGCGGGCAATCAACTTAAGCAACTGCCAAGTAGCATGGCGCAGTGTAAAAACCTCGAGCTTGTTAGGCTCTCTGCTAATAACTTAACACACGTAGACGACTGGCTGTTTGAACTGCCTAAACTTGCTTGGCTTGCGTTTGCCGGTAACGATTTTAATAAAGCCCAGTGCCTTACAAAGTGCAGCTTAGAAAATAAACTTCTTAACGATTACACGCTTAGTCATGTTATTGGCCAAGGTGCATCGGGCGTTATTCATTTAGCGCAAGCTGCTAATAGCGCTGTAGCAATTAAATTATTTAAAGGTGCAATTACCAGCGACGGCTACCCGCTTGATGAAGTAAATTGCTGCTTACAAGCAGACGATCACGCTAATTTAATTAAAGTACTTGCCTACATTGAACAAAGTGATCAGTTAGGTTTAGTGATGGAGCTAATAGATAAAAGCTTTGCTAATTTAGGCCTGCCTCCAAGCCTTGAAACCTGTACACGTGATACCTTTAACAATGATTGCCATTACTCAACTCAAGCTATTTTAAAAATTGCACAGCAAATGGTAAGTACACTGCATCACTTACATGTTCGTAAAGTAAGTCACGGCGACATTTATGCGCATAACACTATGGTTAACCAAAACCATGACGTTCTGTTTGGTGATTTTGGTGCTGCAACTAATTTAACGAAGCTAAGTGAGTATCAACAAAAGCAACTAGAGTGGATAGAAGTAAGGGCTTTGGGCTGTTTAATTGAAGACTTATTAGGCACGGTAACCGGTGATGATAGGCAAAGTGAGCTATTTGGTGAAATGTCCGATATGGCAAAGTGTGCTATGCAACCTTCATTAAATCAGAGACCTACATTTACTGAGTTATTAGAAGAGCTAAATATATAATTGAGTAGAGTCATAAAAAAGAGCAACGCGTAGCACGTTGCTACTTTTTTAGTTTATGTTTATTAAATTAATCGAGCTCATTTAGTGCGCTTAAACGGGTAAATCTGTTGTTTAAGCATACCTACCGGCATGTAATCCCCGACTACACCATACGCTTCTGGCCACTCTTTTTGGCCTTTAACAGCAGTACCAAACGCGTAGTCTAAAAATGAAAAATGCGCAGCGTAATTGCGGTCAATTGCGGCTTTATCTGACGCATGATGCCAATGGTGAAACTGCGGTGTAACCATAAAATATTTTAGCCAACCAAATTTCACACGTACATTTGCATGGTTAAACACAGCCTGTAAACCCACAATTATTACGTATAAACTAATTATTTGCTGTGAAAATCCAAGTACAAATATGGGTGTGAGCACTAAGCTGCGCGTTACGAGTATTTCAAGAATATGTTGGCGAGAGCCCGCTAACCAATCCATTTCTTTAGCACTGTGATGTACGCCATGAAAGCGCCATAATAAAGGGACTTCGTGATAAGCACGATGCACCCAATACTGCATTAAATCAGCCACGAGTATTATTAAAAACAACTGCACTACAAATGGTGTTTGCTCTATATAACCTTGTACTGTAGATGATACAGCCCAGCCAAAACCATAATGCACAAAGTGGTTAGTAACGAGTAACACAAAACCAATAATTAAATGGTTTACGAAAAAGTGGTTTAAATCGCCTCGCCATTCGCTACGTAATATTTTTTGCTCTTTTCGATGGGGTAGCAGCTTTTCAATAACAATAAATATGAGTGTTGAGCCGAGTAAATCTAAAATAAACCAATCGAGCCCTATGTAAGGTGTGTCGGTGGCAAACTCATTTACCTCAACGTTTGGTCCGCCAAACATAATTGCAAGAACAATAAAAAACCACGCTGTAGCTCCTAAGCGTTTATTGGTATTACGTACAAAGTTAAGTAGCCCTAAACTACCCGAGACCAATAATGATGCAAACATAAGCTGACGTAAAAAGTCGACACTGTAGCTTTTGCGTAGTTCTGGTGTGGTTAAGTATTCAGGAAAGTGAAACGCTAATACGCCTAAGCAACTCAGTATTGCTAAAAAGCAGGCTATGTAGCCACTTATGTTGCCCTCACCTATCTGAAGATGATTTGTGCGAAATACCTTTCGTGATAAAGCTCTGATCATTTTTATTATTCCTTGCTTCGTTGAGTTGATTAAATACAACGAAATTCCATTGATTTACACACCCACATATTAACAAAATTTAGGGTATAAAAAATACAAATAGTTCCCTCCATAGTCTGAGTTGCAAATATACAGATAAACCAAACGCAAAAAAGCCACGCAATGCGTGGCTTGGTTGGATAAAGCTAAAACTTTACATCATTAGGGCTGTATTATAAAAACGCACCTAATGCTTTAACTTGGTCTAACATGCGGTTTGAGAAACCCCATTCGTTGTCGTACCAAGCCATTACTTTAACTAGATTGCCATCGGCTTTAGTTTGCGTTGCATCAAAGATAGATGACGCTGGGTTATGGTTAAAGTCGATAGAAACAAGCGGAAGCTCATTATATTGTAAAATATCTTTCATTGAACCCGTTGACGCTTCTTTCATGATTGCATTGATTTCTTCTGCAGTCGTATCGCGCTTAGTAATAAACGTAAAATCAACTAAAGATACGTTGATTGTTGGTACACGTACCGACATACCGTCTAATTTACCAGCAAGTTCTGGTAATACTAAACCAACAGCTGCCGCAGCACCTGTTTTAGTTGGGATCATAGATTGAGTCGCACTACGAGCACGGTATAGATCTGGGTGGTATACGTCAGATAGGTTTTGATCATTCGTATAAGAATGAATCGTTGTCATACTCCCCTTTTCAATACCTACGGTGTCGTTAATTGCTTTTGCAAGTGGTGCTAAACAGTTAGTAGTACACGATGCATTTGAGATGATTTGGCTATCAGCGTTAATTACATCGCTGTTTACACCATGAACCACTGTTGCATCCATATCTTTACCTGGAGCAGAAACGATTACTTTTTTAGCACCCGCTGTAATGTGCTTAGCAGCGTCATCACGTTTAGTGAAAAAACCAGTACATTCTAAAACGATATCTACGTTTAGTGCTTTCCACGGTAAATTTGCAGGGTCGCGTTCTTGCGTTAACGTAATTACGTCATCGTCAATTAACATGGTGTTATTTTCAAGTGTTACTTTTTTAGAAAATTGACCATGAACTGAGTCATACTGCGTTAAATGTGCATTAACGTTAGCAGGTGCTAAATCGTTAATTGCTACAATTTTAATTTCGCTGTTTTGAGCTGACTCATAAAGTGCACGTAAAACATTTCTACCGATACGGCCGTAACCGTTAATTGCTACATTAATCATTTTAGACTCCTATTTAAGTTCACTTGCTTGGCGAGCAAGCGCTTCAATTGCTTGCCAGTCTTTATTTTCAATTAGTTGTTTATCTAGCATCCACGTACCACCCACACAAATAACGTTGTTAAGCGCTAAATAGTTCGGTGCAGTTGCTAGGCTAATGCCGCCAGTTGGGCAAAAAGTAATATGTGGTAATGGGCCACCGATTGATTTAAGCATTGCTGTTCCGCCTGCAGCTTCTGCAGGGAAGAATTTTAAATACTTAAAACCATGCGACGCAAGTTGCATAATTTCACTTGCAGTTGCAGCGCCCGGTAAAAATGGTATATCTGATGTTTTAGCCAAAGCAATAAGCTCATCGCTCACACCTGGACTCACCATAAAATCTGCACCTGCGGCAACCGAAAGATCAAAACTTGCTTTATCTACTACCGTACCAGTACCTACATAGGCTTCAGGTACTTCTGCTTTCATCAGCTTTACAGCTTCTGCAGCAATAGGTGTACGAAGTGTGATCTCTAAGGCTTTTAAGCCACCGTTATATAACGCTCTTGCAAGTGGTGCTGCATCTTCTAATTTTTCGATTACAACCACTGGCACCACTGGTGCCGATGCTAAGATTTTTTCAATACTCATTACTTGTTCCTCATTACCCAGTATGGCTAATATTTATTCAAGTCCAAAAGCACTCGCGCCTAAATCGGCACTGCTTACGATATTTCTAAATCCAGTAAATAATTCGCGACCTGTACCAAATGTTGCACTTGGCAGGCTAAGTTCTGCTTCACGTTTAGCAAGTTCTTCGTCGCTAACGTGTACTTTTAATATTCCGTTTGGCGCATCAAGTGTCACTAAATCACCTTCTCGGATTTTAGCAATAATGCCGCCTTCTACTGCCTCTGGTGCTAAGTGAATAGCAGCTGGTACTTTACCTGATGCACCCGACATACGACCGTCAGTAACAATGGCTACTTTAAAGCCTTCATCTTGAAGCGTTGCCATTACTGGCGTTAATTTATGTAGCTCTGGCATACCTTTCGCTTTAGGGCCTTGCTCTTTTAGCACGGCAATAAAGTCTTGGTTTAATTCGCCACGCGTGTATGCATCTTGCAGAGCACTTTGTGAGCTAAACACTTTTGCAGGAGCAGTAACAACCTGATGTTCAATAGCAACAGCTGACACTTTAATAACAGCTTTACCTAAGTTACCCGTTAGAAGTTGCAGACCACCTTGCTTACTAAAAGGGTTACTCACTGGGCGAAGTACTTCTTCATCGTGTGAGTTTGCTGGGCAATCTACCCATTTAACTTTAGTTGGGCCGGTTGAGTTGCTCATGATCAGGCTATCGTCTTTATCCAAACGAGGCTCTGTCATGTAAGGTGCTAAACCATCGCCTAGCATTGTTTTAACATCTGTGTGTAAGTAACCAGCGCTTGCTAGCTCTCGCATTAAGAAACCCATACCGCCAGCTGCTTGGAAGTGGTTTACATCTGCAGAGCCGTTAGGGTAAATACGTGTAAGTAGTGGTACAACTTCTGATAAATCAGACATATCTTTCCACGTAACCTGAATGCCCGCCGCTTTTGCTATCGCAACAATATGAATTGCATGGTTAGTAGAACCACCTGTAGAAAGCAGGCCTACTAAACCGTTTATAATCGTTTTTTCGCTGATCACATCGGCCAAACACGGGCTTTCTTTATCATCTGTAAGCTGCTTAAGCATAGTTTCTACAGCATTACCTGTAAGACCATCGCGAAGCTCAGTGTAAGGATTAATAAACGAACTACCAGGAAGGTGTAAGCCCATTATTTCCATTAACATTTGGTTTGAGTTTGCAGTACCGTAAAACGTACAAGTACCTGCGCTGTGGTAAGACGCGCTTTCAGCCTCTAATAAGTCTTCGCGACTTACTAGACCTTGTGCAAATTTTTGACGAATACGTGCTTTTTCTTTATTAGGAATACCTGATTGCATTGGACCTGCTGGTAAAAAGAACACAGGTAAATGACCAAACGACAATGCACCAATTAATAAACCCGGGACGATTTTGTCACAAACGCCTAAACAAAAAACGCCATCAAACACATCGTGTGAAAGCGATATTGCCGTAGACATAGCAATTACATCACGAGAAAAAAGCGAAAGTTCCATGCCGTCACGCCCTTGCGTAACACCATCACACATTGCAGGAACGCCACCAGCAACTTGTGCTGTAGCATCGTATTTAGTAGCAATGTCTTTAATTAAATCTGGGTAATCTTTGTATGGCACATGAGCCGATAACATATCGTTATATGAGTTGATAATAGCAAGATTTGGCTGCTCATCAGCCTTTAAGCGCGCTTTGTCATCACTGCTACATGCAGCCATAACATGGGCTATATTTCCGCAACCTAAACCGGCACGAACTCTTGTTTGTTTTTTTGCGTGCGAAATACGTTCTAAATAATCTTGACGGGTATTTTTACTGCGTTCGATAACGCGCTGGGTAACTTCTTGAATACGAGGATGTAACATAATTTAACTCATCTCTATTAGTTAGAGGATAAAGGCTCAGTAGCAACTACAGACTCCACGTAAATAACTGTACTGAGCATCTTTGATTTACCCGTTCAAAGGTACGCTACCAGGGAGCCTCTCACAACAGCCCTGACACCGGTGTCACTGTATTAACGCATAGCAATGACACCGGTGTCAACCCCGGGTAACAAAAATAGTTTAATATTTTAACATGACCGAATAATGACCTAATTGATTTTTAGGCACAAAGTATATTTTAGCAAGTTCAGAGCAAAAAAAAGCCCGAATAAGCGTCACTCATATTCGGGCTACTGTGAAAGTGTTTTTAACTCACTATTTTATCGCAGAGGTAGACTCACGTGTAATTAAGCGCGACTCAAGCGTTACCTGATACGGCTGTTCTTGCGGTTGAGCTATGTGTGAAATAAGTTGAGTTACGGCTTGTTTAGTCATTTCTTCAACAGGCTGTGCAATAGTCGTTAAACCAGGCCAAATATGACGTGCAATGGGTGCATTATCAAAGCCGGCTATTGAAATATCATCAGGCACTTTTAATTGGCGCTGGGTAGCTAATTTTAATACCGCTGCCGCCATGTAATCGTTTGATGCAAATACAGCTGTTGGCCTAGGAGACAAATCTAAAATACTGCGTGCACTATCTACACCTGAGTGATAACTAAAGTTACCCTCCTCTACCAAGCGCTCATCAAACTCTATTCCATGGCTTGCAAGTGAACGCCTATAGCCTTTAAAGCGTTGTTGAGTGGCACTGTGATCCGGGTGCCCTTTAATAAACGCTATAGATTTATGCCCAAGGCTAATTAGATGCTCAGTAATTTCAAATGCGCCTTGTTCATCATTACTACGAACTGAAATAGAATCATCTTGAAGTAAAGCTGACGCAACCCTTGCGTAAGGAATTTTTTTAGATTTTAAAAAAGCAACAAGCTCTGCAAAATCACCAAAAGGAGGTGTTAGCACAATGCCATCTAATCGAGAAGTCTGTAGTAATTGCTCAATATTATTTATAAGGGCTTCACCACGAAACTCACAAGGGTGTATCAATAAATTATAGTTATTTTCTTTACATGCTTCTAAAGCACCCGTTTGCACGCGAGTAATGTAGCTTTTACTTGGGTTATCGTAAAGACACCCAATAATAAAGCTACGATTTTGTGCGAGGCCTCGTGCAATTGGATTTGGGGTGTAATCGAGTTCTTTAAATACCGCAAGCACCTTTTCTCGGGTTGCAGCACTAACATTAGGCTCGTTATTTAAAACGCGTGATACGGTTTTTTTAGAAACACCAGCATGACTTGCCACACTGTTTATTGTTACTTTTTTCATCACTCTATTTTTCCAAATGCGAACAAGGAAAGCTCCTTATTTGCTGTTGTGCAAACACGCTGCGGCACCAATTAGTGGAATATTATCTTGTGTTACAAGTGTTACAGGAATTTGCCCTGCGTATTGCGACATAATACCCTTTTGCGAAAATCGTTCAACAAAACGACTCTCTAGAAGTCTTGCTTGCATACGAGGCAGTATTCCACCGCCAATAAATAGTCCGCCTAAAGCACCGTAAACAACGGCTAGATCGCCAGCTACACTGCCGATCCAATCACAAAATTGATTAAGCGTTGCATCGCACACAGCACATTCACCGCTATTTGCTAGACTACTTATTTGCGCAGCATCTAAATTTTTAGCTGTTACACCCTTAACCGCAGACATCGCTTTGTATAAATGCGTTATGCCAGGGCCTGAAAATACAGTTTCGATAGAAACATGGGGATGATCTTTACGTAATTCATTTAATAGTAAAGTATCGAGTTCATTAACTGGTGCAAGCGATATATGTCCCCCTTCTGAACTTAAAACAGCGGTAGATTGCGACGTTCTAACTAAGCACGCGGCACCAAAACCAGTACCGGGACCTATAACACCAATGTTTGCATTATCATCAGCTTGGCCTGATTTAACAATGACATTTTGTTTAGGATCTAAGTAAGGAGCCGCATATGCAAAAGCAGCAAAATCGTTAATGACTTCTAGTTGCTGTAAATCAAAATGAGTTTTAAATTCACTAACACTAAAATGCCAACCTAAATTGGTTAAATGTACCTGCCCAGCTTTTATTGGACCTGCAACGGCTAAACATGCGCGTTTGGGTGTAATATGCGAGACTGTTTGTAAATATTGCTCAAGCGCACTTTCAAGTGAACCAAAATTAGCACTAGGAAAAATATTAATGTGCTCTATTACAAATTGGTTAGTGTGCTCATTAAAAGCAGTTATTAAAGCAAAGCGGGCATTGGTGCCGCCAACATCAGCAACTAAGATGGGATCAAATTGGGCAGAAGAGTTTAGGCTCATAGTATTATCTCTTTTGTTAAGCGACTCGTGCTTATTATTTTACAATGGTATACCATTGTTATTTATACTTTGAGCTATCACCTCAAAGTAGCTATCACAGTAAAAAATGCTGCCTATAAAATATATAAACAGCGAATACGTTTTGACAACAAAATGATAAAACATTTATATTATGACACCGGTGTCAGCCGTTTATCAATAAAAATATACGTTAATTCACAAAAAGCTTGAAATTATTCATTAATAACCGAAAATGGCACAATTATTTATCAAATTAATTAAGTTGTAACAATGAAAGGTAAAGCCACCTCATTTGATATTGCCCACTATGCAGGGGTATCTCAATCAACTGTATCTCGCGCTTTACGTAACAGCCATCTTGTTAATGAAGAAACACGTAAACGTGTTTTCGATATAGCTAAAAAGCTTAATTATAAAGTTGATAAAAATGCCAGCAACTTGCGTACACAACAAAGCAGCACACTTGCATTACTTCTTTTCGAAGACCCTACCTCTGATGAGTCACAAATTAATCCTTTCTTTTTAGCCATGCTTGGCAGCATTACCCGTGCTTGCGCTAAAGAAGGTTACGATTTATTAGTATCATTTCAATCGGCCAGTGCTGATTGGCAAGCAGACTATGAAGATAGCCACAGAGCCGATGGTATTATTTTACTCGGTTATGGCGATTACATTGATTACCAACCAAAATTTAACACCTTACTTGAACAAAACACTAAGTTTGTTTGTTGGGGGGCAACGGTTGATAATCGCCCAGATTTAACTGTTTGTTGTGATAACTACGGTGGCGGTAAGCTCGCCGCTGAGCACTTTATTGCTCACAGCAGAACTGATTGCGCTTTTATTGGGGATGCATCTGATCATAGCCCTGAATTCTTTAGTCGCTTTCAGGGCTTTAAAGATGAGCTACTGGCTAACAACGTTAAAATAAACGAGCGAAAAATGGCTAATGCTATATCTACCGAAGAATCTGGGTATCACGCCACTCGTTCGCTTATCGCTAATAATATTAAATTTAACGCCTTATTTGCTGCAAGCGACTTAATTGCTATTGGGGCTATACGTGCACTTAAAGAAGCAAATATTGACGTGCCAAAAGATGTTGCGGTAGTCGGCTTTGATAACATAGCCATTGCTAGTTATGTAAACCCACCGCTGACGACGATAGAGCAAAACACCACTGTTGCAGGGCAAATGCTCGTAGAGAACTTATTAAAACTGATACGTGGTGAAGAAGTGCAAAGTACCTTACTCCCACCTGTATTAATTTCTCGAAAAAGTAGCAGTTAAAAATTAAATATCCTAATAAGACTTCAACATAACAAAAAGGCTTCTAAATTTATTTAGAAGCCTTTTTTAATAACTACAGCATGTTTTATATTAGTCTTTAAGCGATTCGGCAACCACCGGATAATAGTCCCAAACTTGTTTATCACTGAGTGAGCGTACAAGCTTAATGTATTCTGCATGTGTCCAAGCTAGAGGTGTTGCTGAGTTTGTGCCCTCGCCTAACGCATAACCTGCTTTATTTACACCCACGCCATCCCATACTTGCTCAGGTAGCATCATGCCGCTATTAGCAAACTGCTCTAAACCTTTTACGTAACTATTTTTAATGTCCGCTTGTTTTGCATCATCTAGCGTATTATTTGCGTTTGCGGCCGCTATTTCATAGTGTCCGCGTTCGCCTGTAAAAAATGGCCATACACGACCACGTTGGCCTGGCGTGTTGCTCCCGCTTTCGGCGTAATTAGTACCTGTGGTTTCATCTTCGCCGTAACCGTCGTTGCCATAACGGCGATAGCCTGCAAATGTGCCGCTACCATCGGTAAAGTTAAAGCTGTATTTAACTTGTAAGTTATCTTCAAGCGTTTCGTCGTCATACTCAGGCAGGGTTTTAACTATACTTGAATCGTTGGCACTTCTTACTCCATAGCGGACTAATTCTAAAAAACCACCGTCTAAAATCTGCTTTTTGTTAAAACCTTCACGGCCATTGTTGGCGTTAATTTTAGTATTAGAGTTAGCGTCGGTGTCTTGACCTATACGAATAAAATACTCGCCATCGGTGCTATCACCTTTTAAATTACCTTCGGTGGTAAACATTTGCGATTCTATATCACTGTTGTACTTTTTAGCCGTTGCTAAATAACGATCTGCATTTTGAGTATCACCACTGAGTGTTGCTATGTCACTGGCTGTTATAAGGCCAGCAACAACGGCAGCCGTTGTAGAGGGAGAATAACCACTTTGCTCTTCCCAGCGCTCTTGCTGTGTTGCGGGTGGAGTGATTTGCATGTCGTTCCATAAAATTTTAGCTCTTCCGCCATCAACTAAAAAGTCAGCTGCCGGTTTTAGCATGCGTGCGTACCAATCTTTAAGTTCGTTATCACTTAGTACGTTTGCTTGATGTAACTTCCACGCGAGCATAATTGGCATAGCCGTTTGATCTAGCTGTACCCCTACCCATTCCAGTTCACCATCAACATGTGTTTTTTGTAAAAACCATCCGGTGTCACCATTGTTACCGGGGGTTTTGCTAGTAACTTGTACTTTTTCAAGGTATTCGAAGGCCGTTTTTGCAGTCGCTGTATCGCCTAAGGCCATAAATGCCATAGCTACTTGATAAAAATCACGAACCCATACCGCTTTGTAACCAGTAGAACCCTGTTTGGCTGAAACAGTTTCACCCCAAGGATTAGAAAGTGAGGCAATGAGCGCACCCGCATTAGTTTTGTCTTCTTGCGCTTTTAGTACCATTGCACTGGTATAAAGTAGCTTACCGTCATCGGCTGTTTGCTTAACCATTGTATTTAATGGCTCAAGGCTTTGTAAATAATCTTCCCAGCCTAGCGCTTCACCTTTACCGTTGTAGGCATCAAGCACATTTTGATAACCTTTAGATAAGCTCTGTGCACCTTGTTGCTGGCTTTGCTGCTGCGTTTTACCAAAGCTTAGTGCTAAATCAAATGTGGTATTACTATCGATAGTACCAAGCTCTGCCAGCAGAGTGACGTTACCGGCCTTATCGCCTGTGTTTGAATATTGTTTGCTTAGTGTGTGTTGTTTTTTAAGTGAGGTGATGCCATCGCTCACGCCTGTAAAGCCTACGCTTTGCATTTTGAATGGCGTAGATGATTGTAACGTTAAAAAATTATCATCTTCCCATGCCACTAAGCCTTGCTCAGTGGTTTTTGCAAAATCACCTAAGCCGTTGTTGTTTATATAAGGGTTAACAGCAACATACGCTTTCACGCCTTTAAGTGATGTATTAAAAATACTGCGTACAAACAATGTTTGTCCGTCAGGGTCGGTGAATATGTGTTTTTCGAGGGTAAAACGCCCTTTCTTATCTGTACTTGTGACTTTGTAAGCAAGCGATAGTGGTCTGCCTTTATCGTCTTTATGTAAGTAATCAATTGTAACGTCTAAGTCGTCAGCTTCAGTGACTGTAAAATCTTTACCGGTTACTACAAACTGCATATCTTTAATCTGAGCTTGGTGAATGAGTCCAAACATAGTTTCGGTGATCATACCTTTGGCAATTGAAAACCATACTTTTGATACTTCACCTGTCGCAGCGTTGTTATTATATTGGCCGTTTTGGTATTGCTCAAAAGAAGTACCAATTCCGGTTTTACCCGCGTAAGCCCAATATGGTTCAGCACCCGGTGCGCCAGGAGCTGCTGAAACTGTAGCGTCAATATTTTCGTTATTCGTATTTTGTGCACCACAGGCTGTTAAACCCAAAGTTAAAAGAGCGGTGGTAACAAGGTTATATTTTTTCATTGTGTGACCCTTAGTTTGAATTTTTAACGCGCATTACAGCAATCGCAGCAACAACGAATGATGCAGCACCAATTAATAATGCGTAAATAGGCTGATTAGAAAATACGTGGCGTAAAATAAGTCCTAAAATACTCGCGGCAAGCAATTGCGGTATAACAATAAAGAAGTTAAAAATACCCATATACACGCCCATTTTATTACTCGGTAATGCATTACTTAACATTGCATAAGGAAGCGATAAAATAGACGCCCATGCAAAGCCAACGCCTATCATAGGAATAAGGAGCATTTTTGGATCTGTTATAAACATAAAGCTTGCAAGACCTAACGCGCCCAGCAATAAATTAAAACAATGCGCGCCTTTTAAGCCCATCTTTTTAACTAATAATGGAATACACATAGCGGCAATAGCTGCAAAGCCATTGTAGGCGGCAAATAAAATACCGACCCAATCAGCCCCATCGTTAAAGGCTTTACTTGTTGCATCACTGCTGCCGTAATGAAAGCTTGTTACTGCGGCTGTGGTGTATATCCACATAGCAAACAACGTAAACCAGCTAAAAAACTGCACCCAAGCAAGCTGCTTCATTGCCTCTGGCATGGTAAATACATCTTGTACTACTTGGTAAAAACCGCCTTGTATTTTGTTAGCAGCCTTTAATGCGCTTGCTATCCACTGCACAATACCAAACGCTAGTAAGCCACCAGCAAGTAGGTATAACTCTTTTTCAAGCGATAAACCCATTACTAATGTAAGGGTTGCTAAACCTAGCACCACAAAAATAATGGCACCTTTATTGAAATTGATATCTACTAATGCGGTGTTAGTCGGTTTGGCAGTGTGGTTTTCAAAAGCAGCTAATTGCTCAGGGCTATATTCTTTGGTTCGCATAACTGTCCAAAGAACTGCGACTAGCAATACGACCCCACCCCAATAAAATGAATATTTAACAGATTCAGGAATTTGCCCTAGCGCAGCGGTATTACTTACATCAAACCAATTGGTCATCATCCATGGTAGCGCTGAGGCTAATACCGCACCAATACCAATAAAAAAGCTTTGTAACCCGTAACCTGTAGCGCGTTGTTTTTCTGGCAGGTTATCGCCTACAAGTGCTCTAAAAGGTTCCATAGTGACATTGATTGAGGCATCCATAATCCATAACATACCTGCAGCAATCCAAAGGGTTGGTGAATGCGGCATGATAAAGAGTGAGATAGTAGTAAGTACCGCCCCTATGAAAAAGAATGGACGACGACGACCAAAACGCCCCCATGTTTTATCACTCCAATAACCAATTATTGGTTGCACTATTAAGCCCGTTAGCGGTGCTGCAACCCATAAAATAGGAATATCATCCACTTGTGCGCCTAGGGTTTGAAAAATACGGCTCACATTGCCGTTTTGTAGTGCAAAACCAAATTGAATACCTAAAAAGCCAAAGCACATATTCCATATTTGCCAGAAACTTAGATTTGGTTTGTTGCTGTCATAATTATTATTTTGATTATTCATGATTAGCCTTATTAGTTAAAACTGCGCTACTAAATGCATCTAGCGAAAGCATAAGCTTTGTAACTTCTTTGTCAGTGATGATCTTTACCGTGTTTTGTTCAAGTAAGTCGTGTAGCGGTTTATTTCGCTCAAAGGTATTTGCTTGCTCTGGTGTTAAATTAATTAATACCGTTTGTGGCTCCTCACTAAAATTACTAAAAACATAAACAGATTGCTGTCCCAGCGAGCGTACAAAACCAACAACGCGTTCGCTATTGCTAAGTGAAAGCTCTGACATGGTTCCACCTACAACAGCGGGCAAACTATTAAGAGCCATTATTGATTTATAATAATCACGAAGTGATGCTTGCTCGCTCGATAAGTTAGCGCCGTCGAATTTGCCGTTGTTCATCCATGCTTGATGCGCTGGTACACCAATATAGTCAAAAATACTGGTGCGAGTAGATGTGCCAAAACCTGCGTTTTCAGATCCGTCCTCCCCCACATCTTGGGCAAAATATAATAAAGTAGGTGCGCGACTCATTAAGCTAGAAACGACCATTGCTGGTTTCCCCCAGCGTGCATCACCTGCAAAATCAGGGCTAGCAATGCGTTGTTCGTCGTGATTTTCTAAAAAGTGCAGCATGTGCGCTTCAATATCAGCCACTTGGCTTTGGGCTGCAAAAATAGTATTAGCCGCTTGCTTACCCTGCATAATGGCTTTTAATGTGTCGTAAAAGCCGACTTTGTCATACAAGTAATCCATTTTTCCTTGCTGAATATACGCTCTGTACATTTGTGGGTTGTAAACTTCAGCCAATAAAAACGCATCGGGCTTTTGCATTTTTATTGATGAATTTAAAAAGCTCCAAAATTCAACCGGCACCATTTCGGCCATATCGTACCTAAAACCATCAACGCCTTTATCAAGCCAGTAAAGAGTGATATCTCTAAATTTATACCAGCTATTAGGCAGTTCCTTATTTTGCCAAAACGCATAATGAGCGCGATAATCTTGGTTTTCTAACTCTTTAGGTAATACAGGAAAGTCATAGCTGCCATCAGGCTTAACGCCATAATTCACTCTTACGGTTTCGTACCAATCGTTAATATCTGGCTTGGGTGCACGCGCGCCATTCCCCGTCCATTTCGCTGGCGTTTCATCAAAAAAACCGTCAGCTAAAGGGTGAGTATTACCCCCTAAAACTGTATAGCTTTGTGATGTTGGAACCTGAAAAGACTGACCTGGTACATAATAAAAGTTATTATTTTTATCGTACTCTTTGCTGGTGTCGTCTTGCTCACCAAAGTCTTTTATTCCTTTGGGTTTTGCTACTGATTTATAATTACGAGCCACATGGTTAGGTACAATATCTATAACCACTTTCATGCCATGCTCATGAGTGCGCTCAATCAGATCACTAAACTCACCCATTCTATTAGTCACATTTATGGCTAAATCTGGGTTTACGTCGTAGTAATCTTTTATTGCATAAGGTGAACCTGCACGGCCTTTAACTACATCAGGGTCGTCTTGCGTAATCCCATACTCGGTATAATCGCCCACTAGCGCATGATGTAAAACACCGGTATACCAAACATGGGTCGTACCCAATTCTTTAATACCTTTAAGTGCAGCATCGTTAAAGTCGGCAAATTTACCTACGCCATTTTGCTCTTTTGTACCCCAGGGCACATTCGCGGTCTGTGTGTTACCAAATAAGCGTGTAAATACTTGGTATACAACAGGCTTTGTTAACTCATTTTGCGCCTGTTTAGGCGCTTGCTGTTGTTCGGTTTCATTATTGTCTGAGCACGCACTTGTTATAAGTGCGCTACACAGTAATGCGGGTACATAAACTGATTTTTTCATTGTGTGTCTTTTTGTCAGTAGTGTTATAGCTTTATACTAAAGATATCTGCAGCAAGCATACAGTTGCTGCATACGTATTCACTTAAACATTCACGGCGTATTAATCACTAATACCGTAGCAGTCATTGGCTCTAAGTTAATACTGTTAGTTAGTTTAAAAGTGTGTTGTGTGAATAATGCCTGCGCATTGGCATTTTTTGGTATAACTTCTTGCATGTAATCAAGATTATGCTTTTGTGTTACTTTGTTTTTATTCATAAAAACTAATACTGTTTGCGTATCACTAACGCGAGCATAACTATAAACACCATTGTTCGGACTGAAATGAACGAGCTTACCCTTTGCAAGCGCCGGGCTTTGCTTTCTAAAGTTAAGTAGCGTGCTTATAGTTTCGTGCATATCGCGCTGATCTTTACTTAACCCGACTCCAGTAAACGCATTAGCGTTTTGATTTTTGAACCCACCTGGAAAATCAATGCGTATATCACCATGATCTTTACTCGGCGTATTATCCAATAATATTTCGGTTCCATAATATATTTGAGCAATGCCGCGCGTTGTTAAAAACAAAGTCATCGCCATTTTAGTTTTAGCTAAGTCTTGCCCAAGCTCCGTATATACACGGCTCATATCGTGGTTATCAGCAAACACCATAATGTTATTGGTGTCTGGGTATAAAAAATCGTTAGCTAATGACTGATATACTTTAACCCAGCCTGTGCTCCAACCCTCATCTTCATTTAAAGCTCGAATTACCGCCTCTTGCAACGAAAAGTCCATCACACTGGGTAAGCTTGACACATACCCATCTTGATTTACTTTACCGCGCTGCCAATACGACGCTATTGCAGGGTTTGAAGTCCACTCTTCGCCAACAATATTAAAGTGTGGGTATTCATCCATAATGGCCTTGGTCCAATCACTTAAAAACGCTTTATCTGAGTAAGAGTAAGTATCAACTCTAATACCGCTTAAATCTGCGTATTCAATCCACCAAATTGCATTTTGAATTAAATACTCATTTAATAATGGTTGGCGCTGGTTTAAATCGGGCATGCTAGCGACAAACCAACCATCGCTAAACTGGCGTTTATCGTAGTTACTTGCGTGTGGATCTTGAATTGTTTGGCGCGCATGGCTTGTGGCATTTTTGCCATTTTCAAACTGCCCATTAAAGTTAATCCAATCTTGAGTTGGTTTATCCTTCATCCACGGGTGCTCAGCACCAAAGTGATTAAGCACCATATCCATAACAAGCCCAATGCCCTGCTCTTTAGCCTTTATTGATAACGTTTTGTATAAATTATTTGATCCCATTCGCGGATCAACGTTGTAAAAGTCTGTAATCGCGTAACCATGATAAGAGTAATCTGGCATGTTGTTTTCAAGCACTGGAGTAAGCCAAAGCTGTGTTACACCTAAATTATTTAAATACGGTAATGCGTTAATAACACCTTGAATATCCCCTCCATGTCGCCCGCCTTTAAAACCTGGATTTACAGCTTCTAGCATGCTTTTAACGGTGTCATTTGTGGAGTCGCCATTTACAAAGCGATCTGGGTTAATTAAATATAAAGCATCTGCACTTGTGAAACCTTGGCGTTGCGCGCTATTTTTATCTCGGGTAAATAAAGGAAACTCAAAGCTATGCGCTGTATTAGTGCTGTTAAACTTGAGCGTTCCTGCTTTGGCGTTATCGCTAATATTTAAATGAAGGAAAGCATAATTAGGGTTGTCGGTACGTGTTACGTTATTAAGTTCAACCCCTTTATACTTATCTAATTTAAATTCTTCGTTAGCTATATTTTGCTCATGCACGAGTACTGTAATGTTATTTTTATTCATTCCGACCCACCAATTGGCAGGCTCTACATTAAGTGCATAACTAAAGCTTGGTAAGCTACATGCGCTTACTAGTAAAAGTGTGTTTAAAAATCGCATTGTTATACCTTTTTAATGCTGGCTAAAAAATTCTGGTGAGTTGGTAATTGCGTTACAGTTGAGCTGATCAACGTTTTTAAAGTAGAGAATAAATCGCTCAGTTGATCATCACTTAGTGAATCAACAATACTGTTATAGTCATCAGGGATAAGCCCTTGCCCTATCATGACTTGCTGCCAAGCAACTTCGGCGAATAGTTCATCATCTTCACGTATTACTTTGCCTGTGTGTTTAAATAAATTCAGTTTATGGGTAAGGGAATTTGGTATATCCATTTGCATGCATTGACGCCAAAACGGGGAGTCTTGTCGCTCGGTGAGTTTATAATGCAAAATAATAAAATCACGTATGTGTTCTAATTCAATAACGCTTTGTTTATTAAACTCCGTTACTAACGCATCGCTAATACCGTTGTGTGGAAATAGCTTAATTAAACGCGTAACCGCAGTTTGAATTAAATGAATACTGGTTGACTCTAGCGGCTCTAAAAAACCACTTGAGAGGCCAACCGACACCACATTTTTATGCCATTGCTTTAAACGCCGACCTGTTTTGAATTTTATAATACGGGGCTCTGTAATTGGCTCAGCGGGTAAGCTTTTTAGCAGTAACTGCTTAGCATCATCATCTGACAAGTATCTACTGCAATAAACAAGGCCATTACCAATACGATTTTGCAGTGGTATTTGCCATTGCCAACCAGCACTATGTGCAATAGATCGCGTATAGGGCTTAAGCTCATGAGTACTTTTTGTTTGTACGGCTACTGCACTATCGCATGGTAAGTAATGAGACCAATCAATAAACCCTGTATTTAGTGTTTGTTCAATTAATAGTGCACGCAGCCCGGTGCAATCTATAAATAAATCCCCACTAATTTGACTGTCGTTATCCAGTGCTAGGCTTTTAACATTGCCTGTATCGCATTGTTCAACATGGCTTATTTTTGCATCTATGTGTTTAACACCGCGCGATATAGCCAACTTTTTTAAGTATTCAGCGTAAAGCGTCGCATCAAAATGATATGCGTAACTCAGCCCAGGTAGTTGGGTATTAGGAATTGTATTGAGGGGTGCAAATTTATGCTGTTTAGCCGCTTGGTAATTGAGTGAAAAATCCCATAAGTCGTCTTCGCAACCCGTAATTTGACCTTTTAACCAAAAGTTATAAAAATCGCAAAAGGGAAAGTTTTTACCTAACGAGCCAAACGCATGCATGTAGCTATGCCCTGGCGTTTTCCAGTTTTCGAACTCAATACCTAATTTTATTGAAGCATTAGTAGCATTAATAAAATCTTGCTCGTTTATACCCAGCGCGTTATTAAGTTGAATAATGGGCGGTATCGTTGCTTCACCCACTCCTACCGTACCAATAGCTGATGATTCTATTAGTGTGATATTAATTACTTTACCTAACACTTTATTAAGCAGTGCTGCTGTTATCCACCCTGCGGTACCACCGCCTGCAATTACGACATGTTTTATTGGTTTCATATTATTGCCCACGCTTTAATACAGCGCTCAATAAACTTAATTAAGCTAATTGGTATTAATCAGTGTTTGATAAACTAGCTATAAAAAAGCCCTTGTAAAATAAATCACAAGGGCTTCTACACACAACTTTTATTATAGCTTGTAACTAAAGCCTAACAAGTAAGTACGACCGTAATCTTGGTAGTCACGTACTTGTAGAGCATTATCGCCAGAAAGTGACGTAAACGGTTCTTCAGTTAAGTTTTGTACTTGAAACTGAACAGATAAACCTTCAAGGCTTTCAATGCCGGCCTCAGAGAAGTCATAACCTGCTTGAACATCCCAAATAGTTTCACCTAAAATATCAACTTGTTCAGTGTTAAAACCTAAACCATATACATCACCTTTAAAGGCACTGCGTTTGCGCATACTGGTACGTAATTGCATACCATGCATTTCGTAGTAAACTGTTAAGCTTTGAATTTTATCCGAAAGACCTGGTAGCTCGTAATCGTTACCGTTTTGATCTTCAATATCAGACTCAATACCAGTATGACTAGCAATTAAACCAAAACCTTCAAGAGATGGATGGAATATTTTAAATGGTAACGCTAGTGAAAGCTCGTAACCATATAAATCGCCACCGCCGCCATTTATTTTACCGCTGCCTGTACCTGATGATGTTGCAGGAACTTCACCTGTTGAAGGGTCTGCTACGCCTGACATATCAATTGCATACGTGCCGTCAAAAATCCACTGAGTTAAATCTTTATAGAAAAACGCAGCAGAGAAGTAGCCTTCATCGCTAAAGTAATTCTCGTAAGTAAAATCGTAGCCGGTTGCTTCTTTAGGTTCTAAATTTGGGTTACCACCCGATACAGACCAATAGTTACCATTTTCATCAGGTGTTTGATTATATGAAGCATTAACTGATGAATTCATTTCATCTAAGCGTGCACGAGAAATTGTTTTAGCAGCACCAAAACGTATCGTTTGTTGCTCATCAATCGCAAGTGACAAGTTTAAGCTAGGTAATACGTGCGAGTAATCATGACTTATGTTTGTCGGTGATGTAACAACCACACCATCAACAGTACTAAATGCATTACCTTGTGATGATTGATCAGTTTGTACATAACGCACGCCCACGTTACCCGTTAATGCAAGGCCGCTTACTTCAGCATTAATATTTGCTTGAACAAATGCAGAAGTAATTTCTTCTTTTACAGTCCACGATTTAGTCGCATGACTTGTATTTGTTAAGCTCTCTGCCAATAAGTCGTAATAACCGTCGTTAACTAAGCCATTTACGTCATAAGCAATCATATCGCCCATGCCTATAAAGCCTAAATCAACACTTCCGTTACGGTACTGTTCTGGCACATTAAGCATGCCTGGGTTATCAAGCGAAAAGCTAGATAACGTCATAAAGTAACCTTCTGAATCTTTTGTTTTCTCACGTTCTTTGTAAGACATACCAAATTCAATAGAGCTTATGTACTCGTTTTCTAATACCTTTGAAGCCGCTATTTTTAATGTTGATAGCTCATCTTCAATGGTCGGTGCATTAATAAAACCATCTTGCGCTTGGTTTTCATACTCAGTACCAGTTAAACCATATTTATCGTTAAGTGCAGAGCTTGCACCCCACGATAGCGGGCCTCCTAACTGTATTAAACCATAATCGCTATAATCTAAGTCATGAGTAAAACTTGCGCCGGTATTTCCACCATTAAATGTATAACCTAAGTTATCTGCAACACCGCGAGCATCACCACGTCCTGTACCTGAGTAGCTCTCAACACTCCAGATTTTACGGTCTACTTGTGAATAACTTGCATCAAACTCTACTGACCACGAATCGTCAATATCATATTTAGTATTAAAACCAAAAGCTGTAAGTTCCGCTTCGCGTTCTTCATAATCGTTTCGAACTACTACACGTTGGCCTTGTGTTACTGCACTTGTTATAAAGCCAGATGCTTCATCAACTACAACACTATTTGCATCAATACTACCTTGACCCCATGCAAATGGAACTTCAATACCGCGTAGAATTTTTTCATCTGTAAAATCTACATATAACGCATCAAACGTCATGTTTAATTTGTCTGTAGGGGCGGCTTCTAAAACAAGCATTGCAGAATCGCGCTCAAGCGTTGATGAACGTACAAATGGTTTAGCGCCGCCTAAAATTGAATAATCGTTACCATTTTCGGTGAATTCTGGGTAGCCCCATGAGTTCCAACGTTTTTCTTGATTTGGTGAACTCATTGTATTTAAAGCAAATGCAACACCAATTGTATCGTCAGCAAACTGATCGATGTATGAGATAGTGCCTCGATAGCCGTCATCATTACCATCTGGATTTAATTTACCAAAGCTGGTTTGCTCATACTGCCCATTTACTTGCACAACACGCTCGCCTTTACTTAAAGGGCGCACGGTTTGCATATTAATAACACCGGCAATACCTTCAGCATCAATACTTGCATTTGGCGTTTTATAAACAGTTACACCGCTCATTATTTCTGATGGGTAAAGGTCAAACTCTACGCCGCGGTTATCACCAATCGATACCTGCTCACGACCGTTAAACGTTGTGCCACTTTCATTCTCGCCAAAACCACGAATAGAGACACGACTTGCTCGCCCGTCTAAGCGCTGGGCGGTTAAACCGGGTAAACGCGCAATCGATTCAGCAATAGAAGAATCTGGCAATTTGCCAATGTCTTCAGCCGATATAGATTCTACAACCTGTGTAGAGAAGCGTTTTGTGTTAATAGACTCAACCACACTGCCACGAAAGCCTTTAACTTCGATAACTTCTACATCATCTTTTTTTATTGTATCTTCTTGAGCAGCCTGTGTAGCAAAGCTTGATAAGCCTGCAGCTGTTAATGCCAAAGTTAATATACTTGGTTTGAACATAGACATAATGTTTTCCCGTTACCCATATTGTGATACCCGCGTTCAATGTTTAAGTGATAGTTAAACAAGGCGAGCTAATTTTGTTGTCAGGATGAATATTAACGCCAGATTTATTTTATTAACAACTTTATGCATACGTATTCAACAATTTCAATATAGCCTAATATTAACATACATTACACACATATAATTTTAACCATATGATTTTATTGAAAATAAACAAAACAAAAAACACTGAAAGGGCATGATAGATTAAATCTATTTTGTAGAAAACTAATAGCCTTCCTACTTGAATGTAAACAAGATGAAATTAATTAGCGCTGTTATATAACGTTTAAATAATTGCACATTTACTAAGTGTTAAATTGGTCAGACCATTTCTAGTAAAACCAAGGGTATATTTCCTTTATAGTACAAACTGTTAGGTTAAATTTAACTAAAAAATGAATGAATAACATAATTGGTAAATATTAAACACACAAAACGAACACCGCTAAAGATGCGCTAAGCGCTTATTTTAAATAATTTTATTGCATTATTTTTAGTGCATACGTATGCAGACTTTTTACAGAATTAAAGGCTTCACGTATGCTTTTTGAAAATAACGTGATTAATCGTAATCACAATAAAGAATAGTCTAAATACTGTGTGGAATGACGGAGAAAAGCATGACCAAAAAGCAGTGGTATAAAGGTGCGGTTATTTATCAAGTTTATCCGCGTAGCTTTCAAGATAGCAACAACGATGGTATTGGTGACTTAAAAGGGATTATTAATCGTATTGATTACATTAAAAGCTTAGGCGTTGATGCAATTTGGATTTCACCTTTTTTCAAATCGCCGATGAAAGACTTTGGCTACGATATTAGTGACTACCGTGACATTGACCCGCTTTTTGGTGATTTAAACGATTTTGATGAACTTATTAGCCAAGCCCACGATCGCAACATTAAAATTATAATTGACCAAGTACTAAGCCATACATCAGATCAACACCAATGGTTTACAGATAGCCGCGAAAATCAAAATAACGATAAAGCGGATTGGTATGTTTGGGCTGAAGCTAAAGATGACGGCACAGCACCTAATAATTGGCTGTCTATTTTTGGTGGTGGCGCGTGGCAGTGGGAACCTCGCCGTGGGCAATATTATTTGCATAACTTTTTAACCGAACAACCCGATTTAAACTTTCATAATCCTGACGTAAGACAAGCTGTACTTGATAACGTAGAGTTTTGGCTAAAAAAAGGCGTTGATGGCTTTAGATTAGATGCTATTAACTTTTGTTATCACGATGCACAACTTCGCGATAACCCAGCTAAACCAAAAGATAAGCGTCAGGGTCGTGGTTTTAGTGAAGATAACCCATACGCATTTCAGTATCATTACTACAACAACACTCAGCCAGAAAATATTGAGTTTATGCAAGACATTCGCACATTACTTAATAAATATCCAGGTACTGTATCGCTTGGCGAAATCTCATCAGAGGATTCATTGGCGACAATGGCGCAGTACACCCAAGGTGGCGATAAGCTGCACATGGGATATAGCTTTGAGCTCTTAACAAATGATTATTCAAGTGAATATATTAGAACTACGGTTCAAACTCTTGAACAACGTATGACTGAGGGTTGGCCGTGTTGGGCATTTAGCAACCATGATGTAGAGCGCGTAGCAAGTCGCTGGAGCGAAAATGGCGAAATAAACCCTCAGCAATGTAAAATGCTAACCGCCCTACTTGCCTCCCTTCGTGGCAGTGTATGTATGTACCAAGGTGAAGAATTAGGTTTAGGTGAAGCAAGTGTTGCCTTTGAAGACTTACAAGACCCATATGGCATTACATTTTGGCCTAACTTTAAAGGGCGTGATGGCTGTAGAACGCCAATGCCTTGGGAGCAAGCTGATTCACCTCATGCGGGTTTTAGTGACGTAAAACCTTGGCTACCTGTTGATGATGCACACAAACAGCAATCAGTCGCTGTGCAAACTAATGATAGCAACTCAATTTTAAACGCCTATCGTGAGTTTATGGCGTGGCGCAAGAGCCAAACTGTTTTACTTGAGGGTGATATTGAGTTTATTGAAACGCCTGAGCCTGTGCTTGCTTTTTATAGAACGCTTGGACCGCAAAAAATGCTGTGCATATTTAATCTTAGCTCTCAACAAACAAGTATTGATATGCCAACATCAATCGTTAAAGAATACAATGAGCTTAGCCACCACAGCGCAAAATTAAGCCAAGACACACTTACGCTTGAGCCTTTCGCTTGCTTTTATGCAAAGTGTTAATGACATCAATAATTACACTTAATATTACAGCTAAGCTCTAAACATAAAAAGCCCAAGTAAATTACTTGGGCTTTTTTGTGCGTTTAATTTTTCTAATGACTTTGGGTTTTACTGTTTAAGTAGTCAGTTAAAGCAAATAAAACGCCTGACATTACAAACGTAACATGAATAGTCACTTTCCAAAGTAGCTCATCACTTGGATATGCGCCTGAGTTTATAAATACTTTTAATAACTCAACAGCAGAAATAGCGACTATCGCACTTATTAATTTCATCTTTAGACCTGAAAAACCAACTTTTCCCATCCAAGATGGTCTGTCTTCATGATTATCAATATTAAGCTTAGAAACAAAGTTCTCGTAACCGCTAAATGTAATGATCAGCAATAACCCCGCTAATAATGCCGTATCAACTAAAGTTAGAATACCGACAAGTAACTCTTGATTTGTTGCTGTAAATGTCGCAATACCCATTAAATAAAGCTGCTTAAAAAACTTTATTAACAACAGTACAACTGCAAATAGTAAACCCACAAAAAATGGGGCTAGTAGCCAACGCCCTTTAAAAATAAAAGATTCTAATGCATGCTCTACTTTATTAGCTTGGCGTGGTTTTTTATTAGGGGTGTGTGATGACATTGATTTGTCTTTTAATTAAAAAAAGCGACCTTAGCTTATAAGCCACTGCAACACAATGCTGCGAAATCCTGACAAGTAAATTACTCATCCTCACGATAAAAAAATTTCGTTATCTTTTATTTCGTTTTCGTTTAAAAATCAGTATACCAACAGAGTTGTTCTGGATTGGGCACTACTGGTTTAAACCTAATCTTAAACTGGGTAAATCAGTCATCACACCATTTTTTTAGGAATAAACGAATGAAAAAAGCATTGCTAGCATTAATCGTAGCTCCACTATTTGCAGTATCTGCGACTTACGCGGTAGCAGACGATGCGCCAACAGCTTCAGCCGAAATGGTAAAAGAATACACAGAAATGTGTGTTAACTGGGCTAAAGATGATGACGTAAGCAATGAAGAGCTAAATGCCTACGTATTAAAATGCGTAAATGATGAGCTTGAATCTGAAGGCTATAAAAAAGTATCTTCTGTTAAGATTTAATCATACCAATTGCATTAAATTAGTGATCTATTTTAGCACTAAGAAAATAGCTCAATAGCAAGTGAAATAGCATGACATATAGTTGTTTTATATGAATGTTTTTTAACGCAGTGAGTGGGTTATTTAGTGCAATATAATGACCATTTTTTAATAAAATTGGTATCTCCAATACGCTTAGTTGAATGTACTGCTAATAAAGCCGTTGCGAAAACATTTAACTAGGCAGAAAAAAACCGGAATAGACACAAGCTGTGCGTTCCGGTTTTTTTATGGTTTTTTAAAACCTATAAAAAGTTATGAATAAGCGATAACGTGCTTATTCATCTTCTTTTTTAGCTTTCGCTTTAGGCTTTGCTTTAGCTGGTGCCTTTTTTGCAGCAGCTTTCTTTTTAGGTGCTGCCTTTTTCTTCGCTTCTTCTGTCCATTTACCTGCTTCATAATGAGCAGTCCAGCCAGTAGCTTTACCGTCAACTTCAGTCATAACATACTGAGCTTTATTTTTACGGCTGTAGCGTACAACAGCAAGATTACCATCAGGATCTTTAGCAGGTGCATCTGCTAAGTAATAAAACTTAGGCGAGATACGGTCTCTAAAGCGTTTTAACTCTTCTACCTTAGGTGCACGTGTTTCACGAGACTTAGGAAAAGTATTTGCAGCTAAGAATATACCAGCGGCGCCATCACGTAATACGAAATACGCATCTGACTTTTCACACTCTAACTCAGTAATGTGAACAGGATCTTCTTTTGGTGGAGCAGCTTCGCCACTTTTAAGTAGTTTACGTGTGTTTTTACACTCGTCATTATTACAGCCAAAATACTTACCAAAACGACCCGATTTAAGTTCCATGTCAGAGCCACATTTATCACATTCGATAATTGGTCCGTCATAGCCTTTAATTTTAAAGGTACCTTCTTCAACTATATGCCCTTTACATGCCGGGTTATTACCACACACATGTAATTTACGGGTTTCGTCGATTAGGTATGAATCCATTGCAGTTTCACAAATAGGACAACGCTTCATCTGCATTAACTTTTCAGTTTCTACATCTTCTACATCAGCTGCAACTGCTTCATCACCCGACACCAAGTTCATTGTTGTAGTACAACGCTCTTTTGGCGGAAGGCTGTAACCAGTACACCCTAGGAAAACACCAGTTGATGCCGTTCGTATACCCATTTTTCGGCTACACGTAGGACATTCAATATCGGTTTCAACCATCTCGTTAAGACGCATGCCACCGTTCTCTGGCTCGTCTTTAGCAACAGTTAATTGCGTTGAAAAATCAGCATAAAACTTATCTAGAACTTGTGTCCATACACGCTCGCCTTCAGCGATATCATCTAAACGGCCTTCCATTTTAGCTGTAAAATCAAAGTTCATTAAATCAGTGAAATTTTCAACCAAGCGATCGGTAACTATTTCACCCATTTTTTCAGCGAAGAAACGGCGGTTTTCTACACGTACATAACCACGATCTTGAATCGTTGATATAATTGACGCATAAGTAGATGGACGACCAATACCGCGTTTTTCAAGCTCTTTTACTAAACTTGCTTCACTAAAGCGCGCTGGCGGTTTAGTAAAATGTTGCTTAGGATCAAGTTCGATTAAAGTAAGGACTTCACCTTCTTTAACAGCCGGTAGTGATTGATCTTCTTCGTTTTTCTTACGTATTGCAGGTTGTACTTTTGTCCAACCATCAAAGCGGAGCACACGGCCTTTCGCTTTAAGCTGGAAGTCGTTAGCTGCAACAGTTAGTGTTGTTAAATCGTATTCAGCAGGTACCATTTGGCACGCTACAAATTGACGCCAAATTAGCTCGTACAGCTTTTTAGCATCGGCGTCTACACCTTCAACATGACCAGATAACACGGTAACGCTTGAAGGACGTATTGCCTCATGCGCTTCTTGTGCATTGCCTTTAGAGCTGTAGCTAATTGGATCTTTTGGTAAGTATTTAGCACCAAACTCGTTTGTTACATACTCACGACACATTTCAACGGCATCTTTTGAAAGATTAGTTGAATCGGTACGCATATACGTAATATAACCGCCTTCATACAAACGCTGAGCAAGCATCATGGTCTTTTTAACACCATAACCTAAACGTGTGCTTGCTGCTTGCTGCATGGTTGAAGTAATTAATGGCGCACTTGGGCGACTTTTACTTGGTTTTTCTTCAACGCTAATTACTTTGTATTCTGCATTCTCAAGGCTTTTAACCGCTGCGCTAGCCTGAGCTTCATTTACAGGCTTAAAAGGCTTTCCTGCTTGTTTGGCTACTTCTAAACGTAACTCAGACTCAGTATTTTTAACGTCAGCGTGAATATCCCAAAATTCTTCAGGGATAAACGCCTTAATTTCACGCTCACGCTCTACTAATAAACGTACCGCAACAGACTGAACTCGTCCTGCAGAAAGTCCACGGGCCACTTTAGCCCACAACAAAGGTGATACCATAAAGCCAACAACACGATCTAAAAAGCGACGTGTTTGCTGAGCATAAACCATATCAGTATTAAGCTCGCCAGGTGTTTCAAACGCTTGCTGTATTGCGTTTTTAGTAATTTCGTTAAAAACTACGCGCTTATACTTAGCAGGATCACCACCAATGATTTCTTGAAGGTGCCAAGCAATTGCTTCCCCTTCTCTATCCAAATCCGTTGCGAGATATATTTGGTCTGCATTTTCAGCCAGCTTTTGTAATTCTTGAACAACTTTTTCTTTACCAGGCAGTATTTCGTAATGCGGATCCCAGCCTTGGTTTGGGTCTATACCCATACGCGCGACTAAGTTTGTATAATCTCGTTGCTTTTTATACGCTGCTTTCTCTTCAGGTTCCATTTTACGAACTTCTGCTGGCGTTTTAGTTGCCGGCACTTTAGCTTTGCTCGAACCTGAAGTAGGTAAATCTCGTACATGCCCAATACTGGACTTTACGATGAAGTCATTACCTAAATATTTATTAATTGTTTTAGCCTTAGCAGGAGACTCTACAATTACTAGCGATTTGCCCATAGTTGCCTATTTCTAACCAAATATTGAAAATGTGTTTTGCCGACATAAGCGGCGCGAATATTTATAGGTATATCTACAAACACTAGTTGTTACAAGCTTTTAATACAAACTTTTCAGTATTTACTGAATAAACGAACAATTTTTGTCGTTAAATTAAACAAACTAGTGTTTTTAGATTAATTGATGTGGAATATATAGAACAGAAACAAAAATGCCAACCTAAAGGTTGGCATTTTTTTAGTTTACAGGTTAAAGATCATCTTCTACCGGTATAGAAATAGAAGTTACAAGACCAGATGTTGCCTCTGTAGCAATAGTTAAACTACCAGAAGAACTCTCATTACCGCCCGTAAGTGGCTCTCTCTTAATCCCGAATGAAACTCCAATCGGTACAATACTGGTTGTGTTAGGAAATGTATAATTAGTAGTTCCTGTCAGCTCACCGTTATCTGTAGTTATTGTAACATCACTGCCTACAGGCATTGGGTTATTATATACATCTGCAATATATACAATTAAACTTAAGCTACTTGTTCCAGATGCGGTTTGAGTTAAATCTATAGCACTCACTTGACACATCAGTGCACTAGTTGGATCATTTTGCACTCGACGAACTAAAGGGCTAGTTAAGTCACTATTTACTCGCACTTCAGTCGCTGTAGCTCCAGCTATTGCAGCACAATCATCAGCAAATGTAACTAACCTGTAAAAAGCAGAATCTCCTGACATAACAATTTCTTGGTTTTGAAATACATTAACCATTTTACGGCTACAAATACCGGCAGTTTCATCTGACTCCAAACACAATAAACCGTTGTACAAACCATTACCTGTTGTCCAAGTACCACTTCCATCAAAGTCTATAAAGTCCTCAAATTCATCACCGATAGAGGCATCTTTAGTACATGGTAAGGCTGTACCATCTGCACAATCTTTACCACCGTAAATACCATCTTCATTATGATCCACAAAGGCTTCAGGAATGTCGAATAAATCTTCAAAAAAATCTTCACTATCAAAATAACCATTACCATTGAGATCTGAGAATGTTTCTTCACCAATAGCATAAGCAAGCACCGTTGCTCTACCACCTAATGGTAAATCTACGCTGTAATCATTGTTTAAGATACCAAGCGGACAAGGTAACCCACTATCACACTTCTCTAAAATAGAATTTTCATATAAAGGATCAGTAAATGGGCGAGGGTTGCTGCTCGTCCATGTAACACTACAAGCGCCATTGCTAGTTGTACAGCTCGGTTCGATAACACCACCTTCAGTAATAAAGCTTATGGCCGTACCATCAGGGACTGGATTATTAAAGTGATCAGCTAAACGCGCATTTACTGATACCTCGGTACCATCAACATTCAAACCATGTGGGTTAAATTCAGAGCGTGACAAAGAAAAACTATTTTGATCAGCAATACCTGTGCTAATAACCAAAATATCAGATGGTGCTGTTACAACAACAACTTCGCCATTTATATCTTCTTGGCTTGATGCGATAACACGAACTGGCGTAGCAACTGCTCCCGACTGAACTGTTGTTTGTATTTCACCAGCGCTATTAGTGATAGCTGAAGTTGGAGTAATAGTGATACCACCAACTGAAGTTGATAAGCCAAAGTTAACAGTTTTAGAGGCTAATGCATTTCCGTTAGAATCAATAAGCTTAAACTTAACATTTGAAATTTCACTTCTATTTGCACCACCAGTGCCTTTCAATGAAATAACTGGTTCTGTAACTTCAATAAATTGTATAAAGCCAATATCTGCTGGAGACACATCTATTGTTGTTGTACCTGATATAGTATCACCACCGGTAATAACCGTTGCAGTAATTATATCACCACCTACACATGTTAAAGGACGGTATGTTGAGCGCGCAAAACCACCTATACTGGTTACTGACTCATCCATTACAGCTAAACCACTCGCTACACAACCTGAGGTAAATTCAACATTTAGTGGTGTTGTATATAGTTGACCGTCTTTAGTAATTTCGATAGAAATTAATGCAGTAGCTCCAGCCGATAATAACTCATTCGCTGCTAATGAACTTGTAAGGGTAATATCAATGTCAACAGCCGCAATTTGAAATGCTTTCGTTAAATTACTGTCTAGCACTGATACTGTAACTTCACCTGCTCCTACATCACGTCCAGGTACGATATCTAATATAGCAATACCACTAGAATCTGTAATTGCAGTACCTGTAGTAGGTGAAATTGTACCAATAGTTGTAGTTGCAGTAACTAGTGTTTGAGTAAGTGGTGTTGTTGAATTTTCATTAGTCACTTCAATAAATAAAATAGCTGAAGAATCACCTGAGATACTTGTTATCTCTTCACATAAACTTGCATCTCTGATTGTTTTAAAATCAACCGGGCAATTTTGCAAAATTTTAAAATTGATATCCGCAGTGCTTTGATTAGGGTCAATAGCATCACCACGAGTATAAAACCCTACCGTTTCTGTAATAGCTTCGTACTGAGTTGTAACATTACCAGCTCCTTCAATTGTACCTGGTGTCAAATTTAGAGTGGCAATACCATTAGTATTTGTTAGCGCCGTACCCGAACTCGGTAAAAGACTACCTAAAGTAGAGCTAAAAGAAACCACTTCTCCCACTACTGGGTCACCATTTGAATCTAGGACTAGAGCTTGCACTAGGCCATTATCGTTAGCACTAATTTCACTTGTTTGTATTAGTGTTGTTGACGATATTAAACTTAGATCAATTGTGAAATTATCGGCATCACCTTGATCAGGAGAATCACCTGCAGTTGTATATGTAAAAGCTTCAGCTGTAAAACTTGTGTTATCGCTATCAATATATTCGGCCGTAATTGAACCGGCTCCGGCTTCTGTCCCTGCTAATAAATCAACCTTCGCAATCCCCAGTTCATTGGTCAGTGCAGTACCATTAGAAGGATTAATAGTGCCTAAGCCTGATAAATTAAATGCTACTAACTTATAGGCACCTGGCTCACCATTTAATAATAGTTGTGCCTGAGCAACAGCAGGGCTTAAAAAATCTACATTACGAGTGGTCGAACCATCACTTGCTAATAAGCTCACCGTAATTTCAGCCTTTTCAACAATGATAGATTCAAAGTCAAAGGCTTCCGATGAGTACGTAACACCATTATTTATGTAAGTTACAGATAATTCTGAAGCACCTTCAATATTTCCAGCTAGAAGCTCAATAGTAGCTATACCATTACTATTGGTTAAAACACTACCAGAACTAGGGTTTAAAATACCTATATTACTAGCTAACGAAAAGTTAACACTTTGTGAGCTAACTGGAGTACCGTCATTAAGTAGCGTTGCTCTTAGTTCAAGTGGCACTAATGAAGTAACCGTATTTGATTGAACTTCCGTTCCGTTTGAATACCCTTGCAAAGTTAAACTATAAGCTGGTTGGCTCCCTTCTTTGCCATCTGATTGAAACGAAAATGTAGCACTATAAGTAATACTATTTTGAGTGAAACTTGCTGTAACTTGACCAGCTCCTTCAATTGTTCCTGATGTTAATTCTACTTTCGCTTGTCCATTAGTTTGTGTAAGTGCCGAACTTGCATTTAAAGAACCCACATTACCCGATAGAGAAAATGTTATTACCTCACCAGATACTTGACTACCATTATTAGTTAGAGTAGCGATTAAATCGATTGGAGTATCCCCTGAAACTGAATTAGTTTCAGACCCATCCCCTTGAGAGAAGCCTTGTAATTGGATCACGTATTCATTATTTGGATTTATAGCTGCATCACCAGCTGAACTAAACGAAAAGCTTTCTGCATAAGACTCACCACTGACAGTATAAGTGGCTGTAATTATACCAGCACCTTCTATAGTGCCAGCTGTTAATATGACTGATGCTTGACCCATTTCGTTTGTTAAATCTGATGTTTTATCTAAAACACCAATATTATCTGAAAGTGCAAACGTGATACGCTCTGCTACAACAACTGAGCCTTCATCATCAAACAGTGTTGCTTGAATATTTAAAGGGTTAGCGGCCGTTACCGCTGTTGCTTCTGTACCATCAGATTGAGATAAACCTTTTAGCTCTATAGTGAAGTCGCTTTCAATATTTTGTTCTGAATCACCAGCAGAGCTGAACGAAAAAGTACTCGAATAGGACTCTCCGTTTATAGAATAAGTAGCGGTTACTTCACCTGCTCCCTCTGTAGTGCCTGCGGTTAACTCAATTGTAGCTAGACCATCAGCTTGAGTTAGTGCCGAAGATTGAGCAAGAGAGCCAATGTTGTCTGCTAGTGCGAATGTTATACGTCCACCTGAAATAATATTTTCATCTGCATCAGAAAGTCTAGCTCGTATATTTAATGGGAAATCGGCTGTAACAGCATTTGACTCACTACCGTCGACTTGAGAATAGCCTTGCACACTAATTGTGTATGCGTTTTCAACATCACTTGCTGCATCACCTGTTGAGCTAAACGAAAAACTATCTGTGTAGGTTGTGCCATCAACTGTATATGTGGCAGTTACTTCTCCAGCACCTTCTACAGTACCAGCCATTAGTTCAACTTCGGCTTCTCCATCTGCATTTGTAAGTGCAGATGTTTGGCTTAAAGCCCCAACCGTATCAGTTAAAGAAAATGTAATTCGCCGACTACCAACAAAATCACCATCGTTATCAGTGAGTATTGCTCGCAGGTTTAAAGGAGAATCTGCCGCAACAGCGTTTGACTCTGTTGCGTCTGTTTGAGAATATCCCTTTAATGAAACCGAGTATGTAGCAGGCTCTGTAGTGGAATCACCATCACTAATAGAGCCGTCTTTTTCAAGTGACCCACCGCCACCACAGGCTGTGAGTAAAAAACTTAGCAATGAAATGCCGAGCAGTCGCATTAAAGGCATGAACCTCTCCCTAGCGTTGTTATTATAATTAAAATTAATTTACACTTAATATTAACCTATAACTTAGTCTAAAATCACAGTTTTTTATTACTTTTTTGTGCAAAATATTTTTAAATAAATACTAACTTTTTCTGTAGTAAATATTTCCTTGCTGGTAGTCTATGGCAAATTTATAAAATGTAGATCAGGAAATATGTCAAAAATCCGTTCAATGAGTTTAACCACTCGCATCATGATTGGTATGGCGCTTGGGGTTACAGTAGGTTTTATATTTCAGGCTATATTAGCTGGTGAAGACGATTATCTAATACCACTTGGGTTATTCTCTTTGCCAATTAAAGCCTTTTTTGTTGATGGTATTTTCCATGTTGGTGGTCAAATATTCATTGCCAGCTTGAAAATGTTAGTTGTGCCTCTTGTTTTTGTATCGCTTGTTTGTGGTACCTGTAGCTTAAGCGACCCTAAAAAACTAGGTCGATTAGGTGGTAAATCTATTGGTTTATATTTATTAACTACAGCTATTGCTATAACAGTGGCGATTACACTTGCCTTATTATTTAGCCCTGGTGAAGGTATAAGCTTGCCATCTAATGCAACCTACGATGCTAAAGAAGCACCTACCCTTGCACGTGTAATTATAGACATGTTTCCTACAAATCCTTTTGAAGCAATGGCCAAAGGCAATATGCTTCAAGTTATTGTGTTTGCACTTTTATTTGGTGTAGCAATGGCATTAAGTGGTAAAGCAGGAAAACGCGTTGCTACCGTATTTGAAGATTTAAACACTGTGATTTTAAAACTAGTTACGCTTTTAATGAATATTGCCCCTTATGGCGTGTTCTTTTTAATGGCAAAACTGTTTACAACAATTGAGCTTAACTTAATTGTGAGCTTAGCGAAGTACTTTGGCGTTGTAGTACTTGCACTGTTATTACATGCTTTTGTAAACTACACATTGCTTTTAAAAATATTAACGGGCTTAAACCCGCTTATTTTCTTAGCAAAAATGAAGCACACATGCTTATTTGCATTTAGTACCTCGAGCTCAAGCGCAACTATGCCTATTACACTTGAAACTGCTACTAAAAAGTTAGGTGCTAATAACTCGGTTGCCTCATTTACTATCCCACTGGGTGCTACCATTAACATGGATGGCACTGCCATCATGCAAGGTGTGGCTACCGTGTTCATTGCACAAGTGTTTAGTGTCGATTTGACAATATCTGATTATTTAATGGTTATATTAACAGCAACACTTGCCTCTGTAGGTACAGCAGGCGTACCTGGTGTTGGTTTAATAATGCTGGCAATGGTACTTAACCAAGTTGGCTTACCTGTAGAAGGGATTGCAATTATTATCGGTGTAGATAGATTACTTGATATGACACGTACAGCAGTTAATGTAACCGGCGATTGTATGGTTACCTGTGTTGTTGCCAAGTCTGAAGGTGAGCTAGATGAGAGCATCTTTAACGACCCTAATGCAGCTAAAGACTTAGAAGATTATCATAAATCTATTGACTCATAAGCTACATTTATACAGCTATAAAAAAACCTTGATGCAATCCATCAAGGTTTTTTTTCGAGTAAAAATAATTAAACTGAATCCTAAAAAAGATTCTAATCTAAGGATTTAACGACTTAAACTTAGAAAGTAAGTTTATTCCCACTTTATTAACACCACTACTCAAGCCAAGAGCTAGCTTATCGCTCAACCCTTTTTTAACTTTGTATTTAATCTTATAAATTTGGCGCTCATGTTGCTGCTCTAGCAATGCATCATCACTTGTTTTTATAACATCTACCAAGCCTTTATCAATCGCTTGAGTTGCAAACCAATGCTCACCTGTCGCAACTAAGCTTATATCTAAGCTTGGACGTTGAGTGCTTACAAACGTTTTAAATAAATCATGTGTTTGTTCAATTTCTTCACGAAATTTTTCACGGGCCTTATCTGTGTTTTCACCAAATAAAGTAAGTGTGCGTTTAAATTCACCTGCTGTTATTTGCTCAAATTCAACATCATTTTTCTTTAATATTTTATTAAAGTTAGGTATTTGAGCTATCACACCAATAGATCCAACTATTGCAAAAGGCGCTGCAAGTATCTCGTCCGCGACACACGCCATCATGTAACCACCACTTGCTGCCACTTTATCAATTGCAACACTTAGAGGAATACCCGCACTTTTAATACGCTGTAACTGAGATGCAGCAAGTCCGTAGCCATGTACAACACCGCCACCACTTTCTAAACGAATAAGTACTTTGTCTTTACTTGGATCGGCAATAGAGATAATAGCCGTTATTTCTTCTCGTAAGCTTTCTACTTCGTGAGCGTCCATACTACCCACAAAGTCAATTACATATAAACGAGGTTTAGGCTCATCTTTATCTGCTTTTTTACTCTTTGATTTAAATTGTTTTTGATGCGCTTTAAGCTCTTTTTTACCCAGCGTATTTTGTAAAAAACTTTCTTTAAGTTCAACTAGCTGCTCTGATATATCATCAATTTGTATTTCACCTTTTTTGGCCTTTGGCTTAACTGCAGCGCCAACTATTAGCATTAAAACAACTGCGATAGCGATAACAAAAGTAACTGTTTTAGCAAAAAACAAACCGTATTCGTATAAAAATTCCAACTGGTTTCTCCATTTATAAATTTCAGCTAATTTAGCATGCTTTAAAGCAAAAAAAAGCCACTTTTCAGTGGCTTTTAAAGGTTAATTATTTTACTGGTTATTAATCAGTCACAACCTCAGGGTTGGAAACTAATAACATCCGTCCGCGAGCAGCTAAGTAAGTAGCTACTTGCAACTGCATTTCTGCATTAGCGGCCGCACTGCCTTCAACAGTTGCAGCCTGTGCAGCATCTTGAGCTGGTGTTAATATAGAACCATGATGCCCTTTAGTAAATTTAACTAAGTAGCTTGCTGGTGTTTCACTCAATGCTTGCGAAGAACTTACTGTCTCAAGACCCATCAAGTTAGCTAATGGAATTGTGCCAGAAATAGGATTATTAGATGCCATTGGTGGTATCACTTGGTCAGGCTTGTTATCAACACCATCACCCACAACAACATTAGTATAAACAGGAGTACCTAATGCTTTCACAGTGGCTGCGTAATTCGTTGGGTCACCACTATCTAGCGCTGTTTGCGCCGCAAAAGCAAACTGTGTAAATACACCTTGAATGTTAGTAAGTTTAGTCGTTTCACCCGCAGTGGTAAGTGATGCAATATATTCGTTGTAGCCACACGTCAAGTAAGCTTCCATGTCTGGTATTAATGAGCCACAGTTAGAAACTGCATCTCCTTGTAAATATGCAGTAAATTCATCAGCTTCTGTTGTACCCGCTTGTGAAAGTACTGAACCTTGAATAAATGGACCAAACGCAGCAGATTCAAGTAAGAAGCTTGCTATACCGCCACCACCACTTGCAAGCGCTACCGTGTTTACATTAAATAGCAGATCAAGCGTTTCTGCCATTGGCGTATTAGCTTGAGCAATAAATGCTGGAGCAACAATAGAACCTAGCGAATGCCCAATGTAGGTAACGTCTTTACTATTAATAGTTGTATCGTTAATAAAGTTTAAGCCTAAACGAAGGCCTAATAAATCAGCAGCCGATTGGCGTAAGCTATCACGTGCAACAAGTAATGAACTTAAGTTCATGTAACTAAGCACAGAACCCGTTGTTGCATTAAAGTCGTCTGTTCCATCACCATCAACATCTATTCCGCGCTCACCATGTCTTGGATGGTCAATAGCAACCGTTGCAAAGCCTTGAATAGAAAGCTGCGCAGTTAAAGCAAGCATACTTTCTTTTTGTGTTGTAATACCGTGCTGCATAATCACAACAGGCCATCCACCTTCAGGCATTGCGATAGGATCTAATTGTAACTGTGCACGGACACCATTAATTATCGGTAAAATAGGTTTAGTAACTTGCACTGGCACATTTGCCATGCTTTGTACTTTTGGAATTGAGTTGTATTTTGTTAAATGACGTGTGCTGTCTAGTCCTAAGTCACGTAATTGTCCGTCACTTAATGCAGAACATAAACCATCATTTTCACTAATAGGATCTGTCGGAAATGCATCGCCTGCAACGGCCTTATAACCAATTATTGCCACCGCGTTATCACACATACCTTGCCAATATGTATCACTTAAATCACTAATATCAGTACCCGTTGGTGTACCTAAGTACATCGGTAACATAATGCTACCTTTTTGATATTGCACACCAGAGAATGCAGCAGAGACTTCTACACCCTGAGAAGCAAATACTTGTTGTACATTTACCATAGGTTGTTCAGGAACTTGAAGCGCAGGAGTTGGTAACGCAGGCTGTTGCAAGCTTGCAGCTAGTAACTTTTTAATTGTCCCAAGTACAGGGCCTGCTGATTGAATAGTCATCGCACTAGAAAAAATAATATCTTCTTTTGTGATATCGCCTGAGCTAACTACTACATTTTCGTAACTGTTAACAGCCCCCTGCAAACCAAGTTGGGCTTCTGTAATTAATGGCGCTTCTTGTTTAACCAGCCCATAAGTAGAAGAAGGCTCAATAGAACGCCCTAATGAATCTTTAAGACCAGTAGTTAATACATTGATGTATGAGCTACCTGCCGTAAATGGTTTTAAAGGAATAATTGCAACGCCATCACCTGAAGCTTGAGTAACAAAGTCAACACCAAAAGTAAGCTCACCGAGCAATTTACAAGCAGTACCGGCAGCTACAACTGAACATTCTGCATCAGTTAAACTTGCACCCATTACAACTTCAAAAATTCTTACTGTACCAGGGGTCCCAGCAGACGCTTCATCTAAACTCACATTTGGTGGGAATGTTAAATCGATTTTATAAGGAACCTGCGAAGACCAACCATCAAGTGCACCTAGTGCAAGCTGAGGGTTTGCATAAGCTGCGCGCGAAATAGACACATTGTTGTCATCTAATTCACCAGGAATATTAAGTGTACCGTCTTGAGTTCCACTCATTAATAAATCATTAGGTACCGATAAGATACCTGCTGCTGGATCAAATGTAACTGTTGCTGTTGGGATAACTGGTGCTGTGTCGTTTTTGACATCTGTTAACGTTTCTCCACCGCCACAACCTGCTAAAGCAGCTGTAACCGAGAGTGAAAGTAGCATTTTTTTCATATTGTTGGCTCCGCACGTATTTTATTTTTATAGTGTGTTTAATCAGTGTATTAAGTTAAAACAATGTAATCAGGTTATTAATGAGACATTAGACCAGTTAAACTTAACGTAAAGTTTCTATTTTCGCCACCTAATTTTACAATAAATTCGATTACTTCACGTTTCGCTATGTTAAAATCAAAAAAATTATATGAATTGGTACTTTTATGCACACATATCAAGCAGCTGAAAACGCACTTAAAGATAAAGTTATTTTAATAACAGGCGCCGGTGATGGTATTGGCCGAGTTGCAGCAATTACGTATGCAAAATACGGCGCTACAGTTATATTATTAGGAAAAACAACTAATAAACTTGAATGTGTTTACGATGAAATTGTTAATGCTGGCTACCCTAAACCTGCAATAGTCCCTATGGATTTAAAAGGCGCAACGAAGCAAAACTACCGTGACCTTGCTGCAACAATCGAATATCAGTTTGGACGCCTTGACGGGTTGCTTAATAATGCAGGTATTTTAGGGTCACTCGGTCCGCTTGAACATTTTTGCTCATCTACGTTCGAAAACATAATGAAAGTAAACGTGACTGCACAAGCAATGATAACTAAAGCACTTTTTCCTGTTCTTCGTAAGTCTGATAATGCATCGATAGTATTTACGTCATCAGGTGTAGGCCGCAAAGGTCGTGAATTTTGGGGGCCTTATGCCATCTCAAAATTTGCAGTAGAAGGTATGATGCAAACATGGGCATGTGAAGTAGGTAAAACGAATATTCGTGTAAACTGTATTAACCCAGGCGCTACTCGCACTTCAATGCGAGCTGCTGCATATCCAGGTGAAGATAGAGACGCACTTGCTACACCAGAGGATTTAATGCCTACATATTTATATCTAATGAGTGACGATTCAAGTGAAGTGAATGGCGAATCGTTAGATGCTCAAGTAAAAAAGTAATTTAGAGTTTAAATAGTTTAAACAACACATTAAAAAAGCCGCAATTAGCGGCTTTTTTGTGTTCAATAAATAACTAATTGATTATTTACGTTTAGTCGGCTTAACACGCTGATTGTGTTTTTTAACTGCTTTACGAATTTGATTGATTTTAGCGCGTTTATCTTTGCGTTTTTCAGGCATAACAGAAAGCTTAGTTTGTGTTTCGCGGCCTAATTTAACGGTTTTACGCAAGTAGTTTACTGTTTCTAAATCATACTCCATCCAACCACCTTGTGGCACGCGCTTATCAAGCTCTAATTTACCGTAACGAATACGAATAAGACGAGATACTTCCGCATCTTGAGACTGCCATAAACGACGAACTTCACGGTTACGCCCTTCATTTAACGTTACGTTAAACCAACGGTTAACACCTTCGCCACCCATAGGGGTTACAGTCGTGAATTTGGCTGGACCATCTTCAAGTTCAACACCACGTAGTAAGTTTTTAACCGTCTCGTTGGTTACTTCACCAAATACACGTGCAGAGTATTCACGCTCTACTTCATAGCTTGGGTGCATTAAACGGTTTGCCAGTTCACCATCGTTTGTAAAAAGCATTAAACCCGATGTATTAACGTCTAGTCGACCAACCGCAATCCAGCGATCGCCATCAATACGAGGAAGTCGGTCAAATACAGTACGACGCCCTTCAGGATCTTTACGTGTGCTTAACTCACCTTCTGGTTTGTTATACATAATCACACGACAGATTCGGTCTGCTTTTTCTTCGATTTTTACACTGTGTCCGTCAACACGAATCAAATCGGTTTCTTCAACACGGTCACCTAACTTTGCCACTTTACCGTTTACACTAACGCGGTTTGCGTCAATGTATTTTTCCATTTCACGGCGTGAGCCTACGCCTGCACGGGCTAAGACTTTTTGTAACTTTTCACCTTGTATAATACTCATTCGGATGGTTCTCTCACAGAAGGATCGCTCAATAACTGGTTAATTTTACTTTGCTGCTCTGTTGGCAACGCAGGTAAATTTTCAAGTCCAGTTAACGAAAAATAATCTAAAAATTGCTTAGTAGTTGCATATAAAGCCGGCTTTCCCGGAACCTCTTTATGCCCTACCACTTTAACCCACTCTCTTTCGAGTAAGGTTTTAATAATATTCGAACCCGTAGTAACACCTCTTACTTGCTCAATTTCGCCGCGTGTAATGGGCTGCCTGTATGCAATAAGTGATAATGTTTCCAGTAAAGCACGCGAGTATTTTGGTGCGCGTTCTTGCCACAAGTTATTTAACCAAGGGCTTAAACTACTGCATGCCTGAAACCGATACCCACTACCCACTTCAACTAAGCGAATACCACGAGTTTGAAAATGTTCTTGTATTGTATCTATTGCGTCATTTATTCGCGTCATAGAAATAGCTAAATCTATTAATACAATGTCTTTAAGGTGGCGTTTACTAACAGGCTTATCTGCAACAAAAATAGCTGCTTCAATGATCTCAACTAGTTGTTCATCACTAATTCGCCGACCCGCCATACACACTCTTAACAAATAAAAATACACAGCCATCTATTATGACAGAACAACACCAAACTAGGAAAATATATCTATCAAATAACTAAATTTAAAACACAAAAAAGCCAGTGACTAGCACTGGCTTTAATCTTACTTACTAAAATGGTAACTATTAGTTACTTTTAAAAGCTTCTAATGCATCATCTTCAGCTACTGCGTTACCGTATTTTTTAATGTAACCCATAAACTCGCTTTTACTGATACGCTTATCTTGGTTTTTGTCCATGTAACCAAAATGATTTGAAATATCATCATCGTTACCTTCAACTACCGAGATATAGCCATTGCTGTCGTTATCTAGACTTGCAAAGCTGCTTTCAATTTTATCGAATTTAGCAATTTCAGCTTTAAATGCCGACTCACTTACTTCAGAATCAGTGGCTACTTTGCCATTATTGAGCTTCATATAAGTGTTAAATTCTTTGCGGCTAATTTCGTTATCCATATTGGTATCAATATTTGAGAAATGACCCCAAATGCTATCGTCATCAGCTTCAACTTTTGAGATGTAGCCATCGCTATCATTATCTAAACTTGCAAAGTCACTGTCTATTCTTTCAAGACCTTGATTAGATGAACAAGCCGCTAGGCTTAATGATGCTAAAATAGTGGCTGCTAATGTTAACTTTTTCATAAGACGTATCCTTCGTAATTAATTAAATGTCACTTTAACTAATACAAATCCAATGCCAATAATAGTTAACTTATAATAATCAATAACTTAATCTCGTTCGGTATATTTATTAAACAGTTTCAATAAGTTAAGCTTGCAAGCTTTGCAAACAACCTTGTAATTTTTGCAAAAAAATACCCGGTAAAAACCAGGCATTTCAAATTTACTTATATAGTTAAGCTAATAATTAGATTGCTGCGTTTTGGTAGCGTTTAACAAACTCAGTAACGTTTTGACCATTACATTTTAATGAGTTTAGGTTACCAATTTTTTGACGAACAGGTGTTAAACCTTGTTTTAAAGCCGTCATACATAATTGAGTTTCTTGTTGAGCGTCTTTTGCAAATACTTCTACTTTCTCAACTGATGCGTTGCTTAATGTCGTTTTTTTAGCAATATCACGAATATCTTCACCATTACATAAAATGCTTTTAGAAAAACGAGATAGGTAAACACCGTGCTGGGCAGCTTCTTTACGAGCAACGCTAAAGCCTTCGTTTGCACTTAGTACACATAACTTAGACTCAATTTTGTTATCTTGGCTAAAGTAAGTATTGCTTTGAGCTGACGCAGTTGCAGATGCTAGTAAAGCAGTGGCTAAAAGTAGTTGAGTTTTCATGAGAGATCCTATTTGAACGAGCTAAACAAGTGAATTTCGCGCATTATATATTCAATAAAGTTAAGTTCAATTGAATTTTTTATTTATTTAAATAATTAATATTGTATTCACAATGTTTAAACTTTACCCATCATTTGATCAACATTTGCGCAGCTATTATCGCAATTCAGTCATGTTATGTACGCGTATTTACTGATACAATTTAATCTATTAAATAGAACCAATTTTAAGGTAAATTTTATGAAAGTGATTTCTTTCAATATCAATGGTCTGCGTGCTCGTCTTCACCAATTACAAGCAATTATCGACAAACATCAACCAGACGTTATTGGCTTGCAAGAGATTAAAGTTCACGACGAAGCATTCCCATTAGAAGATGTACAAAAAATGGGATATCACGTCTACTTTCATGGTCAAAAAGCGCATTATGGCGTAGCTATGTTATGCAAAAAAGAGCCTAAATCGGTCTTAAAAGGTTTTGCCACCGATACAGATGAATCGCAAAAACGCATGATAAGCGTCACTGTTGAACAAGAAAACGGTCGCGACCTTACTGTCATGAATGGCTATTTCCCACAAGGTGATAATATTAATCACGAAACTAAATTCCCTTATAAACGTCAATTTTATAAAGATTTAATGACACACCTTGAAACCAATCACACACCCGATCAAGACGTCATCGTTATGGGTGATATCAACATATCACCTACCGATTTAGATATTGGTATTGGCGAAGTAAATGCTAAACGTTGGTTAAAAACGGGTAAATGTTCTTTCCAACCGGTAGAGCGTGAATGGCTTGCAACATTACTCAATTGGGGTTTTAAAGACACCTTTAGAGAGCAAAACCCCGAAACAGACGATCAATACTCATGGTTTGACTATCGCTCTAAAGGGTTTGTAGATAATCGAGGACTTCGTATAGATGTAGTGCTTGCAACCAATGAGCTTGCAGCACGCTGCATAGATACAGGTATTGATTACGAACTTCGCGGTATTGAAAAACCGTCAGATCATGCCCCTATATGGTCAACATTTAAGTAATTATTATGCTCAGCCTAACAATGCAGGGGCTACTTTGGGCTCTTGTAATTATTATTGCTCTATTGAGCTTTGATAAAAAAACATATAAAACATTGCTTAATACGCCAGTCCGTCAAACTGGCGTACTTGCGTGTGCGTTAGTGTTTGCAGTGCTTTGGCGAATAAAGGCTGGCATTTTAACTGGCCTTGATTTACACATCCTAGGTGTTACGGCTGCTACATTAATTTTAGGCTGGCGATTGACTATTTTAAGTAGCCTACTTGCCACAGCCCTACTCGCTGCCTTTGGTCAAATTGAACTTGAGCTGTTACCAGTACAACTGCTTATTGGTGCGTTTATTCCTATTTTATTGAGCTATCTTGGCTTTATAATTAGTTACCAATATTTACCTCGTCATTTTTTTGTTTATATATTTGTTTGTGCGTTTATAACCGCAGGATTTATAGCCTGTATAAAAATAGGCCTAGGTGCTTTATTTTACTTAGCTATAGGGCAATACAATTGGCAAGAACTTGCAGATAACTACGTTTATTTAAGTGCCATAATTTGGTTTCCTGAAGCAATGCTCAACGGCATGGCTATAACAATTATGATCACCTATCGCCCGCATTGGGTAAAAACTTTTTACGATAAGGACTACCTAGGCTCATGAGTCTTGAATATCAATGCCCGCTGTGTAACCTAGCACTTTTGAAAACTGATTCAACACTTCGTTGTGCTAACAACCACAGCTTTGATTTTGCTAAAGAAGGCTATGTTAATTTATTGCCTGTGCAACAGAAAAATTCAAAACAACCGGGTGATTCACTTGAAATGGTACAAGCCAGACGTGCATTTTTAGAGCGTGGGTATTATCGTTTTTTACAGCAAAGCCTTAGTGATATAATCAGTAATATAAGTGCGAATACTATTATTGATTTAGGATGCGGTGAAGGGTTTTATACCCAAGCAATCGCGAATAAAACAAATGCTGTTGTATACGGTGTCGACATTTCAAAATCAGCGGTTAAATATGCAGCAAAGCGCTACCCTAATTGCCATTTTAGTGTGGCATCAATCAGCCAAGGCCCCTTTAAAAGCCAATTTGCTGATGTACTTGTTAGCGTATTTGCACCTTTATTTGAGCAAGAGCTTGAACGCCTAGCAAATCAAAACGCAACATTAGTGGTTGCAAGCCCAGGACCTTGTCATTTAAAAGAGCTAAAATCGTATATATATTCAGAAGTAAACGAACATACTGAAATAGCCACTCCAAAAGGGTTTCAAAAATCAGAGCAGCTCCTTTTAACAGAGCATGTAGCGCTTAGCTTTACTGATATTAAAAACTTAATAATGATGACGCCATTTGCATGGAAATTTAGACCCGAGCACTGGACAGCACTCGAAGAAAAAGGTGAACACACTGTCACCTTATCGTTTTATATTACTCAGTTTACCAAAATAGATAATGATGTAACTCTCTAAAACTGCTCTTTAGTAAACGCCCTGTCCATTTTATCAAACATATCTTTAAGTAAATTGGCAAGCTCCATATAACGGGGCTTGTTTTCACTTAACTGCGTTTGATATCCATTAGCTGCCATTTTAGTGTACAGCTCGTTATACCATTTTTGCATCGCAGGCTCTAAAGGCGTTTGCGCTCGCTTACCCAACCAAAATAAACCTTGTAAAGGTAGCGATATAAAAAATAATGCACTTGCAATGGCTTGCGGTAAAAAATCAGAACCCAAGTAATTTAGCTGAAAAAACAATGTTAGCATGGCTAAGATTGGCATTACTGTAATGGCAAGCTCAGTCGCTCTAATTACTCTAAACTCTAAAAATAAGGGCGCAAGCTCTTTGCGCATTGGCCATTTTTTACCATACAAACGGCCAGTTTGTAGTTGTGACATCACACTTTTTTGCATCATGACTCCTCACAGATACTGCTTTTAAATACAATGGAAAAACGAGCTATACGCAAAGTGTAACACAAAATGAAAGAGTTACACTTTCTCAGTAAAACAGCTTAAATTTACCTTTTAATGGCGAACAATCCTAACTTAAACATCTTAATTAAGGTAAAGTAATTAACATTGCGTTAACCACTTTGCAATTGAACATTCAATTGTTTTAGCTTTATTTAATACCGTAAGTGTAACGATTACGTATTAACGTTTACTTACTAAATTTGTTTATGGAAATTGAATCTATGCCAACAACCCCTCCTGAATCACAACACGTTTTAGTTTTAAATTGTGGTAGCTCTAGCTTAAAGTTTGCCATTATTGATGCGAACGATGGTCACGAAATCATTTCAGGTCTTGCTGAACGCTTAGGCGACAAAGCGCCCTCTATTAAATACAAATTTAATGGTACTAAAACAGTTATCGACTTAGCGGCTAATCAAGCACATGCTGAGGCTATAAATACGCTTGTAAGCTTAATAAAAGATCACAACTTAGACGAGCAACTTATCGCAGTGGGCCATCGTGTTGTACATGGCGGCGAGCACTTTACGCGATCGGTATTGATTGACGAAAAAGTAATTGCAGGCATTACACAGTCGGCAACGCTTGCGCCGCTTCATGGGCACGCTAATTTACTAGGTATATCGTCGGCGCAGGCATCGTTTGAAGGTTTGCCACAAGTCGCGGTGTTTGATACTGCATTTCACCAAACTATGAATGAAGTTGCCTTTCTTTACGCTCTTCCATATAAGTTGTACACCGAGTTTGGTGTTAGGCGTTATGGTTTTCACGGCACAAGTCATTTTTATGTTGCAGGGCAAACAGCAAAGTTACTTGAGCAACCTATCGAGCAAAGCAATTTTATTAGTGCCCACTTAGGCAACGGCTGTTCTGTATGCGCTATTAAAAATGGTAAGAGTGTTGATACCAGCATGGGACTAACGCCTCTAGAGGGGCTGATAATGGGCACACGTAGCGGCGATATTGACCCTGGTTTATTTAACTTTTTAACCACTCAACTTGATTACACAGCCCAGCAAATAGATAACCTACTAAATCAAAAAAGTGGCTTGTTAGGTATTAGCGAGCTTTCTAACGATTGCCGTACCATTGAAGAAGCCGCTTTGGCCGGGAATAAAAAAGCGATACTCGCAATTGAAATGTTTTGCTACCGACTTTCAAAACAAATCGCGGCGTATATGGTGCCATTACAGCGCCTTGATGCTGTTATATTTACTGGTGGTATTGGTGAAAACTCAGATATTATTCGTGAAAAAGTAATTACACAACTTGCCTTTTTAGGTATTAATTGTAATCCGCAAGCCAACCTCAATGCGCGCTTTGGTCAAGAAGGCGTTATTAGCTGTAAAAATTCACACGTCAAAGCAGTAGTAATGCCAACTAATGAAGAATGGGTTATTGCCCTTGATGCTGCAAATATTGTAAAGGAGCTTTAATATGGCACGTCGTATTATGTTAATTCCTGTTTCTACCGGTGTGGGTTTGACGTCGGTATCAGTTGGTTTAGTGCGTGCACTTGAACAAAAAACAGTTAAAGTTAACTTTTTTAAACCAATAGCTCAGCCACGTTCTGGTGAAACAGGCCCTGAAAAATCAACGCAAATAGTTACTCAAGGCTCACCTATTAACCCACCAATGCCTTTTGCACTTGATTATGCTGAGCAAATGATTGGCGACGGTAAAGGTGACGACCTACTAGAGGAAATTGTTGAACGCTTTGAAAGTAAAATAAACGACGACGAAGTCGCTATTATTGAAGGTATGGTACCTACTCGTCGCCAACCTTATGCTGGGCGTGTAAACCGCGAAATTGCGCAAACACTCGGCGCCGAAATTGTATTTGTACTTACCCCAGGTAATTACACCATTACTCAAATAGAAGACCGCCTTGAAATTGCAGCAGGTAACTACGGTGGTATCGATCATCCTCGCGTACTGGGCTGTATTTTTAATAAAGTAAATGCGCCACTTGATGAAGAAGGTCGTGCACGCGCCGATTTAGTCGATGCCTATAAACCTGAAGAGCTTGAAAACGAGTTAAATCGTTTAGCCTCCCTGCCTATTTTTAAAAAAAATCCGTTTATGTTACTTGGTGCAATCCCGTGGGATTTTGACTTAGTAGCCCCGCGCGTAAAAGACTTAAGCGCATACTTAAAAGCCACGATTATTAACGAAGGCGATATGCTTCATCGTCGTCTGCGCCGTATTACTTTTTGTGCTCGTACGGTTTCAAATATTTTAAATTATTTTACGCCAGGCGCTTTATTAGTAACACCGGGCGATCGCTCTGACATACTTGTTGCTGCGTGCTTATCTGCTATGAACGGCACTAAACTTGGCGCTATATTACTCACCGGTGGTTTTGAGCCAGAGCCACGTATTATGGCCTTGTGTGAGCAAGCCATGCAAACCGGCTTACCAATACTCGCAACCGATGCAGACACGTGGCGTACATCATTACTACTGCATAACTTTAATATGGAAGTACCAAATGATGATGACCAACGTATTGAAAAAGTAAAAGATCACAACGCAGAGCATATCAATTCAAGCTGGCTAGATACTCTAGCTAAAAGTGTAGGTAAAACTCGTAAGTTATCACCACCCGCATTTCGTTACTTACTTACTACTAAAGCGCGTAAAGCAGGTAAAACCGTGGTTCTACCAGAAGGTAATGAACCTCGTACAATTAAAGCGGCTGCTATTTGTGGTCAACGCGGAATTGCTAAAACTATATTACTGGGCGATCGCGAAGAAATAATGCGTATTGCACAGCAGCAAGGTATTGAGCTAAACGAACATGTAAGTATTATCGAGCCAAAAAGTATTATTAATGATTATATTGCCCCTATGGTCGAAATTCGTAAAAGCAAAGGCCTAACTGCCGTAGTAGCACAAGAGCAACTACAAGATAACGTCGTACTGGGTACAATGATGCTTGAGCAATGTAAAGTAGACGGTTTAGTATCGGGTGCAGTAAACACTACGGCAAATACAATTCGCCCACCACTGCAATTGATTAAAACAGCACCAGGGTCATCACTAGTATCATCTGTATTTTTTATGCTACTGCCTGACCAAGTGTTAGTTTACGGTGACTGTGCGATTAACCCAGACCCTAATGCTGAACAACTTGCAGACATAGCGATTCAATCTGCCGACTCTGCAGCTGCATTTGGCATAGAGCCGCGTGTTGCCATGATCAGCTACAGCACGGGCACTTCTGGTACAGGTGCCGATGTTGAAAAAGTACGTGAAGCCACAAAAATTGCAAAACAAAAACGTCCTGATCTAATTATCGACGGCCCACTACAATACGATGCAGCTATAATGGAAAACGTAGCACTTAAAAAAGCACCTAACAGCCCTGTAGCCGGTAAAGCGACCGTATTTATATTCCCAGATTTAAATACGGGTAATACCACGTATAAAGCAGTACAACGTAGTGCCGACTTGATAAGTATTGGCCCTATGCTGCAAGGTATGCGTAAACCTGTAAACGATTTAAGCCGTGGTGCATTAGTTGATGATATTGTGTATACAATCGCCTTAACTGCCATTCAGGCAGCTCAAACAGAAGCGCTAATTACTCATTAAACGTAACGTGTGCTTTTTATAGCCTAGCTATTATTTATTTAATAATTAACTAGTTAGGTTATTTATACCCTGCAACCCCCATACTTATCCACAGAAATTGTGGGTAAGTTTTTACTCCCTTCTTTTATCTACTTATTTACTGCTGAGTTAGTCGTTGTTACACCTTTAATTTAAAGCCAATAATCTATACTATAAAGCTATCAATATTGCTGTTCGCAGGCTTTTAATGTCAAAACAAACATTACAATTACACAGCACCATTTTATCTATACACAGTTTAGATGTAGATGCCGACATACCTGCGGCACTTTTAAAGCAATCTTTGTTTTTTATTTCTAAAACCCATGATGAACTTTCAATTGTATGCCCAAGCGATTTTGAAGTAAAAAGCCTGGATACCGAACCCGACTGGCAAGCTTTAGAGGTTGTAGGTCCACTTGGCTTTTCGTTAACCGGAATTATGGCTAATATTTCAGGGGTATTAGCGCGCGCTAAAATTTCTATCTTTTCAATCTCAACCTACGATACTGATTATATTCTCATAAAAAAACACACTGCAGAAAATGCTATTTCCGCTTTAAAAAAAGAGGGTTATAACGTGGTGGTAAACTAACTTATGAAAGCTCAAAAAATTGACTATTTAGCTCAAAATAAAACGCCTCTTAATGCAATAAATATTACCAGCCCATTTACAGGTAAAGTAATTGAACTGAAAGAGCACCCAGAACCTTTTTTTCGTTTTGGCACTCTGGGCCCCGGTATTATGGTGCAACTAACAAGTCATAAAATTTTAGCACCGTTTGATGGAACTTTATTACAAGTAAAAAATGCAGGTACTGAGTTTATTCTACAAGCTAATAATGGTCTAAAAGTCTTGATTAACTTAACTATTTTTGATTCACAATCAATTACGCATACTCATATTGCGCAACTCAATGGTAGCAAAATATGCAAAGGTCAACGCCTTGCTTATTTTGATTTACGAGAACTTGATACTCCAATGCTTGCTAGTTTAATTTTACTAAACGGCCATAACCTTGGCACATTTCATTACTCGCATTCGCATGTAAATGCGGGTGAAGACACCCTATTAACTATTATTAAGAAGAACTAGATTTATGATCACTCTATACGGCATTAGCAACTGCGATACGATAAAAAAAGCTAAAAAATATTTAACCGATAACAACATCGAATTTACGTTTCATGACTACCGCAAAGATGGCGTAAATGAGCAAATGGTGAGTGAATTTGCAGACAAGCTCGATTGGGAACAACTCGTTAATAAACGTGGAACAACTTATCGCGCATTAACTGATGAGCAAAAACAAAACCTAACTAAAGAAAGTGCTATCCCATTGTTGGTTGAACAACCTGCCATGATCAAACGTCCAGTACTGGTAAACAATGGCAGTTACCATTTAGGTTTTAAAGCAGCCCAATACGACGAGATTTTTAAATAATGACTAATGACGTAATTCAACTCGCCCAAGCGCTAATCCAACGTGAATCGGTAACGCCCGAAGATGCTGGCTGCCAACAAATGATGAACGATCGCCTTGCTGCGGTTGGTTTTAATATAGAATCATTATTTTTTACCGACACACTTAATACTTGGGCTCGAAAAGGCACACAATCGCCGCATTTTTGTTTTGCTGGTCACACCGACGTTGTACCAACAGGCCCTGAAAAAAATTGGCAACACCCGCCGTTTTCAGGATTAATAAAAGATGGCCTACTGCACGGGCGTGGCGCTGCCGATATGAAAGGCTCATTAGCCGCAATGCTTGTAGCAACCGAACGTTTTGTTACTAAACATCCAGATCATAAAGGCTCTATTTCTTTTTTAATCACTTCTGACGAAGAAGGACCGTTTGTAAACGGGACTACTCGCGTAATTGATACGCTAGAGGCACGCGGTGAAAAAATTGATATGTGCCTAGTAGGCGAACCCTCATCACGAGATGTATTAGGCGATGTTGTTAAAAATGGCCGAAGAGGCTCACTTACCGCTTATCTAACGGTTAAAGGCGTACAAGGTCATGTTGCCTACCCACATTTAGCACAAAACCCAATTCATCTAGCAACGCCTGCACTTACTGAGCTTAGCCAAACGGTGTGGGATAACGGAAATGAGTACTTCCCAGCAACTAGCTTTCAAATTTCGAATATTAATGGCGGCACAGGTGCTGGTAACGTGATCCCGGGTGAACTAGAAGTACAGTTTAACTTTAGATTTAGCACGCAAGTAACACATGAGCAATTACAACAGCGTGTAAATGACATTCTACAAAAGCATAACTTAAATTATGAATTAAGTTGGATAGTAAATGGCTTACCTTTTATTACCGAGCACGGCCCGCTTGTTGATGCCACAGTTAAAGCGATTAAATCAGTAACCGGTTTAACCACGAATCTAGAAACTACCGGCGGCACATCAGATGGTCGCTTTATTGCACAAACAGGCGCTAAAGTAATTGAACTAGGTCCACGTAACGCCACTATCCATAAAGTGGATGAATGCGTAAGTACCGATGATTTAATAGCCCTTACCGACATTTACGAGCAAATATTAGAGCAACTTTTAGCATAATGGATGTAACTAAACCAACACCAATAATGTGTATCACAGGGCAAAGTGATACACATTTAACTGATATACAAAATCATCGCTTGCACAGCGCTATTATCAGCGACTTTTTAGCGCTGCAAAGTGCAGCACAAAAAGCAGGATTTGAGCTTACTATTGCCTCAAGTTTTCGCGACTTTAATCGTCAATCAATTATTTGGAATAATAAGTTTTTAGGTATTCGACCTGTTTATAATAAACAGCAAAAGGTTGTAGATTTAACTAAATTAAATGATGTAGATAAATGCATAGCAATAATGCTCTACTCTGCATTACCTGGGGCAAGCAGGCACCATTTAGGCACCGATTTAGATGTGTTTGATAAAGCTGCGGTAAGTGATGATTATAAACTACAGCTAACACCTGATGAATACCTGCAAGGTGGGCCGTTTGCGCCTTTAAGTAATTGGCTTGATACTAACTTAGATAAATTTGGCTTTTATCGCCCTTACCAGCATGATTTAGGTGGTGTCGCACCTGAGCTTTGGCATATAAGCCATATTAAGCAATCGCAATTATTAGTGAATAAGCTTAGCGAACAAGTACTTTTTGAATGCATAAAAAACAGTGAACTACAGGGTAAGCAGGCAATACTTGATAACTTACCCGCTATTTATACACGCTTTGTAACGAACGTTAGTCTGCCATAAAGAACTTGTTTAAGTGGTATCACACCTTCTTTTTATTTAAGATAAATACCAGCACAGCCCCTAATATTAACGAGCTTGCTACTATAAATTCCATTGTTACCTGCTCTGATAAAAACAAGACCCCGGCAACGGCTGCAAGTACAGGTACACAAAGCTGCACAACAGCAGCTTGGGTACTTTTAAGCAGTGGCATAGCCACATACCAAACACTGTAACCAATTCCAGACGCTATCGCACCCGAGGCACATGCAAGCAAAACCCCTTCAATACTCATATTTTTTAAATAACTCATACCAACAAGTAATAAAACAGGGATAGCCACTAAGCTTCTTATAAAGTTAAACCCCGTAGTACGTAGTGGCGATACGCACACTTTACCGCGAATACTGTAAATACCCCATGCCACACCACTGAGTGCCATAAGTGATGCACCTAATAATGAAGGTACAGCAGCAGATGGCAGCATTAAATATACAAACCCACCTAGCGCCACTATAAACGCGCACCACTGAAGCACACTCAACTGCTCTTTTTGATATATACCCCAGCCAATCATAGTGAGTTGCACGGCTGAAAACAAAATCAGTGCACCGGTGCCTGTATCCAGCTCTACGTATGCAATCGAAAAACAAAGTGCATAAACTAATAGGCTTATACTGCTTCGCCAGCTTCCTTTATCGCTTAAAATAGCGGGGTTAAAAGTGCCTTTTCGTTTTAAATTATGAGTATAAATAGCCATTATAATGCCCAAACACGCAGCACCACTGAGTAAGCGAATAACTGTAAAGTTCCAAGCATCTATATAGCCTTCGGCTAAAGCCATTCTGCAAAAAAGAGAGTTTGCAGCAAACGCAATTAAAGCAATGATTGTGTACAACGTAGCTTTCAAAAAAATTCCTTAGCAATAAAAACAAATTACAGCGTTATTTCAATTAATTAATTAATTAACCTACTAAGCTAAAAACATTGTCATAAGCGCCTATAAAACCGCTTACTGAGCAGCACATTTAAACAGGATTGGTATAACTGTGCAAAGGGAGTATTTAGTTTTAATAAATTAGATTATTTATACTAAAATCTTAGCCGCATTTGCAAAATACGGTGTCTACAACACAAGATATCCTTTTAGTATTTTTCGTATACGACTTAGTGAATAGCAATTACTTCATTTAAAAAATTCATTTATCATTACGCTTTAGGGATCATTGTATTCAATAAGACCAATAAAGTACCTTAAGCATTTCAATATTGTTACCCAACAAGAAAATTCACACTTTGTTCACCAATGTCATTTTATATTTCTTTATTAGCAGGCAGTTTTACTCTACGATTTTTTACAATATTTCACACATTTAGCTAAAAATAATATGTTAATGTATACAGGTGAATTTAGAGGAGTGCGCAGTGCGCCTAAGTATAATTTTAAGCTTTTGTTGTATTTTAAGTGGGTGTAGCACAATGGGCTTTAATGACCTATTTAATGACTATGCCACGCAAATGACACCAATAAGAAATGCGATCGAGAAAAACAATATCGAAGAAGCGCAATCCCTTATTGCCGATAATAGCACCATGCACAGCAGCTACTTACTCAACCAACTTGAGCAAGCTCGCTTAAACGACTTAGCCAATATGCCACAAGAGGCACAAAGTAAATTTGAGAACGTGTATACGCAAATGCAAAAAAAACGTGAAGCCGCCAAAATACAAGTAAGTGCGGGGCTTGAGCAAAGCAATGCGTTATTTACTAACGACTCAGCCATAACTTATGTGCCACCGGCTTACGAAATGAGTATGCTTCATAGTTATAAAGCACTTAACTACGTGTATAAAAATGATGTAGAAGGCGCTTTGGTCGAAATTCGCCGCGCTAATAAAGTACAAGTTGATGCACTAAGCGAAAATAAAACAGATGGCGACTCAACAGTTAAAGAAGCGCAGCAGCACTACCCTAGCATGGGCAATGTGACCAGAGACGTGAAAAATGGCTTTCAAAATGCCTACACATTTTATTTATCTGCTTTGCTTTACCAAAGTGCTAAACAGTATGACGATGCTTATATTGATTATAAAAAAGCACTGGCTATACAACCTAACAATATTTATTTACAGCAGGACGTAATGCGCCTTGCTAAAAAACAAGGGTTTGACCAAGACCTAAGCGAATTTAAAAAACGTTTTAGTGATGCACCCACTATTTCTGCAACACAAGGCGAAGTAATTGTTTTATTTGAACAAGGCTTAGTACCAAAACAAGATGAATTTAAACTGCGCTTACCAATTTATTCATCACGCGGCGATGCACGCTTTTACAGCCTTGCAATGCCAGTATATAAAGATAATGCCTATGTGCGCCGCCTTAATAATATAAACATAGATGCACAAAGCTTAGAGCTGAGCCCATTAGTACACATTGAAGCACTTGCAGCAAAAACATTAGAAGATCAAATACCTGCAAAAGTAGCTCGCCAAGTACTTAGATTAGTAGCTAAAGAGAAAGTGCGTGCAGAACTTGCTCGCAGTGCAGGTGATGTAGGTAACATACTTGCTAATATTTATAATTTGGCGTCTGAGCAAGCTGATACACGTAGCTGGCTTACACTTCCAAATCAAATAAGTGTTGCAAGGCAAAGCCTAAATACAGGTGAGCATTCTCTGCATATAGGCACACAAGCACCTATAAATTTTACCGTTAGTAAGCAAGGGTTAACGTTAATTTACTTAACCTCCGTTAATAACTACTTTAATTACCACGTAGTTCAACTTTAGGAGCCATCATGAAATACATAGCGCCATTATTAGCAGTCTTAATGCTCAGTGCATGTTCCAGCAAACCGGTTACATCGGGTATTTCTGTTGAACAAAATAAAAATCAGTTTAATGAGCAATTACGTGTAGATAACCCAGAGCTCGGTAAAAAGCTGGCCATTACTGATGTTAAAACACGTCAAACCAACCAGTTAACCGATGTAGTAGTGACACTTTCGAGCCAGTATAAAAAATCACAGTATTTGCAGTATCAATTTAATTGGTTTGATAAAGACGGCTTTGTTATTAAAGGCAATCATTCACCTTGGCAAGCACTCACCTTATTTGGTTTTGCAAAAACACAATTACCGGGCTTAGCACCTAGATCTGATGCGGTTACCTTTTCTTTAGCAGTAAGAGAAGTGTCTACCAAATCACAAGAATTTAAAGATTAAAGGAAACAACCATGATCATCAGTAACAAATTTAAAACAGCATCAACTTACGCTTTAGTTGGCTTGAGCGCTTTAGTATTAAGTGGCTGTGCTAATAAAGCCGTAGTAAGTTATGGCGATGCACAAGCAGTAGAAACAACAGATATTAATTTTGGTTCTACCGACTTACAAAAAGTAGCGAGCCAAATGACCGACTCACTACTCAGCTCACCTGTTGTTGGCACAATGACCGCTAATAAACGCCCTGTAGTATTTGTTGAGCGTATTAAAAATAAAACCAGCGAGCACATTGATACAGAATCAATCACCGATTCAATCTCAACACAAATGCTACGCAGCGGTAAGTTCCGTTTTGTAGATATGACCCGTGTTGAGTCAGTACGTGAGCAATTAACGTTTCAAAATGAAGATGCTCTTGTTAACCCTGCAACAGCCGTTGCATTTGGTAAACAAATTGGTGCGCAATATATGTTATATGGAAACTTATCAAGTATTGTTAAATCAAATGCCGATAAATCAGACGTATACTACAAATTTACAATGCGTTTAATGGATATGGAAAGCGGCCTAGTTGAGTGGGCAGACGAAACTGAAATTCGTAAAACTAAAGAAAAATCAACCTTTGGCTGGTAGCTAATACCAATCTGCTTATATATGGGGTCTATTTAACGTTAAGAAAATTACGCTAGTACTAGGCAAAAATTTTTGTATTAAGTTGTTCTAAATAAAAATTTTTTAACGACGTTATAGCGCAATTTAATTCGTTAAATTGATCAAAGATTTATGCAGGTTGGTATAAAAGGAGCAAGTTATGAAAGCAATTACAGTAATTATGTGCGCTTTACTTACAATAAGTGCACCTACGTTTGCTAAATACGAGCGCAATAAAGCAGTCCCTGTGCAGCAAGTTTTATTTGGTGACGTAAAATCGGTACGCAATATTACCGAGCAAGAAATCATTCAAGACAAAAACAACGGCTGGCAAACCTTTGGCGGTGCATTACTCGGCGGCGTAGTAGGCAACCAGTTTGGTGGTGGTAGCGGCCGTACAGTAGCAACAATATTAGGTTCGGTAATTGGCGGCAGTGTTGCACATAATAGGCAGCAGCAAAGTCATTATCAGCAAAATCACTTTGTAGAGTTATTAATACAAGTTGAAAATGGCGACCAGTTTATGGTTGTTCAAGATCAGGACCAATCAATGCGTTTTAGCAAAGGCGATAACGTAAGATTAGTGTACTTGAACGACAACACAGTGCGTGTAGATAAAGCGTACTAGGACGTGCTGAACTTTGGTGGTTGAATTTGCAGCAGAATGTTTGGTATTTAGACAAGGCAGAGCCTATGAACTGTGGTTGTTCCCTATAAATAGGCGATAACGCAGCATAAATGCCAAACATGCGCTGCCCGAAGGGTTCTGCCTAGCGGCAATTAACTCTTTGTTGCCTACATGGATGTAGGTAAGGGGCGTGAGCAGGACGCGGAAGCTTTGCTCGGTTTTTACTTAGCCCACTAGGTTACAAACCTCGCGTCGCGATTTAATCGCCCCTAGATTGAACAAATTTCAATCCACAAAGATCAACACGCCCTGTTAATATATTCATGACTAAAATAAAAAACGAGCCAAATTTGGCTCGTTTTTTTATTATTTTTTAATAACTATACTTGGCGATAGTCTTTAAAAAAGCGCTTCATTTTTAACATCGCATCGGATAAATCATCTTTGCTTGGTAAAAAGACCAACCTAAAATGATCAGGATCTGGCCAATTAAACGCCCTGCCATGTACAAGTAATATTTTTTCGGCTTTTAGCAAATCGTACATCATCTTTTCATCATCTTTGACGTTAAAAAGTGCTGTATCTACTTTGGCAAACGCATAGAGCGCGCCTTTAGGTTTTTTACAACTAATGCCTTCAATATCATTTAATCCACGCCATGCAATATCACGCTGCTCATATAAGCGCCCACCCGGGTTTATTAGACTATCAATTGATTGCACGCCGCCCAAAGCCTGTTGAATCGCATATTGTGCAGGTACATTTGCGCACAAACGCATAGATGAAAGTATTTCTAGGCCTTTGCGTAAATCATCCATTACCGAGGTACGACCGCTCAAAACCATCCACCCCATTCTCAGCCCCGCTGCACGGTATGTTTTTGCTAAACCATTAAAAGTAATAATAGGCACATCGTCGCAAAGTGAGCCGATTGAAGTATGCGTTATACCATCGTATAAAATCTTTTCGTAAATCTCATCGCTCAATAACAGCAGTTTATGTTCACGCGCTATATCAATTAATTGCATTAACAAATCATCACTGTAAACCGCACCAGTAGGGTTATTAGGATTAATTAATACCAGCGCTTTGGTTTTAGACGTGATTTTACTTTTTATATCTGCAATGTCCGGAAACCAATCTTGCTCTTCATCACATAAATAATGCACCGGATTACCACCCGATAACGTGACCGAAGCAGTCCAAAGTGGATAATCTGGAGCAGGAATAAGCACTTCGTCGCCATTATTTAATAGCGCTTGGGTGATCATCTGAATAAGTTCGCTTACGCCATTACCAATATAAATGTTATCTACATCTAAATTATGTAATCCACGTTGTTGGTAATGCTGATAAATAGCCACACGGGCTGAGTAGAGGCCTCTAGAGTCACAGTAGCCTTGGGCTGAATATAAGTTGCGGATAATATCTCGGTGCATATCTTCTGGCATATCAAAACCAAAAGCAGCCGGATTACCTATATTCAATTTTAATACTTTTTGACCTTCGTCTTCCATTTTTTTAGCTTGCGCTAAAACCGGCCCACGAATGTCATAACATACACCTTCTAATTTGTGACTCTTTTTAATATCAGACATTTTTACCTCGACTAGTGAGTCTTTAGACTAACCTAGTAAAGGCGTAAAATGCCAGCCTATTTAAACGCTTAATACTGAAATAAATTCACGTTTCAGTTTCAACAATTAACGAGATGCTAACCATTCATTTAGCTTAGCTTGAGAGCCTGTTACTTGAGCCATTAAGCTATTAGATGCGTCGATGGCTTCAGCTAAGTTATCTAGGTTTAAATTTTGTTCAATAACGCGAGATACTTCAGCAAGGCTTGAAGCACCAAACTGCGCAGCGTTAGATTTTAAGCTATGAGAATGACGAATCGCCGCTTCTCTGTCTTTTCCAATGGTTGCTAAAACTTCAGAGCCTAAACGCTCAAACTCCGAGCAGCAAAAATCAAGTGTATCAGCAAACTGCTCACCCAATAACGATTCCATACTCTCTAATGCTGATGTATCAATATTTATTTCTGTCATATTTTAAGCCCTTAAAACAATCCATGTAAATTACAGTTTAATAGTACTACTTTATATTGATGCGTAAAAAAAACCAACTTAATTACCTTATAAATGTATAATTGTGAGGATCATACTGGCAACAAAAAGTTTATTAAATGGCACGCACACTTTGTAATCATTGTAACTTTGCACTTAACACCTGTATTTGCAGCGCAATTACAAATATAAACAACAAAGTTAAGGTTATTATTCTACAGCACCCAAGCGAAGAAAAAATAGCAAAAAATACCGCTAAACTACTCAATTTGTGTCTAACTGATTGCCAAATAGTCAAAGGCGAAAATAATGACGACTTTTCTATTCTTAAATCACTGCCCGTAAGCTCAACTGTTTTGCTCTACCCTAACGAAAACGCTATTAATTTAGACGATAGCGCTGAGCAATCTAATATAAAAAACATCACCCATTTAATCGTGGTTGATGGTACATGGAAAAAAGCCTACAAAATTTTGCAGCTCACCACATTGCTAAATCAATTCAAAACGGTCAGTTTTAAACAGTTACCTAAAAATCGTTATGCTCTTCGTAAAGCCCCTAGGGCTGACAGCCTATCCACACTTGAAGCTGTAGCGCATAGTTTGTTTTTAATAGAGCAGCTAAATCCTGCACCACTTTATAATGTGCTTGATGAATTAATACAAAAACAAACCCAACACATGCCCGAGCACGTAAAAGCACGTTACTTAGATTAAATTCGTTACTATATGAAACTTGCAATGCGTAACTACCCTAACAGGCTAAAACGTGGCTTTACTCGCCAAGGCCCCGACTATCGCTTTGACGACCAAGTCGACTTTAGCGATATAAGAGATACCTTTGGCTTTAGATCTATGGTCGTCGGTAAATGGGTAACTAAAGAAGAGCACTACATTAGCGCTAATTTAATTTACGATGCACTGGCCGACCTTGCACAAATACTACATTTACCGCCCAAAGCTATTGGCCTGCGCGGGAAGCTTAATTTTGCATTTGGTCATGGCGGTCAAAAAGGTGTACAAGCGCATTATAATGCAGCTTCTCAAACGCTTGCCCTTGCAAAAAATGCAGGCGGTGGTGCACTTGCTCACGAATGGTTTCATGCGTTTGACCATCATATAAGCGAGCATTTATTTGCAGCAAAACCACGATTTGGTTTTGCCTCAAAATTATGGCTTTCAAACACGCCTAATTTATCGCACCCACTTAATAATGCTTTGAACAGTTTTTATAAAAATGTATTTTTAGATGAGCACGGCGTTGATGCTAATAACTTTGTACAAACGTGTATAGAACACGATAAAGCCCACAATATGAATTATATGAGCATGCCAGAAGAGCTTGCAGCACGGTGTTTTGAAGCCTGTATTGAGCAGCATTCAAATATAAAAAATAGCTTTTTAGTGGGGGGCTTACAAAGTAGTAATTTAATATACCCAAATATTGGGCATATTAATAAAGCAAATGAAGCGCTTAACCAGTACTTTGAACTACTGGGTTATGCGCTTCATAAAATGGATTAAATCAGCTCATAAAGTGATGCTTAGCTAAACCATTACCTGTACTAATGGTTAGCGAACCAAATCTAGTAATTTGTTTGTGCTCTGAACATTACAATAACCAAAGCTCAATGCAGCCATAAATGCATGATGAACATTATGTGCAGATACTACCACCCCATTAAATTCAAGATCTAATGTAGCACAAGCATCATGTGCTACATGACATTCATAGCCAAAATCTACTGCAGCACGAGTGACAGCATCAATACACATATGGCTCATAGCACCAACAATAATCAACCTTTCAACGTTGAGCTCTTCTAGTACTCTTTGTAAATCAGTATCGCGAAAACTATTTATTTGATGCTTTAAAACGACCGGCTCACCTTCAATTGGAGTAACCGTAGGATGGATTTTCGCACCATCAGAGTTAGGCACAAAGAACGGAGCCTCGTCAGAAGGAAACTCATGACGAACATGGACTACAGGCATACCATTATCACGAAATTGAGCTAGTAATATTGCTGCATTTTCTGAGGCTTTTTCAGTTCCAGACAGAGGCCATTTAGCTCCTTCGAATGTAGAGTAATAATCGTTTTGTAAATCAATAAGTAGTAATGCTATGTTAGACATAATAATCTCTCTTATGTTGTTTAGGTTATCTGTTGAGACTATTATGCAAAACATCAACTCATTACACCGATGGCGAAATAGCCATAAATCAGTTTAAAAATGACAAAGCATGTTCAGATCACAATTATCGACTACCCCAACGCCCTACAAAGTGCAGTACAAGGCTTTAAAGAGTTATTTTTTTTGGCAAACAGAATAGTTATAGAAAGCCAGCTTGAAGTTCAGTTCTTTGTAAAGGTCATTCAGCCCGATATAGATTTAGATGGGATGAGCCAAAATGATATTATTATTCTCCCACCAAACTTAGATGGTGATTATTACTACACGCCTCAACCCAAGTTGTTGCAATACCTCAACGAGGCTCATCAAAAAGGGACTATATTATGCTCTGCTTGCGCTGGTGCATTTATACTTGCCAAAACAGGCTTATTAAATAATCGTGTTGCTACAACACATTGGCAATTAGCTGATGAATTTCATGAGGCATTCCCCAAAGTATCTCTTGAGATTGAAAGTTTACTAATTAATGACGGTGATATTATTAGCGCAGGTGGGCTGATGTCATGGATTGATCTAGGGCTAGAAATCGTGGCTCAATTCACAAAACCACACGTTATGCGTACACTTGGAAAGTTTCTTATCGTTGATACGGGTAAAAGAGAACAACGCTATTACGGTAGTTTTTCGCCAAAACTTAATCACGGGAATAAACAAATATTACTAGTTCAGCATTTCATTCAAGCAAATTATAGTAAAACACTGAATGTTTCTGTACTAGCTGCTTTGGCCTGTATGAGCGAGCGAACATTTCTTCGACAATTCACCCATGCCACAACATTAAAGCCGATACAGTATATTCAAAAAATAAGAGTGCAAAAGGCATGTGAGCTATTAGAATCGACCACTCACAGTTTTGAGCGAGTGGCTCTGAATATTGGCTATGACGATGTAAACAGTTTTCGCAAAGTATTTATTAAGATAATCGGATTAAGCCCTACGGCGTTTAAAGAAAGATTTGTTTGAATAGATAGTACCAAAGGGAAGAATCATTAATTACCGTTGTATTCTCACTTCACTATTAAAATAAATGGCTATTATTGTAAATATTGAATTAAAGGTATAAAAATTTCATCTTTATACTTAGCAAACTTGTTGCACCCGCTTAATAAAGCAAATGAAGCGCTTAACCAGTAATTTGAACTACTGGGTTATGCGCTTCATAAAATAGACGAATAATGTCTATATTTGGTGATTACTTATCGTCACTAATACGACTTGCTACTGCACTGTTTTGATCTTTATATTTTGCATCTTTACGGATGTTGTATGGGTTTTCACACGGGCCCGATAGCATTTCAAAGCTCATAGCCCCAATTTTCATCAGTGGGCGAAGCGCCAGTGGTAATTTACCTGAGTTGTAAAACTCTAAAACAATATTACCGCTCCAGCCTGGGTCTATTCGGTGCGCGGTTACATGCACCATTAACCCCAAACGCGCAAGCGATGAGCGTCCATCTAACCACCCTACTATATCTGCTGGCAGAGTTACTTTTTCGTGTGTAATAGCAAGTGCAAGTTCACCTGGGTGTAAAAAGAATGCTTCACCTTCATCAAGCACTATTTCTTCACTCATGATTGATTCCATGGCTTTATTTAACTGATCTTTTGGACCACTTAAATCCACGTATGCCGCGTTGTGCGCATTAAAAGTTCTAAATTTATTACCTAATCGCAAATCGGCAGTTACGCCTGAAATCATGTCACTTGTTGGCGCAGGCTCAATAACAATGCGACCATCGCTTAGGTATTCATTAATATGTGTGTCTGAAAGTCTCATTATTTACTAATCTTCTGTAATCACAATTTCAATTGCATTGTGATGCTGTTGATAATAGAGCGTGCTGGCTATAAGCCTCGCTGCTGCGCTGTATGTTTTGCTTATTGCCGCGTCGTTATCGTTGGCAATAAGTTTTCCTTGCTCAGAATACTCACGTATATCTATTGCAAGAGGAATATGGCTAAGTACGGGTACGCCGTGCTTGTGCGCCAGCTTTTGTGCACCGTCTTTACCAAATACGTGATTAGCTTCACCGCAGTGGCTGCAAATGTAATGGCTCATGTTTTCTATTAAGCCCAGCACCGGCACGTTTACTTTATTAAACATGGCAATGCCTTTTTGCGCATCGGCAAGGGCTAAGTCTTGCGGTGTAGTGACAATAACAGTGCCGCTCGCTGGTACTTTTTGGCTCATTGTAAGTTGAATATCACCGGTGCCCGGTGGCATATCTACAATTAAGTAGTCAAGCTCGCCCCAATCAGTCTCGTTTAGCAATTGGCTAAGTGCGCCTGACGCCATTGGCCCGCGCCAAACGGTGGCATCATCGCTTGGGACCAAAAATCCAATAGATTGCGCTTTAATGCCGTTTGCATCAAAAGGCTGTAGCTGTTTGTTATCTTTAGTGACGGGCTCTGCGCCCACCAAGCCTAAAAGCATTGGAATAGATGGGCCATAAATATCAGCATCTAAAATACCCACCTTTGCGCCTTCGTTTTTAAGGGCGCCCGCCAAGTTAACGGCAGTAGTCGACTTACCTACTCCGCCTTTGCCTGAGGCAATAAGCACAATATGTTTAATCGCCTTAAACTTAGCTGCCTCTTTAATGATAACCTTGGCGCTAATTATTACAGGCACTTTTAAGCTTTCACTTACGTGTTGCTCAACTAAAGGCATTTCTGATTGCCCAGCAAATGGCAGGGTTAATTTAATGTGTAGTGATTTATCGTCATTTTGAGTAATAGTATCAATGAAGCTTTCATCAATACCGACGGCAAAAGCCGCACTACGATATGCCGCTAAGGCAGTAATAATCGGTTGTTTTTGCACCGATTTAGAAGAGAATAGTTTCGACAGTCCAAACATAGCAATTAAATAGCGTTTCTTTGATGAAAAGTGCCACGGAATTATGTAACATTCAGGGCATTAACACCAGTCAATTAATAAAAATCCATAAGCTGTGCGCACTCTAAGCAGATAGCTTGTAGATAAATTAATGATAATTGCCGTTTGTATAATAAAAACGGCGTTTTATCCTCAATTCGGAATGATTATGACGCAGCGAAAGATCCTGATTACCAGCGCATTACCTTATGCAAATGGCCCTACTCACTTAGGTCATCTATTGGAATATATTCAAACTGATATTTGGTCACGTTTTCAAAAACTACAGGGCCACGAAGCTTATTATGTTTGCGCAGACGATGCCCACGGCACGCCAATTATGCTTAATGCGCAAAAGCAAGGGATCACGCCTGAAGAAATGGTAAAACAAGTGAGCATAGAACGCCAACGCGACTTCGCTGACTTTAATATCAAATTTGATAACTACCACAGCACCCACAGCCAAGAAAACAAAGAATTAAGCGAACTTATTTATAACCGCCTAAACGATGCCGGTCATATTAAAAAGCACACTATTTCGCAATTATTCGATCCGGAAAAAGGTATTTTCTTACCCGATCGTTTTGTAACAGGTACTTGCCCAACGTGTAAGTCTGAAAACCAAAATGGCGACAGTTGTGATTCGTGTGGTGCTACATACAGCCCTACCGAACTCATTAATCCGCGTTCTGTAATGTCAGGTGCAGAGCCTGTACTTAAAGATTCTGAACATTACTTTTTTGACCTGCCAGCATTTGAAGGCATGCTAAAAGAGTGGTTACACTCGGGCACTATTCAACAAGAAATGGCTAACAAGCTAGACGAATGGTTTACCGATGGCTTGCAACAGTGGGATATTAGCCGTGATGCGCCTTACTTTGGTTTTGAAATTCCAAATGCACCGGGCAAATATTTTTACGTTTGGTTAGATGCACCTATTGGTTACATGGCGAGCTTTAAAAACCTGTGTGACAAAAAAGGCATCAACTTTGATGAATTTTGGGCTGAAGGTTCAGACGCTGAGCTTTATCACTTTATTGGTAAAGACATCATTTATTTCCACAGCTTATTTTGGCCAGCAATGCTAGAAGGCGCTAATTTTAGAAAGCCAACTAACGTATTCGCTCATGGTTTTGTCACTGTAAATGGCGAAAAAATGTCTAAATCAAAGGGTACGTTTATTAAAGCGCGTACTTATTTAGATAACTTAAACCCAGAGTACTTACGTTACTACTACGCAGCAAAATTAAGCAGCGGTATTGTTGACCTTGATTTAAACCTAGAAGACTTTGCACAGCGCGTAAATTCAGACCTAGTAGGTAAAGTAGTCAACATAGCGAGCCGTTGTGCTGGCTTTATTACTAAAAAGTTTGATGGCAAACTAAGCAGCACTATTATGCAACCAGAGCTGTTAGCAGAGTTTCAAGCGGCTGCACCTAGCATTACAACACACTACGAAAACCGCGATTACAGCCGCGCAATTCGCGAAATAATGGCGCTTGCCGACAAAGCAAACCAATTTATTGATGGCGCAGCACCTTGGGTATTAATTAAAGACGAAACTAAGCAACAAGAAGCACACGAAGTGTGTTCTCTTGGTCTTAACTTGTTCCGCGTTTTAATTACTTACTTAAAACCAGTGCTACCAGAAATGGCCGACAACGTACAAGCATTTTTAAATGACGACCTTGCATGGGACGGCGTTCAAAATGCACTCGTAAGCCACCCTATCAATAAATTTAAACCGTTAATGCAACGTGTTGAAATGGATAAAGTAAATAAAATGGTTGAAGAATCTAAAGAAAGCTTAGCGCCAAAAGCAACTATTGACCCTAACAGCCCACTTGCAAAAGAGCCGATTAGCGACGAAATAGAATTTGATGACTTTGCAAAAGTAGACTTACGCGTAGCTAAAATAGCTAAAGCAGAGCACGTAGAAGGCGCAGATAAACTACTTAAGCTAACTCTTGATTTAGGCGGAGAAACTCGCCAAGTGTTTGCAGGTATTAAATCAGCTTACGCACCAGAGGATCTCGAAGGTAAGTTAACCGTTATGGTCGCTAACCTTAAGCCTCGTAAAATGCGCTTTGGTATGTCTGAGGGCATGGTATTAGCAGCAGGTCCTGGCGGAAAAGAAATTTATATTCTTAACCCAGATGACGGCTCAGAGCCTGGTATGCGCGTAATGTAATATTACTCATACAATAAAAACCGCTGATACATCAGCGGTTTTTTTATGGGCTTCCCTATTTGCTTTATAAGCATTATTTAAATAATATCAGTGTATTAAAATATTTTTTAGATCAACAACCATGACCAGCAACCTTGATACCCAAAGACTAAATACCAGTGCGCTAATCAAGCAATATAAGTTACTCGCAATCTTACGCTTAAAACAACAAAGCGACGTAGCTCCATTAATTGATTGCTTAGTTAATGCAGGCATAAACGCACTCGAAATCACTTCAAACACGCCTGGCTTTGAGCAAGAAATAACAAAAGCACGCGCAGCTCATAAAAACGCACTTATTGGTGCAGGCACAATAATTAACACCACCCTTGCTCAGCAAGCAATTGATGCAGGCGCGCAGTTTATTGTAACGCCAAATACCAACAAATCGGTTGTCGAACTTGCCCACCAGCACGGGTTGCCAGTATTAATGGGCGCGCTAACACCTACCGATGTAGCAAATGCAATTGAATATAAGGCAGATATTATTAAGGTATTTCCTGCGGGCAGTATGGGCGTTGGTTACTTTAAAGCATTAACAGGTCCATTTTCAGAAGCACAATTAATACCTGTTGGTGGTGTGAATTTAGATAATTTATCACAATGGTTTGAAGCAGGTGCTTGTGGCGCGGCAGTAAGTGGCGATTTTTGTAAGGTATTAAATACCGAACAAGAGCGTAGCCACCTTACCAAGCTTGTAAAAAACTATATAAGTAAACTGCCTAAATAGGCAGTTTATTTTATTTATAGAATAGCCAAATGGGCGCTATACAAAATTAATTACTACTAATTAATTTAGCTTTTTCAATACGCGATCTTTTCTTGGTAGGTAATAATTATCGTAATCAAGTGACACTATAACGCGCTCTGCTTTTCCTAATAACTCGTTACGCGGAATTAAACCTATTACACGCGAGTCAGCGCTATTGTCGCGGTTATCACCCATTGCTAAATAATAATCATCAGGAATTGTAATTGCATCAAACCCCGATAAACGTGAAGGAATATTTGCCACTCTTATCGAATGCTCTAATCCGTTTAAATCTTCAATTTTATCAAGCGAGTCTATGTTGCTTCGCTGATCTGCATAATTAAGTTTTTTACCATTAATAATGAGCTCATTATTTTCAAGCGCAACGGTGTCTCCTGGCACACCAATTACACGTTTAATTAAACGGTTATCGGCAGCTTGTGAGTCAAAAACAATAATATCACCAGCTTGTGGATCCGCTAATTTAAGTAATTTTATGTGCGTAAATGGGACGCGAATATCGTAGGCCATTTTATCGGTAAGTATTCTGTCACCTTCTTGAATGGTCGGTTTCATTGAGCCTGTTGGCACTTCGTACCAATCGGCAACAGCGCTTCTAAATACGCTCATCAGTGCAATAAATACGATAAGAGAGCGGTTATTTTTCCAAAACTTATAAACTAATTTCATGCCTATTCCCTTCAATTGAACAAGTCTTTAATTGAGTAACTATTTATATGACTTTGCTAATTAGCTGCAGTTCAATCAATGATGTAACAAAACATGTTGACTACTAATTTTAATTGATCGATTAAATTTAGAGCGTCGTAACATTTAACGAAACCAACGGGTATTAACTTAAAGGAAAATAAAATGTTTAAGAAAATTACTACTGCATTATTGTTTACAACTGCAAGCCTTGGATTTACTACAATGGCTTATGCTGATCATCATGGTATGAAAAAAGACGTTGTTGAAGTAGCCGTTGAAAATGGTTCGTTCACTACTCTTGTTGCTGTTGTTAAAGCCGCAGGTTTAGTTGAAACACTGCAAGGTAAAGGACCCTTTACTATTTTTGCACCAACAGATGCTGCATTTTCTAAATTACCTGAAGGCACTGTTGAAATGCTACTCAAGCCTGAAAACAAAGACAAGCTAACGGCGGTATTAACTTATCACGTAGTGTCTGGAAAAGTGATGGCAGCCGATGTAATGAAGGTAGATAGTGCGAAAACATTACAAGGCCAATCAGTTATGGTTAAAGCCGACAGCATGGGCGTAATGATAAATGACGCTAAAGTTGTAAAAGCTGATGTAAAAGCAAGCAACGGCGTAATTCATGTTATCGACACCGTACTACTTCCAAAAGAGTAGTCATAAAAGAATAAGCCAAATAAAAAAGCATAAGTAAATACTTATGCTCTTTTATTTATTTTTGTCTCGTCCTGAAATGTGTTTACACATTTAGGATTTATTATGACCAAGTCAAATAATACAGCGCTCAAACGAACACAACGAGATTATTCATTAGGCTTTAAATTACAAGTTGTCGACGCTGTAGAAAAAGGCGATATGACTTATAAACAAGCCCAAAAAATTTATGGCATACAAGGTCGTTCTACCGTGCTTACTTGGTTAAGAAAACACGGTAGGATGGATTGGACTCAATCACCTAAGATAACTATGCCTACATCACCTAAAGCCAAAGAAAGTCCCGCTCAAAAAATCAAACGCCTCGAGCGAGAGCTTGAAGATGAGCACTTACGTAACCTGTTACTCAATGAAGTGGTTAATATTCTTGACGCTGAGCATGGAACAAACCTTCGAAAAAAGTATATTGCCAAGGAGCAAGAAGCCTTCAAAAGCAAAAAATAGTTAGCTTAGAACGTGCTGCATGCTGCTTGGTATAACGAGACAAGCGATATATCAACGAGAGAGCAGAGCTAAACTGCGTGCTATTGAACTAGCACCAGTTAAAGCGATGGTATTGGAAATACGACGTTTTATGCCGCGCTTAGGTGGAAGAAAGTTGTATTTTTTACTTAAACCAAAATTCATAGAGCGAGGCATAAGTTTAGGTCGAGACGCTTTTTTTAGTTATTTGAAAAATGAACGTTTATTGGTTAAACCTAAGCGTAGTTACACTAAAACTACTTTTAGTAAACATTGGATGAAAAAGCATCCTAACTTGCTAAAAGATGTGCAACCATCGCNGTTTAGTAAACATTGGATGAAAAAGCATCCTAACTTGCTAAAAGATGTGCAACCATCGCGACCAGAAGAGGTTTTTGTAAGCGATATAACCTATGTTCAATCAGAGCAAGGTGTTCACTATCTATCGCTAGTAACTGATGCGTATAGTCGCAAAATTATGGGTTATGAACTCAGTGATGAAA
>NZ_JADYWR010000014.1:0-112726 GCF_015864705.1 Pseudoalteromonas sp. NGC95
CGTCTACTTCGCCACTGTCCGTGCCGGTGCCTGTGTTGCCTGCAGCATCAGTGATGCTGGCGCTGACGCTGTAGTTCCCTTCAGCTAATGTGCCTGTTGGTGTTGCACTCCAGTTACCATTAGCATCGGTTTGTACATCAATAGTTTGCACTGCATTCGCTGCATCTGTAAACGTCACTGTGATGGTGCTGTTAGGTGCATCACTGGTGCCTGTCACTGTTGGCGTGCTGTCGTTTGTTAATACTGGCGCATCAACGGTAATGCTTGGCGCGGACGTGTCTATTGTGCCGTTGCCTGTAATATCGGTGCTGTTACCTGCTACATCGCTGATGTTAGCGGTGATCGTGTACAGCCCTTCTGCCAAGGCAGTCGGTACTTCTATAGAGAAGTTGCCATCGGCATCCACAGTGGTCGTAAAGATTTGTGTATTGCCTTGATCGTCCACCACGGTGAAGTTAATAACGGTGCCTTCAACCGCATCGCTTGTTCCGCTGAGTGTCGGGGTGATGTCGCTACTTGAGCCTGAGCTGGTAAGTACAAGTGTCGGTGCGGTGGTATCTATTTCACCAGTGCCTGTGGCGGTGGCTTCGTTGCCTGCTGCATCGCTCACGCTTGCGCTTACGGTGAAGTTACCTTCTGCAAGTGCTATCGGTACAGGGATTGACCATGTGCCATTGGCAAGTACGGTGGCGCTTATTGTTTGCGGTGTGCCACTGCTGTCGGTGACAACAATCGTTACTTCACTTCCCTGCACGGCATCGCTGGTACCTGCAATCGTTGGGGTGGTGTCGTTACCTACACCGTTGTCGGTGATAACAAGGCTTGGTGCGGTTAAGTCAATCTCGCCTGTTTCTGTGGCGCTGCCAATATTGCCCAGTCCATCATCCACGGTCGCTGTTACTGTGTATTCGCCTTCGGCTAGCACGCTTGGTGCATCGACGCTCCATACACCACCCGTTACGGTCGTATCAACAGTCGTAATATTCCCTGCACTGTCTTCAAACGTTAAGCTAATGGTGGTGCCATCAGCTGCATCACTTGTCCCGCGAATTTCTGGCGTGGTGTCATTTGTGTCCATTAATGCATCAATATTAATACTCGGTGCATTGGTATCCAATGTTGCGCCTTCACTTAATGTGGTGGTGTTGCCTGCACTGTCACTGACGCTTGCTTCGATAGTGAGTGGACCATCAGTTAACGCGTTTGGTACATCCGTTGACCAGCTGCCATCGGCTTGCACTGTTGCAGTGAACGTTTCTGTATTATTTGCATCCGTGACGTTAATCGTTATAACCGTGCCTGCTGGCGCATTGCTGCTTCCGCTGATTGTTGGGGTGCTGTCGTTGGTCGCTCCTACGGTATCCAGTGTCAATGTCGGCGCTAAGGTATCTAGGGTGCCTGTTTGTGTGACGCCGCCGGTGTTGCCTGCATCATCGGTGATACTGGCTTGTACGGTGTAGCTGCCATCTGGTAATTCAGGGCTGGTTGCTTGCCAATCGCCGTTTGCATCCACAGTAGCGGTGATTGGGTGCTCATCACCGTTACTGTCGGTAATAATAATGTTGATAACCGTGCCTTCAGGCTCTGTTGAGGTACCACTAACAACTGGGGTGCTGTCGTTACCCAGGCCCAGTGCATCAACGGTGACAACCGGTGTAATGGTATCCACATTACCACTGCTGCTCGTGGTGGTGTCGTTGCCTGCAGCATCAGTAATGCTGGCAACAACGCTAAAATCACCTTGTGCAAGGGCACCTGGAATTTCAATGTTCCAGTGACCATCGCTGCCAACTAGGGCCTCAATGGTTTGCACAGCACCTGCGCTGTCGGTGATGGTGAGTGTAACGGTGCCACCAATTTCATTACTGATGCCCTGAAGCTCGGGTGTTAAATCGCTAACATCACCTACGTTTTGAATGGTGAGCGTTGGCGCTTGCGTGTCTAACGTAATTGTATCTGTAACTTTTGTCGTATTTCCTGCTTCGTCAGATACACTCACTTCGATGGTGTTATCACCTTCATTTAAATCTGTTTGTGGAGTTACTTCCCAGTTACCATTTGTATCTACTGTGGTGGTAAGTGTTTGTTCAACCCCGTTATCATCAGTAATAACAACCGTGATGCTGGTACCAACGTCTGCATCACTAGTGCCTGAAATAGTAGGCGTTGAGTCGTTGGTTACAGCTTCAAAGTCAACGGTTAAGCTAGGTCCTGATGTGTCTATATTACCGGTAGCCGTAGTTGAAGCGCTATTTCCTGCAGCATCAGATACTTCAGCTTCTACAGAATAATCGCCCGAGGCCAGCTCTTGAGAAAGCTCAACACTCCAATTACCATCGGCATCCGTTGTAGTGCTAAATGTACGAACAACTCCTTGAGAATCAGTAACCGTTAAATTTATAACTGTGCCTGAAGCTACGTCTGTTGTGCTACCTGAAATAATTGGAGTAGTATCATTACTTGTTTCTAGTTCATTTACTTGTATGGTTGGAGGCGTAATATCAATTACAGCATCAAGCTCTGCATTAGCCGTTCCACCACCTATGTCTGTTACTGTTGCACTAATTAAAATGGTGCCCTCAGCTAAATTTGCAGGCGGAGTAACACTCCAAAGACCGTTTTCATCAACAACTGTGGTTAAAGTAATTATTGCACCCGCTGAGTCAGTGATCTGAACTTCCACTTGAGAGCCAACTTGTGCATTAAAAGTATCACCATTTATTTGAGGTGTTTGATCGTTAGTTTCGCCAATAATATCAATGGTAATGGTCAATGCGCTTGTATCAATTGTGCCTGAAGCACTTGCTGTGCCTTCATTACCAGCGCTATCACTAATACTTGCATCTACAGAGTAGCTTCCTTCAGCTAAAGCCGCGGATACTTCTGCAGTCCAACTTCCATCAGCAATTACTTGTGCTGTAATTGTTTGTAATTCACCGTTAGCATCGGTCACGGTTAAAGTTACGGTTGAACCAGCTGGCTCCCCGCTAACCGTACCTGAAATGGTCGGTGTTGTATCACTCGTATCGCCTAACGCGTTAATAGTCACTATTGGCGCTGTGGTATCAACTTCGCCTGTTGTTGTTACGGTTGTTTCATTCCCTGCTGTATCGGTAACCGATACTTCAACAGTAAACTCACCTTCACTTAATTCATTTGGTACATCAACACTAAATGTGCCATCGGCTTGTACTTCTGTGGTTATGGTTTGTGGATTACCTGCATCATCAGTTACTGTAATAGTAACAACCGTGCCTTCTGGCTCACCCGTTGCGGTGCCTGAAATTGTTGGTGTGGTATCGTTAGTATCACCTATGGGGTCAATAGTAACTGTTGGCGCGGCAGTATCAACTTCGCCCGTCGTTGTTGCTGTGGTTTCATTACCTGCGGTATCGGTAACCGATACCTCAACAATAAATTCACCTTCACTTAATTCGTTCGGTACATCAACAGTGAAAGTGCCATCAGCGAGCACTTCTGTAGTGATAACTTGTTCGTTACCAGCGTCATCAGTCACGGTAATAGTAACAACCGTGCCTTCTGGCTCACCCGTCGCAGTCCCTGAAATAGTTGGGGTGGTGTCGTTACTATCAACGAGTGCATTAATCGCAATAACAGGAGCTGAGGTATCAATAGTACCCGTTGTTACTTCTGTACTTTCGTTACCCGCAGTATCAGTGATTGATACGTCTACGCTGTATTCGCCTTCACTTAATTCGTTCGGCACATCAATACTAAAGGTGCCATCGGCTTGTACTTCTGTGGTGATGGTTTGTGGGTTACCTGCTTCATCGGTCACGGTAATAGTAACAACTGTGCCTTCTGGCTCACCTGTTGCGGTGCCTGAAATGGTTGGTGTGGTATCGTTAGTATCACCTATGGGGTCAATAGTAACTGTTGGCGCGGCAGTATCGACTTCTCCCGTTGTTGTTGCGGTTGTTTCATTCCCTGCGGTATCGGTAACCGATACCTCAACAGTAAATTCGCCTTCACTTAATTCGTTCGGCACATCAACACTGAAGGTGCCATCAGCTTGTACTTCAGTGGTAATGATTTGTGGGTTACCTGCTTCATCAGTAACTGTAATAGTAACAACCGTGCCCTCTGGCTCACCCGTTGCGGTGCCAGAAATAGTTGGGGTGGTATTGTTAGTATCAGCCAGTGCATCTATCGTGATCACCGGTGCTGAAGTATCAATTTCTCCAGTCGTAGTTGCTGTGGTTTCATTACCTGAAGTGTCAGTAACGGATACCTCAACAGTAAATTCGCCTTCGCTTAGTTCATTTGGTACGTCCGCACTAAAGGTGCCATCAGCTTGCACTTCAGTAGTAATTATTTGTGGGTTACCAGCATCATCAGTTACCGTAATAGTAACAACTGTGCCTTCTGGCTCACCCGTCGCAGTCCCTGAAATAGTTGGAGTGGTGTCGTTAGTATCATCAACAGGGTCTATTATTACTAATGGTGCAGCCGTATCGACCTCACCCGTCGTTGTTGCTGTGGTTTCATTACCTGAAGTGTCAGTAACGGATACCTCAACTGTAAATTCGCCTTCACTTAGTTCATTTGGTACGTCCACATTAAAGGTGCCATCTGCTTGCACTTCAGTGGTAATTATTTGTGGATTACCTGCTTCATCAGTCACGGTAATAGTAACAACCGTGCCTTCTGGCTCACCCGTCGCAGTCCCTGAAATAGTTGGAGTGGTGTCGTTACTATCAGCCAGTGCATCTATCGTGATCACCGGTGCTGAAGTATCAATTTCTCCAGTCGTAGTTGCTGTGGTTTCATTACCTGAAGTGTCAGTAACAGATACCTCAACAGTAAATTCGCCTTCGCTTAGTTCATTTGGTACGTCCACACTAAAGGTGCCATCAGCTTGCACTTCAGTAGTAATTATTTGTGGATTACCTGCTTCATCAGTCACGGTAATAGTAACAACTGTACCCTCTGGCTCGCCCGTTGCAGTGCCTGAAATAGTTGGGGTGGTGTCGTTACTATCAGCCAGTGCATCTATCGTGATCACCGGTGCTAAAGTATCAACCTCGCCAGTCGTAGTTGCTGTGGTTTCATTGCCCGCAGTATCTGTAACCGATACCTCAACAGTAAATTCACCTTCACTTAATTCGTTCGGCACATCAACACTAAAGGTGCCATCGGCTTGTACTTCAGTAGTAATTATTTGTGGATTACCTGCTTCATCAGTCACGGTAATAATAACAACCGTGCCTTCTGGCTCCCCCGTTGCGGTGCCTGAAATAGTTGGGGTGGTGTCGTTACTATCAGCCAGTGCATCTATCGTAATAGTTGGTGCGGTATTATCGATAGTTCCTTGTGCTGAAGTTTCACTTTGGTTACCTGCTTCATCGCTAACGATGGCATTAACGCTAAAGTCACCTTCAACTAACTCATTAATAGCATCAGCTGTCCAGCTACCATCAGCTAGCGTTTGTGTTGTAATTGTTTGTGTATTACCACCAGCATCCGTCAATATTAACGTAACCGTTGTTCCAGCTGGCACATTTTGTACTGAACCTGAAATTGTTGGAGTAGTATCGGCGCTATCTGGGATTGTATTAATTGCTATAATTGGAGCTGATAAATCAATTGTTCCAGTACCGGTATCGCTTGCTTCATTACCTGCAGCGTCTGTTACTGTTGCCGTAATTGTAAAGTCGCCTTCAGCAACAGCTTGAGTTGCACCAACTTGCCAAGTTCCATCTTCTGACACAACCGCCGTCAATGTTTGAGACTCACCATTTGCATCAGTAACTAAAACACTAACAAGGCTACCTGGAGCTACATCACTTGTTGTTCCGCTAAATGTAGGCGTTGTATCGTTTGAATCAGCAAAGTCATTTATTGCAACTAAAGGAGGGGTGGTATCAACTGTGCCTAATTGTGAATCTTGGGCTGCGTTACCCGCATTATCAGATACATTAGCAGTTACGGTAAAATCCCCCTCACTTAAAGCAGTTGAAATCTCAATACTCCAAGTACCATCAGCACTTATAGTAGTCACTAACTGTTGCTCTGCTCCTAGACTATCGGTAACAATTAAAGTTACTTCACTGCCCGATGCTAATCCTTGGGTAGAACCGGTAAGAGTAGGTGTTGTATCGTTTGTATCAGCAATATTGTTGATAGTGACACTTGGTGCGGTTAAATCGACCGTACCTGTAACAGTTGCCGTACTGCTATTGCCTGCAGTATCACTAACACTCGCTGTTACTGTGAAATCACCTTCACTGAGATCTGCAATAATATCCGCTGTATATGTACCATCGGCATTTGTAAGTGTTGTGAGTGTTTGTTCATTGCCTTCACTGTCAGTTATTACTAATGTAACTTCGGTCCCTGCAGGTACATCAATTACGTTACCACTTACTGATGGAGTTACATCATTCGTATCCTCAATAGGATTAATCGTGATTGCAGGATCTGTTAAATCAATTTCTCCAGTTTCGCTTGCAGAAGCTGTATTACCCGCAGCATCAGTCACAGTTGCAATTACACTAAACGGACCTTCAACCAATTCATTACTTGCCTCAACTGACCAGCTTCCGTCAGCACCAGTAACTACTTGCACAGTTTCTGTTACGCCATCGCTTCCTGTAAATGTAACGGTTACTAATGCACCAGGCTCTACGTCTTGGGTAGAGCCGCTAACTGTTGGTGTTGTATCGTTAGTATCAATAATAAAATTAATGCTTACAGTTAAATCAACATTACCTACTGCACTTGCTTGCGCTTCATTACCCGAGTCATCTATAACAGCAGCAACTACGGTAAAGTCGCCCTCAGGTAGAGGGGTTGTTACTTGTGCAGTCCATGAACCATCTGCTTGCGTCACTGCAAGTAATGTAAATGTACTCCCATCGCTTGCCGTAATAGTTAAAGTAATGGTAGTACCTGCAGGCACATTACCGGTGTTACCACTTAAAAATGGAGTGGTATCGTTAGTATTAGCAATTGCATCGATTTGAATTGAAATAGGAGCAAACGTTATTTCGCCGTTTGTTTGCGCAGTAGCCTCATTACCTGCTGGATCGGTTACTGACGCAGTTGCTGTAAACTCACCACCTGGCAAGATTTCATTAGCATCAACACTCCATGTGCCATCTTCATTTAATAAAGTAGTTAAAGTTTGTACGTTACCGTTAATATCGGTTACTAATACTGTAATAACAGAGCCCGCAGGAGCGTCTTCCACCCTACCTACAAATGTTGGTGTAGTATCGTTAGTATCAGCAATTGCAGTAACGGTAATATCTGGGTTTGTTAAATCAACAACACCTTGGTTATTTGCTTGGGCTTGATTACCTGCAGCATCGCTTACACTTGCATCAACCTCAAACTGCCCTTCAGCCAATGGCGTAGTTACGTCGATAGACCAATCACCATCAGCGTTTGTTTGGGTTAATAATGTTTGAGTTTGACCATTAAAATCGGTAATAACCACACTAATAATAGAGCCTGCAGGTACATCTTGCGCGTTACCAGTAATAGTTGGCGTGGTGTCTTGAGTGTCGTTAATATTATTAATTTGTACCGTAGGCGCCGTTAAATCAACTACTCCTGAATCACTTGCTGATGCTAAGTTTCCTACACTGTCGCTTACTTGTGCATCAACAGTAAAATCACCTTCGGGTAAAGGAGTCCCAACTTCTACACTCCAGCTTCCATCGGCTTGAGTAACCGCAGTTAATGTTTGTATTTGTCCTGCACTATCTGTAACAGTAATTGTTACTTGCGTGCCTTCAGGAACACCATTTGTTGTTCCAACAAGTGGTGGTGTTGCGTTATTTGTTTCATCAGTTACATTTACTGTGATTACCGGAGCAGTTAAATCTACATTCGCTAAAGCTTGATCTACAGCTTGATTTCCAGCGGCATCAATCGCCACTGCGCTTACGTTAAACTCTCCTTCAGATAAAGGTGAGGTAGTAGTAATAACCCAATTTCCTAGCGCATCAACTTGAGTAACAATTGTTTGTACCGTACCTGCACTATCCGTTAACGTGACTGACACATTATCCCCAGTGTTCAACCCAGATACAGTCCCTGTTACTGTCACTGTTTGCGAAGCAGAATCGGCAACAGGATCAATAGCAATAAGCGGAGGTGTTGTATCAATTTCTATAGAAATAGTGTCGTTTATAGGGTTGCCAACAGGATCTGTCGCTTCAACAACAACGGTCACAGGGCCATCAGCAACCGGAGTTGGTAGAGTTATTTCAAAGGTACCATCAGGGCCAATCACAACACTAACTACTTGAGAATTTCCATCAACATCAGTTACCGTTACATTAACCGTTTCGCCAATTAAGTTTTCACTCGTACCGGTAATTGTTGGTTGTGATGAATTAGTAACGCCCAGCTCATTAAGTGAAATAGAAGCCGAAGTTGCGTCAGGCACAATACCATCAGAGGTATCTCTTAAATTAAAAGCTTCAGTAGCGCTTTGATCAAAAGAAGAATCAAAAGTAACACTACTAGGATCAACACTTTCAGAAATTCGGGTTAACTGTACAAACGAACTACCTCCATCTGCACCAGCTGCATTACCGCCACCAGCGGCTGTTGCCTCTAAATTATCTAAAATGTCCCCATCACCCTCTAATGCATCTAAAAAATCTGTTACATCTGAATTAGCCGCCGTTGATGAGTCTTGTTCTGTACCTAAGTCTAAGCTTGCGATTGCTTCATCTAAACTTTCATCAAAAACAGTTGTTTCGCTAGCGTCTCTTGCTTCTTTCGCTAATAGGTCTGGTGTTATTTTTACCTTTTGATTTGCGGGTATAGATAAGGTTTCACCTTGCACATCTATTTGTAACGACGACTTAATAGCAGTAACAACTAAATCACCTACGGTAATAATGTCACCAACGTTTAACGCTCTTATTGATCCATCATCCAACACAACACCCGCCGAACCCTGAATATCAATAACTACAAGTTGATTTGCTTCCATTTAGGTACCCTCAAACTTTTTAAAATAACAATCTAATAAATTAAAGGTAGAACAAAAAAAGCACATAGATACTGGACTCAAGTACAGGTTTAGAAGAAAAATTCAAAAATAAAAAATCAACAAAAAAGTGGTATAAATTTTTTTTTATGCTGTCCAAAAAGATTACTTGCAAAATTAGCACTCCTTTACTAAATATTTAAAAGAGTATTTTCGGTCTTAACAGGATCTAAGAGGAAGAAATGATTATAAAAAACACTTTTAAAAAGCATCAAGGGACTATGTTAATCGGATTAGCGATTACAGCCGTAACTTTATCAAACTACGTGCATGCAAACGAACAATCAGCAATGCCACTTACATACGTCTCAAGTAAAGCGATTGAAAACAATCCTGAAGTACAAGAAGCATGGCATGCTTTTAAATCTTCTATTTATGGAGTGGATGCTGCCCGTTCAGGTTATTTACCAAGTGTTGATGTATCAGCAAGTGCAGGATATGAAAGAAGAAATTACGGTATTGAAGAAGAATATAACCGTAATACAGCCGAATTAAGCGTTACTCAAATGCTTTATGACGGTTTTAGAACATCTAATACAGTTGACCGTTTTAAACGTATTCAACTTATTAGGTACTTTGAGCTTATTTCTCAAACAGAACAAACAGCACTTGAAGCCTCGATTGCACTACTTGACGTACAAAAATTCAAAGAGTTAGTACAACTTGCAGAAGCTAATTTACAAGAGCACGAGTCTGTATACCAACAAATAGAGCAAAGCGTAAGCGCCGGTGTAGCGCGCGCAGCAGACCTAGAACAAATTAGTGGCCGTTTATCTCTAGCGCAATCTAATGTATTAACGGAGTACTCAAATTTACATGATGTAAGCGCTCGCTACCTAAGAGTTGTAGGTGAGCTACCTATGAACGATATAAAGCAAGCTGACCTTGATGAAAACAATATACCAATTTCGGTTAACCAAGCGCTAGACGTCGCCTACAAAAACAGCCCTTCATTTTATGCCTCTTTGTATAATATTGAAGCGCAAAAAGCGAACGCCAAAGCACAAAAAGCGGCCTTTCATCCTAACGTAGATTTATCTGCCCGCTACGGTAGCCAAGATAGAGATGAGCTTGGTCAAAATGAAACCAGAACAGAAGCGCGAGTCGGCATAGATATTAGTTATAACTTGTATAACGGTGGTCTTGATAGCGCTAATTTAGAACAAGCTTATCAAGATATAAACATTGCAAAATATCAACGAGATCAAGCCTGTATTGATATTCGTCAAAGTCTGCAAATTGCCTACTACAACGTAACTATACTAGAGCAAAAGTTGCCAGCGCTTAATCAACACCGCGAATCATCAACTAAAGTTAAAATTGCATATAAAGATCAATTTGATATAGGCCAACGAACTCTACTAGACGTACTTGATGCCGAAAACGAATCGTTCCAATCAACACGTTCATACATAGTTGCGCTTTACGACCGCCAATCGGCTATTTTAACTATGCTAAAAGAAATGGGGAAATTATTGCCAGCACTTGACGTAATGTCAGGTAAATACCCTACATTAAAAGAGCTAACTGACGATCCTATTGTGCATAACGCACAAAATATTTGTCCGAGTTACGATGTAGCAACCACCTTTAGCCGCAAGGCATTTCTACAAAAAAAAGCGAAGCAAGATAATGCCTACATGAGTGTAACCGCTATGCCAAGGTACTTAGATATACCGTTGGAAACCGACACTACACCAAGTAGCTTTTTAGATGATGATGGTGACGGCGTACCAAACGAGCAAGACACTTGTCCGAGTACGCCACTGTCAACTAATGTTGATTTATCTGGCTGTACAATTTATAGCGCATCAACCTCGAATATAGAGATTGGTATCCCTTTTTCTGCTGACTCAAGCGATGTAAGGTCTCAATATATTCAAGAAATTAGTCGGCTTGCAGATTTTTTAAAAGAAAACCCAAATAAGCAGGTTGAAATACAAGGTCATGCTTCTCTAGATGGAGATCGAACATATAACCGCAAACTATCTGAAAAACGTGCGTTTGCCGTTGCTGAAATTCTAATTAAACAATTCGATATAAAACCAAAACGTGTTAAATCGTTCGGGTACGGTATTGATCAACCTCGAGTAAACGAAATATCAGTAAGAGCAAATGCTGCGAATCGACGTATCGAAGCTGTAATTACTGATAGCTAAGTCAATTAACGTTATGTAAATAGCCTAAACTCGGCTTGAAATATTTAAGCTAAATTTATTTCTCGAGTTTAGGTTTAGTAGTAACAACCGCATGCAGTTCTACATAACATTGGATGGTTTATGGAATTAAACGATGTACTTGATCATGGTGGCATACTCGTTGACTGCCTAGCAGTTTTATGTCGCCATCATGATAAAGAGTTTTCAAGAGAAGCACTATTAAATGGACTTCCTCTAACTGATGGAAATCTTACTCCATCAGGTTTTTCGCGCGCAGCAAAGCGCATTGGCTTTAAATCAAAAGTAGTTAATAAGCCACTACAAAAAATTAATACAGCACTGCTACCTGCCATCTTAATTTTAAAAGACAATCAAGCCTGTGTTATTAATTCTATTGATTACGATAAGCAGTTGGTGAGTGTAATTTACCCAGAGCTTACCGAATCAGTTATCGAACAGAGCATTGATGAATTAGCAGGCAACAGTGTTGGTTTAATTATTTATGCACAACCAGAATTTGCATTTGATGAGCGAACACCTGTACTTGAAAAACTATCAAAAGACGGATGGTTTTGGGGAGTAATTAAAGAGTGCCGCTCACTTTATAAAGACGTAATTATTTCAGCTATTGCGTTGGGCTTTTTGTCGGTTGCTATGCCTTTATTTGTAATGAACGTATATGACCGCGTAGTGCCTAACCATGCAACAGAAACCCTTTGGGTACTTGCCATTGGTATTTTAATAGCACTCACTGCTGACTTTGTTTTACGCTTAGTAAGAGGCTATTTTGTAGAGCTTGCTGCAAGCAGAATAGATGTCAAAGTATCGGCTGTAATTATGGAGCGGGTATTAGGTATGAAACTAAAAAACCGTCCATCATCAGCTGGCTCCTTTGCTAGCAATATTCAATCATTTGAAGCTGTACGTAACTTTTTTAGCTCCATAACGCTTGTCGCATTAGTCGACTTACCATTCGTAGTTTTATATTTAATTGTTATCGCCATTATTGGCGTACCTCTAAGTTTACCCATTATAGCGGGCGCACTTATATTATTAGCTTACGCTATAGCCGCACACCGCAAACTTGAAGCCCTTTCAGAGCAAACAATGAAAGCAAGCTCAATGCGAAATGCAGTATTAGTAGAAAGTTTAACCAACATTGAAGATGTAAAAAGTTTTCACTCAGAGTGTAAAACACAATCTGTATGGGAAAAGTCGACCATTTACATTGCGCAAGTAAACGCACAAAGCCGACTCGTTTCAAGCTCTATATCAAATACAGCATCGTGGATACAACAATGTGTAGGCGTGATAATAATGATAATAGGCGTACACCTCGTTATTGAAGGTGAGCTAACTCAAGGCGGATTAATTGCAGCCTACTTATTATCATCTCGTGCTATGGGCCCTATTGGGCAGTCAGCCGCTGTTTTAGCGCAATATCATCATGCCGCAATAGCAATGCAATCACTAAATGAGATTATGGAAAAAGAGGTCGAGCGCCCACCTGGTAAGCATTGGTTAAGCCACCCTATTTTAAAGGGCGATATAGAATTTAAAGATGTATGCTTTAAATACTCTGACGAATCTCATAATGCACTCAACGGCGTTAGTTTTAAAATTAAAGCTGGTGAAAAAGTCGCAATTTTAGGACGTAATGGCTCAGGTAAAAGTACATTAGAAAAGCTTATTTTAGGGCTATATGAACCCTGTTCAGGAGCAATTTTGATGGACAATAACGATATACATCAAATTGACCCTGCAGAGCTTCGCCATAATATTGGTTATGTACCGCAAACCGTTGCCCTGTTTTATGGGACCTTAAAAGACAACCTTACGATAAGCGCTTGGCATGCCAAAGACGAGCAAATTATTGAAGCCTGTGAGCGGAGCCAATTATTTGATTTAATTAATTCGCACCCAGACGGATTTGATTTACAAGTAGGCGAGCAAGGCCGCCAATTATCAGGAGGGCAACGCCAAGCTGTAGGTATGGCAAGAGCCATAATTAACGACCCTCCAATACTATTACTAGATGAGCCAACCTCATCACTAGATCATAATAGTGAAAGTAAAATTATTAATAATTTAAAGGGTTATTCTAAAGATAAAACCTTAATCGTGGTGACTCACCGCTCATCATTACTTGAGCTTGTTGACCGAATTATAGTTTTAGATAACGGAAAAGTAGTTGCTGATGGACCAAAACAAAAAGTAATTGCGGCGTTAAATAATAAAACCGTGGAGCAGGCCTCATGAGTGATAACAAAAAACCACTTGAACAACGCTCTTTTGAATCTGTTAGCAAAGCAATAGAAGCAAGAAAACAAGGTAAGCCATCCGTATTTAATAAACTATTTAAAGGATGGATTTCACCGCCAAATACTCAAGACTGGGTAGTAGATGCACAGTGGGAAAAAATGCAGCAGGAACCAGCAAGCGCTAGGTTACTACTTTATTTAATTTGCTTAACGTTTATATGCCTTATTGTGTGGTCTGGTTTTGCTAATTTGGATGAAGTTGCTCGTGGCGAGGGACGGGTTATTCCCTCTAATAAATTACAGCTTATTCAATCTTATGATGGTGGTATGGTCGAAAAAATAAATGTCCGAGAAGGCCAAATAGTAAACGAGGGTGATGTACTCATTAAAATAGACCCTACCCGCTTTATTTCTAGCTTTAGGGAAAATCAATCCAAGGTTGAATCGTTAAGTGCAAAAGTTGCGAGGCTCAGAGCGCTCACTCAAAAAAAGGAGCTCGTATTTAACGAAGATGTTATAAAAAATGCGCCTCAGGTGGTTCAACACGAACGCTCTCTTTATTTGAGTAACAGCCAAGAGTTGGAGCAACAGGTAAGTATTCACAAACGCCAACTAGAGCAGCGACACCAAGATTATATTGAAGCAAAAGCGGCACTTCAGCAGCATACCAGCGCGCTACGCTTAACAAACAGGGAGCTTAAAGTGACCCGCCCATTGTTACGCACCGGTGCTATTTCGGATATAGATATTATTCGTTTAGAGCGTCAAATAGTTGATTTAAACGGCGAGATAAACAGAACCAAAGCAGTTATAAATAGGAGTCTTTCGGCCATTAACGAAGCTAAAAATAAGGTAACCGAAGTTGAGCTCGTTATGATTAACCGCTGGAACAATGAACTCTCCGAAGCGCTACTGCGACTAGATTCAATTAAAGAAACTGAATCTGGCTTAGCCGATAAAGTAACTCAAACTGAAATACGCTCTCCTGTTAAAGGCACTGTACAACGATTATTAGTTAATACTGTTGGCGGTATTTTACAGCCAGGTAGTGATGTTATGGAAATTGTCCCGCTTGACGATCAACTTGTAGTAGAGGCAAAAATCCCGCCTAAAGACATTGCATTTTTACGCCCTGGGCAATCTGCAATGATAAAATTTAGTGCCTACGACTTTGCCGTATATGGTGGCCTTGAAGCCGAAGTATTACATATAAGTGCCGATACAATTACAGATGACCGCGAGAATACCTTTTATTTGGTGCAGCTAAAAACCACCAAAAATAATTTTTCAAAAGAGCTGACTATTATTCCAGGAATGACCACTCAAGTGGATATTATTACCGGTAAAAAAACCGTACTTGAGTATATTTTAAAACCGGTTCTTAGAGCTACATCGCAAGCAATGACAGAGCGTTAAAACATTTTATAAATGGAGAAGTAATGCGCCAAAGTATTTTTATTACACAGCCTGAATTTGAATCGAAACACTGGCATACAGCGTTTCCTGGTTGTTTGATATGCACAAAAGAACCACACAGAGTCACGGCATCAAGTATTATTTGGGTTTTAGCCGGCACACCTAATTGGCTTGAGCTTGTTAAAAAGTATTCTCAGCAACGTTTACTGGTTATCGTTATGACCAACGAACTAGAAATAAATCAACTAAGAAGTGCGCTTGAAGCAGGAGCTAGGGGGTACGTAGAAGCACTCGCTACTAAAGTAATTATTGAACAAGTACTTGAGACAATTTGTACTGGCGGAATATGGTTACCAGGGCAATTACTATCTAACTTAGTAGGAGCTTTATCAAATACACCGTTTAAATATGCGAGCACATGCGAGCTTGATGTACTCACAAGGCGAGAACGTCAAGTAGTTGATATTGTTGTAACAGGTGCAACTAATAAGCAAGCTGCAGAATCTTTAAATATTACAGAACGCACAATTAAAGAGCATATGAGCTCTATATTTAATAAGCTAAAAGTTCGCGACCGCATCCAATTAATGTTAGTTGTAAAAGGGCATTAACCGCACGGTTAATGCCTACTACTTACTCTTTAATAACCCCATCAAAGCCTAAGTTAATAAGTGTATCTATATCATCTTGGCTTGTTACACCTTGAGCCACCACTTTAATGCCAATAGAATGCGCTAACGTACATACTCCTCGCAGGAATGTTTGGTTATCTTGGCTGTAACTAATATTGTGTCCGTAAACGCTATCAACCTTAATCATTTCAAGACCAAATTCCTGAATTTTATTAATTTTAGTAAATTCAGGGCCCACACGTTTTAATGCTACCTTAGCGCCCATACATCGAGCCTGCTCACAAAAATCTTTAAATATCTCAATTTCGCTAACGGCAATACTTTCACGAATATCAAAACAAATTTTAGAGGCTAAATCAGGAAACGCCGAAAGGTACGTAAGAATCGAAGCAAGTGCAGCATCATCAAGTAACGTTTGAGCAGATAATTCAACCGAAATCAGTTCACTTGGTGGCTCAATACTATAATGAGCCACCAACGCCTTAATTAAACCCCAATCTAAACGCGCTAATAACTTTAATCGGTTAGCCCACTGGTAGTAGTAACTAGCACGGTATACTTGCCCACCAAGCTTTAGGCTCAACCCTAATTGATTTTGCATTACCTGCCCCGTAAAGCTCGTTACTGGGTAAGTATTTATTTCTAAATTATTATTGTTGAGTGCCTCTTCTATGGCATTTTGCCAACTAGTTGCATTATCAAACAGCTCACTTTCTTGCTTGATTTGAGCTACTTTTGCTTGTACATCAGATCGTTTACCCGATGATTTTAAAAGTTCATCCGCACGCTTTAATACATCAAATCGCGTATCGTCTTTTTGAATATAAGTACAGCTGTGAGGTATCGCTAGCTTAACGTTTTTATACTCTTCAACAAACGATTGATGCATCAATAAAATACGTTCACTGATTGCTTGAATATCATCAATATCACTAAATAAAACGGTAAAATCGCTGTGAGAAATACGTGCAATGTAATTTTCAGAAAAGTGTTCTTGGTTGCTTTCTAAGAAGCTAACCAACATCTGTGAAAATCGACGTAGAAAGTTAACCATTTCTACTCGTCCCACTTCCTCACTTACGCGATCGAGGTTAACAACCCTAAATAAAAACAAGGCACCATGGGCATGATCTTTTGATTTTTGTAAGTGAGCCTCAAGCGTTGCACCAAAATATTCTCTATTTGCTAAACCAGTTAGCTCATCGTGTTGCGATTTAAATCTAAGCTCTTCTAAACGTTTATTATCTTCTTTAATAATACGGCTAAAACGGGTAGATAACTGGTTCATTGATTGCACTAAACGTGCAAACTCAAATGTACGAGGGACGGTGGATTTAATAAAACGTTTTTCACCAAATGCATTAGCCTGATACACAACATCATCTAGTGGTTTTAATATCCTACTTAAAAAGTAAGCACTAACTATACAAGCAAAAAAAGCGACAATTAAAAAACTAAAAAATAGTTTAAGCGCACTTTCCCATAAGGCTTGCTCAGCATATTGACTGTGGCTTTCTATAAACAAAGTACCAAACTGCTGCCAACCATCATTTACTTGCCCAACCCCTGGCTGTACATTTAATCCATACATTGCTCTAAACCACTGCGGAGCCGTCGCTTCGAGTTCATCGGTAAACGTGCGTTTAACAATCACCTCACCATTAGGGTTTTGTAGTTCTATTCGCTTATAGTGACCGGTATCAAATGTGGCCGATACTAATAATTCAAGCTCAACGGGGTCTTTATCTAATTGGCTGATCATTAACGCGAGTGAACTGGCGTTATCTACATTTTTTAAATACAGCTGGGTCGAAAAATAACTTTTAGCCGAATTAGTGCTAATTAAAACACTACTTATAAAGCCTACAAAAATAACAATTAATAATGCAATCCACAGCTCTTGCCTGAGTGTTATTTTTCGTTTTTTAAGATACTTAGATAAGGAAAATGATGCCATTACCACATAACTCCTTCTTTGGTTGTCTGCTCCAAAATTTTACGCCAGCGTGAAAGTCTTGCTGTTGGGCTGGCTACACTTTTGGTTGAATTATTAGCCCATAAACCTTGGCTGTTAAAGCTAAAAACAGGGCTTAAATCTACACGTTTTGCAGCAGGTAAAACCTTTGTTATTAAACTGTCTAAAATAAGTGGCTGAGCGTTTGGTGTAGCAAAATAACCTAACACCATATGTGCTTGCGTTTTGTTAGTGCCCGCAATTTTTGCTTTTACATAAATAAGACGTAACTTGTCGTCGCTCACCCCTAGGGCTCTCAAGCTTATATACTTTGCTATTGCGTAATCTTCACAATCGCCTAAGCCTCTGCCTAACGTTTCTAAAGGGGTTGCCCAATAATCGTTTTGTTTCCATAGCAAAATATCAGTTTGATAGCGTAAATTACGCGCAAAAAAATCATTAACAATAAGAATTTGTTGTTGCTCTGGTTTGTTTTGAGTTTGTACCAACATACTTTGCCAGTTACGTGCAACAGCCGCTCGCGCAGGTCCATATTGTTGACCCATCAGCTCAATAAAGGTATTAAATTGAATAGTTAGTCGGCTTGCAAGCACACCACTAGAGAGTACAAAAAACAGTAATAGGTAGCGCAAATTGGCTTTGCACCATATAAATAATTTAGGATTTAAATGAGTTGGCTTAAACGCCATTTACAGAGCCACTGTTAATATAAGTGGCAATAAAATACATCTGTTGAGCACTACGCAATCTGCTTAAAAATTAATCCTAACAACAGCATAGCACTCAATATAAGAGGATGAGATATTTTGAATAACTTTTTTAATCAACTGGGTTATTTAGTAATAAGTTACTTTTTTAACTTCGCGTGGTTTTACTTCACCTATGTATAAATCGTGCACACGCTTCATATTAAGCTCAAGCTCGGTCACGTAAGTATCATCTACTGCGTAAGTTTTAATTATTTGTGCACCTTTAATAAGCCCCTGCACTTTACTTTCTAGGTAATCGTCTTGAGCAATTGAACCTTCCACCGTTGTTCCTGCGGTAATTTTTTGCCCATATACTTGTTCAGTAAGCTCGCGGTAAGCCTCAAGCTTAGAAGCTTTAATGGCCATAAGTTGTTTTTGCGACGCGTTAGCGCCTTTTTGCAAGCTAATAGGTGCATACCCTATCGCTTTTAAAACGGGGTAATTATTTGGCTCTACATATTTATATTCAACATGCTTATCAAAAACGCTGCTACAACCACCTAAGGTTAAACACCCAAGTGTAATAAGTAATGAAATTGCTCGCATAGCATCTAGCCCTTGTATAGTAATTAGCAGTACATATGCACGTTTAATGCCATTTATAGCATTACTAATAATTACCAAATAACATTGGTACAGTCCTTGCTCTACCTAGTTAATAGCTAACGTTTAATTGGAGTAAAAGTATGAAGTCGTTTTTATCATTGGCATTTGCAGGATTAAGTGTAACGGCATTATTAACCTTCTCCCCTTTTACTAAAGCACAGTGGTATGAATCAACGGGTCACGCGAACGTTCAAAATGGTGATACGAGCGCAGCTAAATCTGCCGCTATAAAAGATGCGATTACACAAGCGTTAGTGTTCTCTGGCGCACGGGTTAGCTCTGTACAAACCCTGGTAGATGGCGTGTTAATGCAAGATCAGCTAAAAATTAGCAGCCACGGCGAAATTCAAAAAATTGAACTAATCAGCGAAAATAAATACGACAATAAATTTGCCGTTACATTACGACTCGATATTTTTTCTCAAACAGAGCAATGCCCACAAAATAGTTTTAATAAGTTTGTGGCCGTTACACAAAGCCAACTTGTTCATCGTGAACACGCCAAAATGGGTCAAATATTTGACGTAAGCAAAGCGATTAGCAAAAATATTTTTACTTCCCTGCAAAAATCAAAAATGAGCGCAGTACCTATTGCTTACTATAATAATGCAATAAGCGTTGATAAATACTTTTCGCAGCAGCACGACTATTCAAATGCCCAATTAGAAGAAATATCTTCGCGCAGTAACGCTCAATATGTTCTGCTTAGCCAAATAACCAGCCTTTCGACTAGCGACAAACTCAATAACGATTATGCATTTTGGCAAGACGAGGCGTATGAGCGCAGTTACAACATTGAGTTTGCACTGTTTGATGGCACTACCTATGAGCAACTTTGGCAAAATAGTTACCATACTCAAGCAATTTGGCCATTTGAAAAAACAACCATAGTTGATGTTAATAGTGATAGGTTTTGGCAATCGCCTTATGGGCAAAGCATAACCGATATCAACCAATCAGTAAGTTATGACATTCAAGCAGCTATGGCGTGTTTACCTACTCAAGGTAAAATAATGCATATGGAAAATAGCAAAATCGTTATTAACTTAGGTAAAGCTCATGGGTTAAAAAAAGGCCAAATGCTAAGCATTGCGCACCATAACTATTTAACCGACGCGGCAGGTAATGTTATGCCACACACCATCACCACGCTTAATAAAATTCGCGTAGAGCAGCTTTATCAGCAAACTGCAGTAGCAGTCAGTATTGATGATAAACCACTACCTGGCGTGCAAATTAACGATGTTGTAGAAATAATCAGCCAAAACCTTTAAATATTTAATTAACTTTTTTAGTTAATTTAGCTTTTAAATTAGGGTGAGTCGATAACCACTCGCCCAATTGTTCTACACCAGATAAATGCGGATAATGCTTTCTGCATGCAAACACCACATTACGCTGCTGATTAGGGAATATAGGCAAGTAATCAATCCCTACACGGTCGGTACATGCCAACTTTGGTACAAATGTAATACCGTCATCCATAGCCACTAACGCTAATAATGTTTCTAAACTATTACCTTTATACTGGTTAGATACATCGACTCCTGCAGAAAAACAAAACTTTTGGGCTTGATCTTTAAAGCAATGGCCATCACTTAACATTAATAGGCTGCATCCTTGAAGATCGCTCAGCGCTACTTTTTTATGCTTAGACAGCGCGTTATCGTGTGATACCGCCACTAAAAAATCTTCTTTGTATAAAGCAACCGTATGGTAATTAATAAGCTCTGGCACATCGGCTAAAATAGCAAAGTCGAGTTCACCCTTGTTTAAAGCTTCTAAAATTGTTGCTGTTTGCATCTCAATAAACGAAAACTGGCTATCAATAAATGCCGCTTTCATCGATGTTAATAACGCAGGCAACAAGTAAGGCGCAATGGTAGGAATAATACCAATAGTTAATTTACCTTGTAGAGGCTCGTTAGAAGTAGCAGCAAGTTCTTTGAGTATTTGCGTTTGTTCTAAAATAATCTCTATTTGCGTCAACAAACGTTCACCTTTAGCTGTTAAGGTAACTTGCTTGGTTGAGCGATCAAACAAAGTAACGCCAAGCTCATTTTCGAGTTTTTTTACTTGACCACTTAATGTAGGCTGGCTTACAAAACATGCATCGGCAGCTTTGCGAAAATGTTTATATTGCGCTATTGCTTTTACATATTCAAAATCTTTTAAGTTCATATTCAGCTCTACGTGATAGTTTATAACTATCAGTTTAATACAAACAAACGATTGGAACTATATTTAATTATTCACCATAATGGCTATCAACAAATCAAGAGGAACAAAAATTATGTTAAACAATATCGAAGGTCAAACAATCCCAAGTGTTACATTTGCAACTCGTCAAAATAACGATTGGAAATCAGTAACAACAGATGACATTTTTAAAGGTAAAACTGTTGTAGTGTTTTCACTACCAGGTGCATTCACACCAACATGTTCATCAACTCACTTACCACGTTACAACGAATTAGCAGGCGTACTTAAGCAAAACGGCGTTGACGAAATCGTATGTTTATCAGTAAACGATACCTTTGTAATGAACGCATGGGCTGAACATCAAGAAGCGCAAAACATTACTTTATTACCAGACGGCAACGGCGAATTTACTGACGGCATGGGCATGTTAGTAGATAAGAACGACCTAGGCTTTGGTAAGCGCAGCTGGAGATACTCTATGCTTGTTAAAGATGGCGTGATTGACAAAATGTTCATCGAACCAGATTTACCAGGTGACCCGTTTGAAGTATCTGACGCAGACACAATGCTTGATTACATCAACCCTAAGCAAGCTAAACCAGAACCAGTAAGCATCTTTACTAAACCTGGCTGTCCTTTCTGTAAAAAAGCAAAAGAGCTTCTTGCAGAAAAAGGCTTCGCATATGAAGAGATTGTTATGGGTGCAGGCGCATCACTAACAAGCCTAAAAGCTGTATCTGGTCGTGACACTGTTCCACAAATATTCATTGGTGGTAAACACATCGGTGGTTCAGACGACTTAGAAAAATACTTTGCTTAATTAATAAGTAAATTAAATACCTAACGTTAGTAGGTAAAAAATAGGGGCTTTTATGCCCCTATTTATTAGAGGAAAAAATACTATGAAAGAATTGCAAACCGATGTTGTTGTTATAGGCGCAGGCACTGCTGGTTTAAGTGCTTATCGTAATGCTAAACAGTTCACACAAAATGTATTAATGATCGAATCAGGCCCATACGGCACCACATGTGCACGTGTTGGTTGTATGCCAAGTAAGTTATTGATTGCAGCCGCTGAAGCTGCACACGCAATTGAAATGGCACCTGCATTTGGTGTTCATAGCTCAAAGCCTATCATTGATGGCAAAGCAGTTATGGCACGCGTTAAAAGTGAACGAGATCGTTTTGCAGGATTCGTAGTAGAAGCCGTAGATGAATTACCAGATGGTGATAAAATTCGTGGTTACGCTAAATTTTTAGACACAAACCGCATACAAATAGACGACCACACAATTATTACAGCAAAACGCTTTGTAATTGCCACTGGTTCACGCCCTTCGTACCCTGGCGTATTTAATAACTTTGGCGACAAACTTATTATAAACGACGACGTATTTGATTGGGATGACCTACCAGAATCAGTCGCTGTATTTGGCCCTGGTGTAATAGGTCTTGAAATTGGCCAAGCACTTAGCCGACTAGGCGTAAATGTAAAACTATTTGGTGTAGGCGGCGCAATTGGCCCACTTACAGATCCAGTAGTAAAAGACTACGCAAACACTGTTTTTGCTGAAGAATTTTTTGTAGATACCGACTCAAACGTATCTGACATGATGCAAGTTGGCGACAAAGCACAGCTAACTTACACCGACAAACAAGGTGAAAAACACACCGAACAGTTTGACTACGTACTTGCAGCCACAGGCCGAGTACCTAACGTAGATAAACTAGGCCTTGAAAACACCGGCATTGAGCTTGATGAACGCGGCGTACCTCACGCAGACACGCACACAATGCAATGTGGTGAATCAAACATATTTATAGCAGGCGATGCAAGTAACATGCTACCACTGCTACACGAAGCATCTGACCAAGGTGCTATTGCAGGTCAAAATGCAGGGCGCTTCCCAGATGTACGTATAGGTCTGCGCAGAGCTAAAATTGCAGCTGTATTTAGCGACCCACAAATAGCAATGGTAGGCGAAAGCTACAAGCAAATTACTGACCGATTAGGCCCATGCGGTTGTTTTGAAGTAGGCGAAGTCAGCTTTGAAAACCAAGGCCGTAGCCGAGTAATGCTTAAAAACAAAGGTCATATGCGTGTATATGCGGAGCAAGGCACAGGCTTATTTTTAGGTGCTGAGTTTATTGGCCCACAAGCCGAACATATTGCTCACTTACTTGCATGGGCTGTACAAAACAAAATGACCGTACCAGAAATGCTTGATATGCCATTTTACCACCCAGTAATTGAAGAAGGGTTACGTACCGCCCTTCGCGACTTAAATGCCAAACTTAAATTTGGCCCAGACATTGTAAATTCATGTATGGAATGTGGCCCAGGCGCATAACCTATTTGCCACACATACAAACTTGCTAGCAAAAGCCAAAACTAACGTTTTGGCTTTTTTTTATAATTTTTTTAAGCTGACCTCTCAAAAAAAAATTTAGCTGTTACACTTAATTGATAATTCAATTAAAAAGATGGAATAGCTATGCCCAATAATAAATTTAGACTAGTCACTCGCAGCGATTTTGATGGCTTAGTTTGTGCCGTATTGCTTAAAGACTTAGACCTAATTGACGATATTTTGTTTGTTCATCCAAAAGACATGCAAGATGGCAAAATAGACATTACCGAAAACGACATTACCACCAACCTCCCCTACGTTGCAGGTTGTCACATCGCATTCGATCATCACCTTAGCGAAACCGTTCGTAACTCAAGCGACATAAAAAATCATATTATTGATCCAGAAGCCCCATCAGCAGCTCGCGTAGTTTATGACTATTATGGCGGCGCTGAAAAACTTCCAAATATTTCTGTTGAAATGATGGACGCGGTAGATAAAGGCGATGCTGCTCAGTTTTCAAAAGACGAAATATTAAACCCAACCGATTGGGTCTTAATGAACTTTATTATGGATGCGCGAACTGGCCTTGGTCGTTTTCGCGAGTTTAAAATTTCAAATTACCAATTAATGATGAAACTGATTGATGCGTGTAAAGATCAAAGCATCGAAGAAATCCTACAAATGGAAGACGTAGCCGAACGTGTTGCTTTATATAACGAGCATAACGAAAAAGCCAAAGAGCAAATTTCTCAATGCGCTACCGTCCATAAAAACTTAGTGGTTCTTGATTTAACCCAAGAAGAAACAATTTACGCCACAAACCGATTTGTTATTTATGCAATGTACCCCGACTGCAATATCTCGATTCATAAAATGTGGGGCCTTAAAAAACAAAACGTAGTGTATGCCGTTGGTAAATCAATCACTAACCGCAGCTCAAACACGAATGTTGGCGAACTGTGCCTTAAATACGGCGGTGGTGGTCATTTAAATGCAGGTACTTGCCAAGTAGAAACAAGTAAATCTGAAGCCGTACTTAGTGAGCTAATCGATACGATTACAAGTGATGGCTAATATTAACTTACAATAACCAGAGTCATATAATAGCTCTGGTTATTTTATTTTAGTAGAGTGAGTTTTAATCGCTCTCTTTTTCATATAAATTTCTGTAATAATAAAAGAAATAATGACCTCATGTTAGATACTAAAAACTTCGAAAAAACACTTTATCAAGATACCAAAAAAGCGTTTAAAAACATTATACAAAAATACGGTAACGATCTTTATGTAATGGGCTTTTACCACACAGGTAGCTACTCACTACTTCCAATGTTTAATACCTTATCGGATTTAAAAAAAGTATTTGAAGAAGAGTACGGCAATGATGTAAGTAGTTTCTACATGGCTAAATGGAATCCAGAAGACTACCCCACGTTTGAGGATTATTCCGAATACTTTGATGAAACAACTCTAGAGTGTCAAAAACTAGAAAACAGCATTGATTTGTTTCAATCAGATATAGAAGCAATGGATAATTGGCATCAATGGCTTACAACCATGGAGAAAGTGCTCATACAATTAGATACCGAAGGAATATTTTCAAATGGTATCGAACGCGAAAAAATTACTTTAGCAATACTCGCCTATGATGAAGAAGAAAGTATTCAATTTAAAAGAATCAAACGACTTAACCCACCAACTGTTCTAGCACAAATTCAAACTGACTTTGAAGCCATGATTACAGAGCGTGAAAAATGCGAGCAAGAAGTGTTAAATACCATTAATTAAAAATAAAACACGACTACATATACGCTATAAACAAAGTATAAGGAAGGGAGGTTAAAATATAACTCATTGATTTAATTGGTAGCCCCTGCAAACACCAAGTTAACACTTCAAATAACTGATAATAAACAAATTAATAAAACAAACAATCAACCGATGTAACTACCAGTGTAACTAAAATTTTTTGTCACAAATTTGCTAATATCATTTACAGCTCACATTAGAAGTGGAATTATTAAGCCACCAATAAAAAGGATAATTATTCATGGAACGAATTAAATTAATATTTAAGATAGCCGCCTACTCATCATTTCTGATACTGGTCATTTGGTACTCATCAGGCAGCATCCTAAAAAGTTATGACCTAGTACAAAACGGGAAAGTAACCACAGCTAAAGTAATAGCATATCAATACAGTGAATCAAGCGGACGCAAAGGCCGTACTAATAGGCACTATGACCACCTCATAGCTTTTAATGGACACAAAGGACTAATAGACTTCGGTGAAGAAGTAAAGGTTAGCACCCAGCTATACATCGTTTATAGCGAAACCAACCCCACAAACTTTGTAGCTGGCAAAAGCAAGCTTTCTGTATTCGAATATCTTAAACAAGAGCATGGTGTAGTTGGGATAATTGTCGGAGCGTTTATAGTCGTGTTCTTACCTTTGGAGATATTCGCTTTAACTAGGAAATTCCTATACCCACCGTGTAAAGCCAAGCCTACACAAACCGAAATAAGGCTGGAACAAATTGAAATTGATAACTCTCGAGTAAGATTGAAAAAACCGTTAAAAAGATCATTATCAATTGGCCTGGCTTCATTTATTCTATTCATAATTATTGGAGACCACGAAAGTCAGTATATTGACCTTATAATCACATCGGCCTCTTTCTCTGCCGCAATATTTATATTTGCATACATAGCCACGTACAAGCCAAGGAAGGGCTAAAACTATCAAATTGCATAATATCCATACATCAGTAAACTACCTCTTAAGTATCACTCAATATCATCGAGGCTGGCTCATGAGCTATTCAATTATGCAAGCGGGACAAAGCACTAAAAACAAAGCGACAGGATCATTAAAAACCCTTTCAGATTTAGAGCAAAACCGTGAAATGACAAATAATAATTTAGAGCAACAGCAGAAAAGCGCTCAAATGAGCGGCACTGCAAGCGGCGCCATGATTGGAACGCAAATAATGCCAGGCTGGGGAACAGCTATTGGAGCAGCGGTTGGCTTTGTAGCTGGATCACTTTAAATAACACATTAAGTTTAGTAACCCATACCTCCCCCATTTGTTATGCATAGAGCTAATACTGGTCGGTATATAATAATTCTAATTTTTAAGTAATTAAAAATCGATAAGAATACGTTTATACAAAGGAATGATCATGAGTAAAAAAAAGAACGATAACACAACAATAGTCTCTACATGTTTGTACGGGTTTACGATTGTCGTCTTGTTTTTTGTTGTTGCTTGGTATTTTTTTAGTTCTTTTAATTTTAATTTAGACGCCCCATTAAAGAATTGGGTAGATACTGCAAGCTACTTTAATGGAATATTAACTCCTCCGTTATTGGCTATTACCTCTATTTTTATTTTCCTCACTTGGCAGACAAGCAAAAAAGAACTTAAAGCAACTAACGATGTTTTAGAATTTGATAAAGCGATAAAGATTTTTAATGCGATGTTAGATAGTTCAACCAAGGCATTCGAACGAAAGATTTCATTTAAGCAAAAAAATCAAGCTTACAATAAGCTACTCAACGACAGTGCTAAAAATGAAAAAATGCGGCTATATGAAATACTTGAAGATGAACGTGCCAACCGTGAACTATCTAAGTACAGGTCTTGTTGTGTTCTAAAAGATTTTACTCATGAGGAATGTTTTACTAAATTTGGAGAACCTAAGTATGCTCCATCAACAGATATACATAATTTAGAGGATACAGCCCTAGTTCTCGCTCTATTTAAACATGAACTAATGAATCAATATTACATGGACTTACCAAAAGAAGAATTAGCTAAACCAATTCGTAGGTTCTTCGATATTTTAGATTTTATTGCAAGGTATAACGATAACCATGAGGTTCGTAATGCTCTTATCGATTTATTTCTCTTTAATATTGATGAGATGACATTAGATCTCCTTTCAGAGGGTCCATTGAATGAACATGAAATTTTTAACCTTATTCTCGAAAATTAACAACAACCATCTAACAAGCAAATTGCTAAAATTGTTTCTCGAACTACTCCAGATAGACGTGACAAATTACGGCAACAAAAAACATTGCCCGGTCTGTAAAGTTAATTTTCAACTAAGAGCTTACAGTGCCTTTTATTAGACGCCTAAAAAAACAAATCGTTTATTTAAGCCCTCATTTGTTCCGAATTAAATAACTTCCAAATAAAAAACAATGACTTGAAATTTAAATTGTTCCGCCATTTGTTCCGCACTGTTCACCCTGTCACACGGCTTAAAAGAGCCATAAAATCCATTCAAACCAAAACATCTCAAAACTCATTAGCCTTTAGCTTTATCCTACTAGCACCGTAATTTTTAGCCTGAGTAGCTTTGTAGCCCTTCCCACGCGCTTTGGCTAAATAAGATATACGGTAAATAGCCTCTTGCTGTGACTCCAAGCAATCGCGCTTCATGATGTAATAACAATTTTTTGGTACATAAGCCGAACCGTTAAGCTCGCCCCATATCTGTAAAACCTTCTTGGTTATACTGTTTGGATAGTTAACTTTTGACGCATCAAGCATAAGCGCATAGTGGTAATGTTGACGTTTTGCCCTCTCAAGCTCTCTACACCACACAAAACCAATACGACTAACCCCATATTGAGCCTTAACCCATTTAAACAGCCTACGGTTAAATACAGTGATGATTTTGTTATCTGGCGTGTACGACTCCATACGCAAATCAAAACGAATTAACATTACACGACTATGGTTGCTCAACATGGCCTCAATTTGGCCTAGCATAGCCCTCATAGGCTTAACCATTAGGCCACTTTTTCCAGCGTTTACCCACCACCCTTTTTCACCGTGGACAAAAATGTGTTCATACCCTTTATCATTGTTATTTATGGTTAGTTGGTTAGTCATTCATGAGCCGTAGATATTATTAAATACCCAGTTAATTGTTAGTAGCTACTATCCATAGCTATAACGCCTCTACTGGGGCGCATCTTCAAAAATAGCCATTTTTCGAGGGTAAAAAACCAACTTTGAATGTTCATATTATTTCACCAACAAAAAGTCATAAACGACAACGCACACAGCGATAGTATTCGCTTACATAAAAATACTGGTACATAGGTTTTTTAGGCTATTTTCTTAGGTGGGTTTCCCTTGGCCACGATCACTACCAAGGGATAATTCAAAGTTGATTTAATATGCTGGTGGCGCATATTTCTATTAAGCGGCCTGTTCATCAGAACGAGTAGACATTTTGCCTAATTCTTTTATAGCATCCTCAAGCAGACCATCCACCAGCCAAATTACATTACTCAGATGACCTCCAAGCAATCCGCCAAACCCCTCACTATTACGCAAAGCGTCCAGCACCGTTTTAGCCTGAATTAAAAGCTGCTCAAATTTCAATTGTTCTCTAGGGATTTCACCAAAATACATATCAACGCTATCCGTCAATACTCCCCCTATGCGCTCACTAACAGTCCAGAGTAAGTTTGCTAATGTGGTCTCTGTCATAGACTTGTAGTTATCATTAGCAGTAATAAACACTGTTAGGCTATGTACCTGACTTACCGCCCCATCAAGATAGTCAAAGTTGTCTGCCGAAATGCTAGCATCATATTTCATATTGTTTGTAGTCATTATCCTGTTCCTTATTAATTAAATTTATTACGTTGCTTTAAAATTCGATTGTTTAATGTACTTCCATCTTCAACAAGTTATCTTGCCAACCATTATCTCTTAGCGGCAAATCATTTACCGCCTTGTGACAATCTCTTAATAGACCCCCAGCCAAACTTAGCGCATAACTTGGTGAATCCTCCGCAATACTTTCACCGTTGTTATTTAGGCATCGTAAAGCGACTAAAATTGCGTTGGCCTGAGATAACCAGCTCCGAACCTTTATACGCTCTTTAGCCAAACCTAAAAGCGCATCATTTACTTGCCTTAAAATACAATCAATCCGCCCCATAGCCGCCTCCAGCATATAATTGATCACGTCACTCCCCACACTTTCGTACTCTCCTACACCAACAATCAAAGACACCAGCCCTTCAACTTCTTCAATTTGATAACTGATATAGGCCACTTCGTTAGCATCTGCCAAACTATCCTTACTGCTACCGCGAGCGCTCATAACCCGTCTCCTATAGTCAAACTTATAATGCTCATTGAAGTTTTTTAAAAGGTGCCAACAACTCCGCCTCTTGCTCCTGGCTTAATGCTCCTGCTTTTCGCCTTATTCGGCTCGCGTTAATCTCTTTCAAAATTGCCGCTGCTATTTCTGGTGATGAAAAACTATATCTAAGATGGGTACCTATACCGTCTGGGTTCTCATCATTAACTCGCGTTAATTCAAAACCATGTAAGCGCTCCAACTGCGTGAAATAGTTTCTACCACTGGATAGACCAACATTACGTAAAATATCGTTTTCTGTAGCGCCTGTGGGGTGCTGCAAAATATAAATAAATGCGCGTTCTTTCTTTGGCTGCGCCTTCGGCTTTTTTGGGCTATTATCATTGGCTGCTGAATTGGCTTGAGTGGCGGCTTTTTTGCCGCTGCCCCCTTTCATTAGGTCGCCCCTTTCACTTCATTAGCACTGGGTAAGCTTTCCATCCATTTTTTAATATCACTAGCAAGCCAGCCCATAGCCTTAATACCTAGCTTTTTTCTAGCAGGGAACTTACCCGCCTTTTCCCAGCGGTTAATCGTAGATACGCTAGCGCCAGTAATTTCCACAACATCATTTAATTTTAAAATTCTATCTGTCATCGCCTTTCACCTTCTATTCTATTTTATTGGGTCAAGGCGAATATTAAGGGCTCAAAAATAAATTACACGACAGCTAACTTTAGGTTTCTGATTTCAAAACTTAACTTTCTAAAAATAAACATAAGAATATGATTCAAAACAAAATTTACCTTGCTTTGTTCAACCATTCATTAATTATCTTTTCAATCGACACCTTATCTTGTGGAGGCTCCAATGTTTCAGGCCAAAATAGCTGTGCTTTGATTTCAACTAACTTAGCTACCTTTGCGCCAGCCACTTTACCTGTGGTTTTTGTTACACACTCCCCCCTAAATTCAGATAATACAGCTAATGCTGCCCCCAGTATTTCCATTCTTTCCCTATTACTTTTATCTATAATATCGAAACGATTATGAGGCTCTTTTTTTGGCTTAATTGCTTTCACTAATATTGCTACTTGATCAGCCTTAATTAATAAGTCATCAACTTGAGGGTGTATAGGGTGAATATGATGTACTTCAATTCCTTTATATTCTGTTGGCTCTTGATCTTTTAACTTCCAAACTTGCCCTTCCATATCTTCCACCAACCCAATGCTAGAGCTCTCATAGAACTGGTGATGATCATAGGGATCAATAACATTGCTACCCGCTTCAACATCATTATCTTTGAACTCTACACCTAAATGTAAAAGCAATAATTCATGAAAATACTCATCACAATGCTGTCGGTTCAACTTAAAGAAACCTTCTAATTTTTCTATATTTTCAGAGCTTTCCTTTTGATTTTTGCGCACTCCATAACGACTATGTCGTAACCCAAATAATTCAGTATAAAAATCAATTTTCCCTCTGTTGTAATGCCGAAATAAACGCTTTATTTTATCGCTATCGCTCATATCAGCTTTATCAAAAAGCATCTCTAACGCTTCATCTACACTAATAAATTCATCCATTAGCTAATCCTTAAACTACTTTTAAATGCTGATTGCCAGTGACCGAGTAATCACCCTTACTAGCCGCTTCAATATGAGCAGACCACCAGCACATCATTTTACGCCTGCGCTCTAAATAGTCGGTTCGGTTGTAAGCTGCGCGTACTTGGTTTTTATCAACGTGCGCTAGTGCTGCCTCAATTAAATCAGAGTCAAAACCTTGTTCATTTAGTGTTGTACTGGCAAGCGCTCGTAAACCGTGGGCTGTTTGCTTACCTTGTAAGCCCATTCGCCTAAGCGCTGCCCCTAAGGTCTCACGGCTTAAATGATTACGAGGGTTTCTATATGCAGGAAAAATAAATTCACGATGACCTGTGATTGGCTTCATATACTCAAGTAAAGATAGCAATTGAGGCGTAAGTGGTACGGTATGAGGTCGCTTTTTTTTCATTGTTTCCGCTGAAATATTCCACGTTTTATTTTCAAAATCAATCTCGTTCCAAGCAGCTTTCACAGCCTCCCCAGGTCTAACCATTGTATGTAGCTGCCATTCAAATAAGCATCTTGTAATTAGCTTGATGTTAGCGCTATTCACTATGCTAATAAGATCGGGTAATTCTTGCGGAGCAAAGCTATACATACCTGTATGGGTAGCACTATCAAACGCTTTGCTGATACCTCTTAAATTATTGGATTGTAGTCGGCCTGTATTAATAGCAAACTCCATAACCTCATTTATACGTCTACAAATTCGATTAAGAATATCTAACTTTCCAGCAGCAGCTAATGGCTTTAAGACTTCAATAGTCAATTGAGCCGAGAGTTTGCTAATAGGTATATCACCAACATCAGGGAAAAGGTGAATCTCAAACCCTCTACGCAGATTAAAAGCATATCTAGCGCTTACTTTTGGCTCCTTAAGCGATACCCATTCCCTAACCACTGCCTCAAATGTGCTCTTGGCCTCAGTTATCTTAGTGCTCTGAATTTTTTCTCTATATTCTTTAGGGTCAATATCATCAGCAAGTAACGCCCTTGCTTCGTCACGTTTTTTTCTAGCCGCTGCTAATGGTACCGCAGGGTAAACACCAAAACTTATTTGCGCTCGCTTTTTGATGTGCGGACGGTAGTAATTAAACAGCCACGTTTTAGAGCCATTCTTTTTTATACGCAAGCCTAACCCGCCACCATCCGACAATAGGTATTCACTTGCTTTTGGTTTCGCATTTTTTATCTGCGTATCATTCAAAGGGGTTGTTGCTCTTGCCATGTTTCACTCCATTACCGAACAGGTAGCTAGGCCTAAATGGGATACTAAAATTAAGATCCCATTCTTCCTTTAATTTTCATCCGCATAATTGAATTACAGCGGTTTTAGTTACATCAAAATCGATAAAACGATTCGGTGTAACTATGAGTGTAACTAAAAAGATGGAATATAAAAAGTGGTTATGGTGGGATATGGTAGAACTTGAACTTTAGGTATAACCAGCTATACCAAGCCATAGGCGATTAAGTTAGTCTTATATGGATGAATATGGAGTAGTATGAAATACAAACAAAAACGTAAGTTGGTAGCCCCTGCAAGAATCGAACTTGCAACTGCCCCTTAGGAGGGGGCCGTTATATCCATTTAACTAAGAGGCCACAAATAAGCTGTGTGCTTAGAGGTGTGAATTATAACGGCATCTGGTTTTTTATATCAAGCAACAACTGAACTTAATTGCTTGATAAGTATATATCTTCTTTATTTAGTACATAAATTGGGATTAGTTTTCGACTACTCGCGACGATTTTTTTTGTATGCGCGTTAATTACACGTGTATTTACAACAACAGCATCATGGCGATAAATTAATGTACCCGCTAATACATGGCTCGCCATTTGCTCATCACTAAGCTTTTCAATATCACGTGAAAAAGCAAAATCACCACGGCTATTTACATCTATTGTTTGGGTTGTTTTAAAATCAACCACGCCATAACCAAACTTTTGTAACTGATGAATTAACGTCTCAGATATTTGATTACCCAATTGATTACTTTTAGTAAGCGATGAATCAAGATCGACCAAGGTAGTAACGGCAATATTAATATTGGTGTCGGTATCACTTTCAAATTCAAGCGTATCAACCAAATCAAGTGCCATTTGCTCTACATAGTTAGCAAGTGTTTTATGGTGCTTAAGTGGTGTGAACTGCTGAGATGGATCGTATTCAACTTGCGATTGTATTGCTTGATTATTATAAGCAATATTAAGCTGATCATTACCACCGTTTACTGTGTAATCTGTTCGTGTTGTGTTTTCGTTATGCTCATTATTATGCGTCATTGAGCAGCCTGTTAACCCAATTAAAGTAGTAAATCCAACGATAGTAATTAGTATATACGACATAGTTAGCCTCACTTGCTTGCTTGCTTAAGCATTATGCCATCAGTGCGGTAGTTACTATTAAGTGCATCAACAACTGACTGCGGAATAAAACCTTGCGCAGTGCCTACTACGGCTTTGCTTTGCAGCCCAATAATACGTGCATTTACAAGGACTCCTCCTTGACTACTCACTAATGTGCCAGCGAGTACGTATTTAAAGTTTTGATCTTGGTTAAGCTCTAAATAATCTCGACTAAATACAAAGTCTCCTTCAGGTGTAACACGCATGTAGTCGGTTGTTTTAAAGTCAATAACGGGTATGCCAAAATTATGTAGCTCGTGCATAAAACTTTCTGATATTTGATTACCCAGTAAACTACTGTCATTAAAATCATCATCTAAAAATACAAAACTTGAAACAGCTAATGGTGTTTTTCCATTAACATATTGCAGATTTTCAACCATGTCTTGCATTATCCCGCGTACATAATGGTTTATGTTCTTTCGCATTGGCGGAGTCGGCTTAGTATGACTATTTTTTTGAGCAAAGTCCGATTGAAATAAACGGTCATTGGATACTGGATCTGCAACATCACGCTGATTATTAACGAGTTGCGTTGTTTGGTTATTATTTTGAACCTGGGTCTCATCCGTACCTGTATTCATACCATTTAGTATATGCGAACAGCCAAAGCCCAAAGGTAAACAGAGGGTAATTAATAGATTTCTCATTTTGTGCTCCTGGTTAGTATTCGCTGCGGTATAAGTAGCCATCGCGTTGCTGTATTTTTTCATTACCCCACATCACATTAATTGGGATCTCGGTACTTCCCGCAGAGAGCACCTGTTTATTTTCTATATTCACAAGCCGTGCATTAACTATGTATGCATGCTGCTGGCGAGTCACTGTTCCTGTGATAACTAAGTCAATATTTTGGCGATTACGTAATTTACTTAAATCGCGACTTAAAATACTGTCTGAGTTTTCTGATAAATAGAGGTTATTCCCAAGTCTGTACTCAACCGTGTGATAACCTAGTTGCGTAAATTGTGTAAGCAGACTTTCTTGGATCTGCTGACTTAAGCCTGAGGCTTGCCCTGTCACTAATTTTGTATCTAGTGCATCTGCATAAAAGAAGCTACTAACGCCAACACGTGCATTAGCATTTAATGCTCCATTTAGGTGGTTAAGTTGCGACGTTAAATTAACTACATAGTCATCAACAGTAAAAGGAGCCATGGCCGCTTTAGGTGCATCTGTAGGCACACTTGGTTCTGGCGGTGGCACCAAGTTACAAGCAGCTAAATTTAAAAATAATAAAGGCAGTAAAAGGCGCATAATTGCCATCCTCTTCAAAACATACTGAGGATGAAGCAATTTGTATGCCTATATCGTACTTCTGTAAGGTTGTTGAACATAATAGCTAACAAAACATGCTACTTGTTGCTTTATAAGAGCTAAACAATCATTTTTCGCATCCGCTGAATTGCTATAAGCACCTAACTTCAATCGATAAAAAGTTGTGTTATTAACACTTACGGTTTCTACATTTATCTCAGTGGATAAGATGATATTTTGTGGTATTTTTTTTGGAATTCGCTGAGCTTCTTTTGCAATGCATTTTTATTTTTAAAAGCGGCAATTTGCAAAGCAAACAATGCCGAGTCGGTTTTTAATATACTTTCGTTATTAACTACATCATTTACACGAGTATTTAGAACATCAGACTCATTTAGTTGTTTTAGGTTAGTAGCAAGCTGCGTTAATTTATTTTCTAACTTGAGTAGCTGCTCTACTTTTGGTTGAGAGCTTTCCCATTGTGCCGCAGAGCTTTTGAGCAGCTCCAAATCAGACTTTTCAATAAGAATCGGGCGGGGTTGCTTGAGCCATTTTAACTTGTTGAGATGAGTTACATGCAGATAAAACAAGTACACCCATTAGCATCATGCATTCTAAGCTCCGTTTTAAAAGCATTTTCCTTCCCTGAAATGACGTTGTTTTATGGGGTCATATACCCCCTAAACGCATTTAATTATGAAGGGTGTATTTTATGGATAAACAGATTTTAAGCAAGTTTCTATTTTAACTACAGCTTTACTGGCTTATCGGTATAGTTACTTACTATGCAATCGAGTTTGTACAACTTGAATACGTCACAGTCTGCTTTTGCATTTTTAAAGTTTTGGTAAGAGCCAAGTTTTAGCCTGTAAAACATTTTGTCGTTTATTTTGGCGGTTTCTACGTTAGTCAATATTTTGTCTCTAAACAACGGTGCTGCTTTAGTATTTAGCTCTTGCCATGCTTTAGCCACACCTTGCTCTGAGTCAACCGAAGCTACCTGTAAAGCAAATACATGTTTAGGTTTATTTAATTCTACAGTTTGTTTTTTATTACTGTAATTTTGTTTAACTTGTTGGCGTGACTTAACATTGCGTGTGTTTCGTGGTGAGCGTACAGACTTGCTGCTATACCCTTGATTAGACTGCGCAATAGCTTTGCTGTTTATAATATCGATATGATTTACGAGGTAAGTTATTTCTTTTTCTAATCTTAAAATTCGCTCTATACCTTCACGAGCTTGTTGCCACTGCATTGCGGCATCTTTTAGCTGTGCAAGTTCAAGGGCTGTAATTGATACGTAGTCAGGCGAGTTACTTTGAGGTTGTTCATCAATGGTTTTTATTTCAGGCGAGACGCTGCATGCTGTACCAAATAAAAGCATTAGCAAGCTAAGTAAAAGCCCAATGTTATTTTTTTTATATATAAACATGTATTAGTTGTCCTGAAAGCAGTGTTTTTACACTACATTTCAGTTAAACATTCTCACAAGAAAGCGTTTAACTTTATTTAAGCTGTGAGCTATAAAACTTAGCTCTTCGCATGCTTGTCAGTATTTCGTAAAACACAACGTTGCATACTCCACCCCTTCCTTGAGAGCATTATTTAATACAAATTCAATGCCAATTAACACAAACTTTACAACATAAATAACAATATGTCTGTAATGACTTAAAAACTTTTATTTTAGAGCTATTCCTTTTCTTATTTTATTCTAGGGCCTGTTGACCTTTCAGGATTAAAATTTGTTCAATCTAGGGGCCATTTAATCGCGGCGCGAGGTTTGTAACCTAGTGGGCTAAGTAAAAACCGAGTAACAAAGAGTAAATTGTCCCGAGGCAGAACCCTTCGGGCAGCGCATGTTTGGCATTTATGCTACGTTATCGCCTATTTATGGGAAATAACCACACTACATAGGCTCTGCCTTGCCTAAATACCAAACAGCCTGCTGAAAATTTAACCTCGAAAGATAAACAGGCCCTAATAAAACTCATAAAAAAAGGCGCCGATATAGGCGCCTTTCATGTTTTACGTTAACTGTTAAATCAGTTTTTTAATAAATGATTTTAATTCATCGGCAAATTCATCGCGACGAAGTGCAAATTCAATCGTTGCTTTTAAGTAACCAATTTTACTTCCACAATCGTGGCTACGGCCTTTTATAGCGTATGCATCTACTTTTTCGTGTTCCATTAACATCGCAATTGCGTCAGTTAATTGAATTTCGTCGCCTGCACCTTGCGGAGTTTTTGCAAGTAACGGCCAGATATTTTCGCTTAATACGTATCGACCCACTACAGCTAAGTTTGATGGAGCTTCATCTACTGGCGGCTTTTCTACCATATTAAGAATTGGTGAGCTTTCACCTTGCTTTAAGTCAACATCACCTAAATCAACCACACCAAACTGGTTAACTTGTGCCATTGGTACTGGTTCTACCATAATTTGGCTGTGCTTGGTTTTCTCAAAATTAGCGATCATTTCTGCTAAGTTATCTTTTTTAAGATCGCTCTCTACATCGTCAATAATTACATCTGGTAAAATAACTACAAACGGTTCGTTACCAATAATAGGCGCTGCACAACTAATAGCATGGCCTAAGCCTTTTGCTTCACCTTGGCGTACGTGAATAATGGTTACGTCTTTAGGGCAAATTGCTTGCACTTCGGCAAGTAGTTGCCGCTTAACACGCTTTTCTAAAGTAGCTTCTAGTTCAAAACTTGTATCGAAGTGATTTTCGATTGAATTTTTACTTGAGTGCGTTACTAACACTATTTCTTTAATTCCTGCAGCAACGGCTTCGTTTACTACATATTGAATTAAAGGACGGTCTACCACTGGCAGCATTTCTTTAGGAATTGCTTTAGTGGCTGGTAACATACGAGTGCCAAGGCCCGCTACTGGGATCACTGCTTTCATTTTATGTTTTCCTTAATCTTTTATTATACTGAAAATGGATATTGAATCGCTTCGTGGCATTGATAGCCTATTACTTCAAAGTCGTCTCGTGTTACCCACGTTTCTATGTCTTCTAATGATTTAATTTTTGGATTAATTTTTAACTGAGGTGGTTCAAATGGCTCACGCGTCAACTGCACGTCTCGCATCAGTTCAAGTTGGTTTTCGTAAATATGTGCATTAGCAATTTTATGATACGCCTTACCCGCTTTGTGGCCGGTAATTTGAGCCACTAACGCAAGCAACACAAAACACTGAATCTGATTGAAATTAAGGCCAAGCGGTACATCACAGCTTCGCTGGTATGACGTTAAGTATAGCGTATCGCCAAGTAGTGAAAAAGTGTGCGTATGCATACACGGACGCAAACAACCAAGCTCAAACTCACCTGGATTATAAAACGTGATTATTTCACCACGGTCATCAATGCCATTTTTTAAGTTATTAATAACTTTGGAAAGCTGATCAAGCGTTGAGCCATCTGGACGTTGCCAACCACGGCCTTGTACGCCATAAACACGGCCCATATCGTCCTCACCTTTACGGTTAGGGTTATTGAGCCATGCGTTGTTATCGTTCGCGTTGGCATCCCATGTTTTACAGCCAATCTCACGAAACTGCTCAGCGCTGTCGTAACCACGTAAATATCCTAGTAACTCAGCAATCGCTGCTTTGTAGTAACTTTTTCGCGTCGTGATCATTGGAAACTTATTATTAGCCACATCGTATTCTAAATCGGCATTAATAACGGTTAAACAACGCGTACCTGTACGTTTGTTTTCGACCCACTGACCTTCGTCAACAATACGCTGACATAATTTTAAATATTGTTTCATGCTTTTCTTATTATGCCTTAGCTGTTTTAACGTGTTGTGGTTGCTTATATGCCCAAATTAATAAACCTAAACCACCCACTATCATAGGAAGTGAAAGTATTTGTCCCATTGAAATAAAGTCGGCAAATAAACCGAGTTGTGCATCGGGTTGGCGGAAATATTCAATACAGAATCTAAACACGCCGTAACCTAATAAAAACACACCGGCTACGCTGCCTGCTGGACGTGGTTTTTTAATAAACCATTGCAGGATTAAAAACAGCACTAAGCCTTCAAAAAATGCTTCGTATAACTGCGATGGGTGACGCGCAAGCGGACCGCCCGTTGGAAATACCATTGCCCATGGCACGTCGGTAACTCGGCCCCATAACTCACCGTTTATAAAGTTACCAATACGTCCAGCTAAAAGCCCTACAGGAACCAGTGGTGCAACAAAGTCGCCTACTTGAAGCAGTGACTTTTTACGCGTCCATGAAAAAATTGCGACGGCGGTTATAACGCCAAGTGTTCCACCATGGAACGACATACCGCCCTGATCTATCCTAAATAAATACAGTGGGTTTTCTATAAAATAACTAAACTGGTAAAACAATACGTAGCCAATACGCCCGCCTAGTATTACCCCTAACATGCCGAAAAACAGTAAATCGCTTACTTGGTCTTTAGTCCAACCCGAATTTGGCTTTGACGCTTGACGATTAGCAAACCACATCGCAAATGCAAAACCTATTAAGTACATTAAGCCATACCAACGTACGCTTAGCGGTCCAACAGAAAAAATAATTGGATCAATTTGAGGAAACTCAAGTGCCATAAAAAATAAACCTTTAGCTAAAAACCATTTTAATTGCGATAACTACAAGCAGCACCGCGAAAACTTTCTTAATTGTATTAACAGGTAAATAGTGAGTTGCTTTGGCGCCAATGGGCGCAACAAACCACGAGGTAATAACAATCCCAAATAATGCAGGTAAATAAACAAACCCGGCAAAACCATGCTCTAAATCGGTAACATGCCAGCCTGCGCTGATGTAACCAATAGAGCCAAATAATGCAATAACAATTCCGCACGCTGCCGCGCAGCCAATTGCTTTTTTTATATCAACCGAAAAATAATTAAGCATCGGTACTATTAAAGCTCCGCCGCCAATCCCTATTAAACCTGATAACCCGCCCATTATTGCAGAAACGCCCCCTAAAATAGGACCAGCCGGCAACGGTTTTTCTGACATCGGTTTATTACGCGCGGAGAGCACCATTCTTGCTGCAATAAATACAACACTTATAGCAAACACTGTACGTAATATTTGTTCAGGGATTAAACTTGCTGCAAAGCCACTAATAAGTGCACCTAAAGCCACACCCGACATAACCCACGGGGCGATTGCCCAAGGCACATTATCATTTTTATGATGAGCCAGCGCTGAAGACGTTGAAGTAAATAAAATAGAAGCGAGTGAGGTTGCAATAGCAATTACTAATACATGATCAGCCGACGTTACATTAAATGAGAGTAGCAGAGTGGTTAGTACTGGAACGATAATTAAACCGCCGCCAATGCCTAGTAACCCAGCTAAAAACCCAACAATACAGCCTAGTAGTGCGCAGCTTGCGACTAACAAACCTAAGTCATACATAGTAATCTCAAATACCCTTTTAAGGTTTATATATTAAAGGATTATAAAACTAATAGCATCTGTGTATTGCAATTAATTAGGTGTACAAGCTTATTTGGGGGTGTAAAACAAATCACCTAATTTATGCTCTAGCATAAAGCTTCGCGTTAAACGTAGTACTTGTTTGGCTGTGGATTGCGCTAAACATTCACTTAGTAGTTGTTCCATGTCACTGACATTTAAACGCCTAAGTACCCACTTCACTTTATTAAGCGATGATAAATTCATACTCAGGCGTCTGTAACCCATGGCAATAAGTAAAATAGCTCCTTCAGGATCGCCGCCTAGTTCCCCACACAAACTAAATGGCAGTTCATATTGCTCACATTCGTGCGCCACTTTATTTAGTACTCTTAGTACACCTGGGTGATAAGGGTTAAAAAGTTCGGCTACACGTGCGTTAGCCCTGTCTACTGCTAATAAATACTGTGTTAAATCGTTACTGCCTACTGAGCAAAAATCGACTTTTTTTGACCACTCTGGAAGCATAAATACACTTGAAGGTACTTCCAGCATTATTCCTATGTCGGGTCTTTCTATGGTTTGCTCTGGGTATTTTTCACTTAACTCAAAATAAGCCTGTTCAAATAACGCAAGTGACTCATCAACTTCTTCAGTGCCACTGATCATAGGGAGCATTATTTTTAAATTACCCAAACCAATATTTGCTTTAAGCATCGCTTTTAGTTGATCTAAAAATAACTCTGGATGATCAAGGCTTATACGAATACCACGCCAACCTAAAAATGGGTTTTCTTCGGTAATATTAAAGTAATCAAGTACCTTATCGCCCCCAATATCCAATGTACGCATAACCACAGGATTAGGATGATAGCTAGTTAGTACTTCTCGGTACCAATTTTCTTGCTCTGATTGCGAAGGAAACTGGCCCTTTTGCATAAACCACGCTTCGGTTCGATAAAGCCCCACACCGTCACAAATATGCGCGCTACTTTGCTCGGTATTAAGCTCAAGGCCTGCGTTCAATAATAAGCTAACATGTTCACCGTCAAGCGTAATTGATTCTGAGTCTTGCTCAGCTAAAAAGCGGTTATTTAGTAGGTTATCTTGATGCTGTAACTCTGTGTATTCGTCCATCAGCATTTGTGAAGGCGATATATATAAACGCCCAGCAAATGCATCTAAAATCATCGGTTTGCCATTAAACTGCAATAGAGGTAAATCCTCTATACCCCAAATGGCAGGGATCCCCATCGCACGCGTTAATATAGAAGCATGGCTATTTGCAGAGCCATTTACGCTTACAACGCCTGTTAAGTGACCTTTTGGCACTTCAGCAAGCATGGCGGGTGTTAAGGTATTAGCAATTAAAATAGTGTTGGCCGGATAATTTTTAACAGCGTGCTCGGTATTTACAAGGTGGTGTAATACGCGAAGACCAATGTCTTTAACGTCAACAGCACGCTCTTTTATATAAGGGTCTTGCATGGCATTAAATTGAGATATTAAACGCTCTATTACAATTTTTAGGGCGCTTTTAGCACACCAGCCTTCTTGTAATTGCATTTCAACATTATGCCCTAAACTTTTAGCGTCAAGCAGTTGTTGATACACATCAAATACCGCAAGAGCTTCGTGCGGAATAGAATCGCTTAGCGTCATAGATAGGGTATTAAATTCTTTGCGCGTTGCAGCTACAGCTTGAGTAAATAAACGACGCTGCTCAGTGACGTCACTGTCTTTTAAAAGCTCAATAGATTTAAAATCAAGTTTTGGTAATACAACAAATGCTTGTCCTATACCTATTCCTGGCGCACTCGATACACCTTTTAAAACAGACGTTTGATGAGATGACTCATCTTGGCGTAATATTTCTTTAATTTCAGCATGCGCTAACTGTGAAGCAAGTTGAGCAGAAAGCGTTATTAAAAACGACTCTTCGTCTTGGCTAAATACACGTGCCATTTTTTGTTGGACAACAATAACGCCCAGTACTTTTTTTTGATGAACAACGGGTACAGATAAAAAAGCGTTGTAGCCTTCTTCATTTACTTCGGGGGAGAGCTTAAAACGAGGATGCGATTTAGCAAATGCAATATTAATAGGTTCTTCGCGTTGCGCTACTAGGCCAACTAAACCTTCGGTAAAACCAATTCTAAACTTACCTACCGCATCGGGGTTTAGCCCTTCGGTTGCCATAAGTACAAAATTGTCCTGGCTGTAATCTGCAAAATAAATGGAGCAGCACTGGGTTTTCATGGCATCTTTAACCATTTGCACAAAGCACACTAATGCGCTGTCTAAATTCGCTTGTCGCGATACAGACTCCGCAATAGATCTCAGTGTAGCCAGCATGTCCTGCTCCTTTATTTTATTCTGAATTAACTACCTTTTACTTCGCCAATGATCTTTATGTTGTTCTCTCTTATTAAAAGGCATGGCGAAAGGAGCAAACTCTTTCATTACACGTCGATAAACATCCCGTTTAAACGATACAACCTGTCTTACAGGATACCAATAACTTACCCAGCGCCAATCATCAAATTCAGGATGATGGGTTTTAAGTAAATTTACATCTTCGTCTTTACAGCGTAATTTTAGTAAAAACCATTTTTGTTTTTGCCCAATACACACCGGACTAGAGTCTCGGCGGATTAATCGTTTGGGTAATTTATAGCGTAACCAATGTTTTGAGCTTGCGACTATTTCTACATCTTCTGGTCGCAACCCTACTTCTTCGTGTAATTCACGGTACATGGTTTGTTCTGCAGTTTCGCCATCATCAACACCACCTTGGGGAAATTGCCAAGAGTGTTGACCATAACGTCTGGCCCAAAAAACCTGTCCCTGATTATTGCAAATCACAATTCCGACATTGGCACGAAAACCTTCGGCATCAATCACCTTAGTGCCTCATTTGTAAGTCGATTTTTAATGATTGTTCCACATTAGCCGCAATACGGCAAATACTATTATACCCAACCCGATTAGTAAGCTAAGTTTGAGCTTTTAGTACATTGATAAATTATGGAGAGTGGGTAAATATTTGGAAAATAACTTAACAAGGCTATTGCGGTTCTTGTTTTCCTCTAGTTACTCACAGTTTGTGCATAACTTTTGTAAAACACGCTCATTTTGCAAACAAATCCACAATATTAGATCTAAAAACTTGGCTTCTCCACAGATTCTGTGGATAAACATGTTCATATAGTTGTATTTATCCTTACAACTTTTAAATTGCTTAATCAAAACTGAATGTACAACATTAAAAAAACCAACTGAGTCAGTAACTTAAAGTAAAGCAGCTTAATTTCAATATGTTCAAAATTAACCCAAACAACAAGCGAGCAAAAAACACACAACTCTAGTGATATCCACGGCTTAGCCTATTTGCTATCATGGCTATGATATTTATACAACCGAAATTAAGAATACTAATTACGTTGCATTGATATTTATAATCGCAATAAAAAGTAGCTCAATAACAAAAAACTATCATATGCAGTTTCTCCGCATAAGTAATTTCAACGTAGTTAGTGAGTTGTTAAACCTCTATAATATTCATATTTTAATAAAATTGGCATGACATGCGACCTACAAAACCACACTCAATAAACGATTTAATGCAACGCGTTAATAATATTGCCGGATTAACTCTAGGGCAGCTTGCTAACAAGTATAATTTTAAAACGCCAGATGATTTACTGCGCGAGAAAGGTTGGACTGGTCAGTTAATTGAATACGTACTAGGTGCTACTGCGGGCTCAAAACCACTTCCGGATTTTGAAGATTTAGGAATTGAGCTAAAAACACTCCCTATTTCCTATAAAGGTAGGCCACTTGAAACTACGTTTGTATCGGTTACACCTTTAATGAACGTTACAGGAATGACTTGGCATACCAGCTCTGTACGTAAAAAACTAAATCATGTTTTATGGCTGCCAATTTTAAGCGAACGTGATATTGCCCCGTTTGATAGAACCATTGGCAGCGGCTTTTTGTGGCAACCCTCACCTGAACAGGACGCTTTATTACAGCGCGACTGGGAAGAGCAAATGGAGCTAATTGCGCTAGGTAGAGTCGACGAAATATCAGGCCATTTAGGCGATGCGATGCAAATACGCCCTAAAGCTGCTCATAGTAAAATAGTGACTGATGCTATTGGTCCAAATGGGCAAATAATTAAAACCCTACCCCGTGGCTTTTACTTAAAAACCAGTTTTACAGGTGATATTTTAAAACAGCAGTTTCAGCTTTAACTGTGTTATAAAATATTAATTGTTGAGCCATTTTTGTGGGTACCCTCTTTTCGCACTGCGTGCGCGCGCCAGCAAGCTTAACGCTACAACTTATTCTCATCTCTTTGAAAAAGTATCAGGCATAAAAAATCCCCGCTTATGCGAGGATTTTATCATCTAAAATTAAAAATTAGATTCTATATAAAATAGAATTACTGACCTTTAACTTCTTTAAGACCGTTGTACGGTGCTTTATCACCTAATTGCTCTTCAATACGTAGCAATTGGTTGTACTTTGCAACACGGTCAGAACGGCTCAATGAACCTGTTTTAATTTGACCTGCAGCAGTACCAACCGCTAAATCAGCAATTGTTGAATCTTCAGTTTCACCAGAACGGTGAGAAATAACAACAGTAAAACCAGCATCTTTAGCCATTTTGATTGCAGCTAAAGTTTCAGTTAAAGAACCGATTTGGTTAAACTTAATTAAGATTGAGTTAGCAATACCGTTGTCGATACCACGTTTTAAAATCTTAGTATTTGTTACAAATAAATCATCACCTACTAATTGGATTTTATCACCCATTAGTTTAGTTTGATGTGCAAATCCATCCCAATCAGACTCATCAAGACCATCTTCAATAGAAACGATTGGGTACTGATTAGTAAGATCTTGTAAGAAGAAGTTAAATTCTTCAGAAGTGAATTTTTTGCCTTCACCCTTAAGGTCGTAGATGTTTGCTTCTTTGTCGTAGAACTCAGATGCAGCACAATCCATCGCTAAAGTAATATCTTTACCTAGCTCGTAACCTGCGTTTGCAACAGCTACTTTAATTGCAGCAAGAGCCGCTTCGTTAGATGCAAGGTTTGGTGCAAAACCACCTTCATCGCCAACCGCTGTTGAATGACCATCAGCTTTAAGTACTTTAGCAAGGCTATGGAATACTTCAGCACCCATACGTAGGCCTTCGCGGAAGTTTTTAGCGCCAACAGGTTGGATCATGAATTCTTGAATATCTACAGAGTTATCTGCATGTTCACCACCATTGATGATGTTCATCATTGGAAGTGGCATAGAGTAAACACCTGGCGTGCCGTTTAAGTCAGCGATATGTTCATAAAGCTCAACTTTTTTAGACTGTGCAGCTGCTTTCGCAGTTGCTAGTGATACAGCTAAGATTGCGTTTGCACCTAATTTTTCTTTATTTTCGGTACCGTCTAAATCTAGCATCACTTTATCTACAGCGCTTTGATCTAATGCACTTTGGCCTTTTAAAGCATCAGCAATTTCGTTATTGATATAACCAACTGCTTTTAATACACCTTTACCTAAGTAACGTGATTTATCACCGTCGCGTAACTCTAATGCTTCACGAGTACCAGTAGATGCGCCTGAAGGTGCTGCTGCACGACCCCAAGAGCCATCTGCTAAATGTACGTCTGCTTCAACAGTTGGGTTACCACGCGAGTCCATAATTTCGCGACCGATTACTTTTACGATTTCTGACATCTTGATTCCTCTATATTCCCAAAATGGTGAGTTCAGCTAACTTTACTACGTTTTATATAGCTTAGTCAGCCCTTAAAACAAAAAAGCCGTGCAATATGCACGGCTTTTAAAATTACGAATTCGCTTTTTGGTGGATATGCGCGGCTGCTACAAACCCTTCAAATAACGGATGACCATCACGTGGAGTTGACGTGAATTCCGGGTGGAACTGCGCGGCAATAAACCATGGGTGATCTTTATTTTCGATAATTTCTACCAGTTTTTTATCTTCTGATAAACCAGTAAAGCTTAAGCCTGCTTTTTCAAGTATTTCTACAAAGTTATTATTTACTTCGTAGCGATGACGATGACGTTCAACTATTTCGTCGCTGCCATATACTTCGCGTACTTTAGAACCTGGTGTTAAATGACATTTTTGTGCGCCTAAACGCATAGTGCCACCTAAATCAGATTTTTCGCTACGTGTTTCAACATTACCTTCAGCATCTAGCCATTCAGTAATTAAGCCAACTACTGGTGCTTCTGAATTTGCATTAAACTCTGTAGAGTTTGCATCCGTTAAACCTGCAACATTACGTGCATATTCAATTAATGCTACTTGCATACCTAAACAAATACCTAGGTATGGTACTTTATTTTCACGTGCGTATTTAGCCGCTAAGATTTTACCCTCAACACCACGTCCGCCAAATCCACCCGGTACTAAAATAGCATCTAAGTGTGAAAGTAATTCAACACCTTTGTTTTCTAAATCTTGTGAATCTACGTATTGAATATTAATTGTTAAACGGTTTTTAAGGCCCGCATGCTTTAATGCTTCGTTAACCGATTTGTACGCATCTGGTAATTCAGTGTATTTACCAACCATACCAATTGTCACTTCACCCGTTGGGTTAGACTCTTGATAAAGTACTTGTTCCCACTCAGCTAAATCAGCTTCTGGTGGATCTAAGTGAAAACGACGACATACGAAGTTATCTAATTCTTGCGTTTTTAATAGCGCTGGAATTTTATAAATGCTGTCTACGTCAGGTAATGAAATAACCGCTTTTTCTTCTACGTTTGTGAATAATGAGATTTTTGCACGCTCATTATTAGGTAGTTTACGGTCTGAACGACAAATAAGAATATCTGGCTGAATACCTACTGAGCGTAACTCTTTAACAGAGTGCTGAGTTGGTTTTGTTTTAACTTCACCTGCAGGGCCTAAAAATGGCACTAACGTTAAGTGAATAAATAGCGCGCGTTCGCGGCCAATTTCAGTTCCCATCTGACGAATTGCTTCAATAAACGGTTGTGATTCTATATCACCTACAGTGCCGCCAATTTCTACAATAGCAATATCATAACCTTCAGCACCGTCGTATACACGTTGCTTAATATCGTTAGTGATATGTGGAATAACCTGAATAGTAGCGCCTAGGTATTCACCACGGCGCTCACGACGTAATACGTCTTCATATACACGGCCTTGTGTGAAGTTATTACGACTAGTCATTTTGGTACGAATAAAACGCTCGTAGTGACCTAAATCAAGGTCAGTTTCTGCGCCGTCTTCTGTAACGTAAACTTCACCGTGTTGAATTGGGCTCATTGTGCCTGGGTCAACGTTGATGTAAGGATCCAGCTTTAAAATGGTAACATTTAAACCACGGGCTTCTAAAATAGCGGCCAGTGAAGCTGCGGCAATACCTTTACCCAACGAAGAAACAACTCCGCCAGTAACGAAGATAAATTTTGTACTCATGCGAACCCTAGAATATCAGGAATTAAAAGGAATATAACACCCAAAGAAGAGCCTAAGGGTATATCATCAAGACGGGGCGAAATTGTACCAAAACACTGCTTATCAATCCAGCTAAAATTAGCTAATACGCGCACAAAAAATGTGCACTATTTAACATTAAGCCTATTTTACTTTTTTAATCGCATCCCACGCACTATCCATCTCTTCAAAGGTTGCTGTATCTAAGCTTTTACCTTGCGCATGCAAATAGGCGTTTACCTTTTCAAAACGCGCTGAAAACTTATCATTAGCGCTACGAAGCAGCTGTTCGGGGTCTCGTTTAACATGGCGTACAACATTAACAGTGGCAAAAAGTAAGTCGCCGAGCTCTTCCGCTGTATGATCAGATAACGGGTCTTGCTCAATAGCTTCTTTTACTTCAAGCACTTCTTCGCTCACTTTATCAAGTGCACCGTGATACGTTGGCCAATCGAAACCAAGTGCGGCAACGCGTTGTTGAATTTTTTTGGCTTTACTTAAGCTTGGCATATTGGCAGGAATATCTTGCCAAAAAGAAGGTGATTCTGTTTGCGCTCTAGCACTGCGCTCTTGTGCTTTGATTGTTTGCCACTGCTTCGATAGCTGCTTATCTGTTAGCTCTTTTTTATCGCCAAATACATGCGGGTGACGACGGGTAAGCTTATCGTTTAATTGCTCTACTAGATCATTAAAATCAAATAGATTTTGCTCTTGTGCAAGCTGCGCATAAAAAATAATTTGAAATAACAAATCACCCAATTCACCTTTAAGCTCATCTAAGTTGCCTGACTCAATACAGTCGGCAACTTCGTATGCTTCTTCTAGTGTATGCGGCACAATAGATTTAAAATCTTGTTTAAGATCCCACGGGCAACCGCCCTTGGGATCTCGCAGTGTTTTCATTATGCTAAGAAGTTGTGTAAGCGCTGCATTATCATTCATGATTAATGACCACGCTTGGCATCGTGTACACCTTCAATTTGGTGTAACTTAGAAAGAACACGGTTAGTACCCGATAAGTCGTGTACTTCTATTTGCATCGTAAATATAGCTAACTGATTATCTTCAACCGTATTTACGTTCATGTTTAAAACATTTACTTTTTCATTAGCAAGTACTGAGCTTATATCGCGTATTAGCCCTGAACGATCGGTGGCTTCTATTTTAATACTTAGTGCGTACGAGCCGTTGATATCATCAGACCAACTTACCGAAATAACACGCTCTGGATGCTGATTTTTTAAGTTATTAAACGAATCACAGTCTTCCTTATGAACACCTATTCCTCGACCTTGCGTTATATAACCTATTATCTCATCGCCAGGGACAGGACGACAGCATTTGGCTACATGGCTCATTAAGCTACCAACGCCATCAACCACTATGCCGTTTTTGTCACCGGTTACTTTGCTAGGCGCTTTAATACGAATAACCGGTTCATCTTCTGTCCGATCACTTACAAAGTTAAGCATTTGATTGAGGCGTACATCGCCCGCACCAATTGCAACCATTAAGTCATCAAGTTCTTTAAAGTTAAAACGCTTGATGGCAGGCTCTAAATCTTTGTATGTTAAATTAAGCTTTTGTAATTCACTGTCGAGAATTTCTTTCCCCGCACTTAAGTTTTTGTCGCGGTCGAGCTGTTTAAACCAGTGATGAATTTTGGCTCTAGCGCGCGATGACTTAATGTATCCTAATGACGGGTTTAACCAATCACGACTTGGATTTGGTTGTTTTTGGGTCAGTATTTCTACCTGATCCCCAGTTGTAAGTTGATGCGTGAACGGCACTATTTTGCCGAATATTTTTGCGCCAATACAACGATGCCCTACATTTGAGTGAATGTAGTAAGCAAAATCAAGTGGTGTAGCGCCAAGTGGTAAATCGATAATATCGCCGCTTGGGGTAAATATGTATACGCGGTCTTCTACTACTTGGTTTTTAAGCTCTTCTGCTAAATCACCACCATCAACCACTTCTTCTTGCCATTGGAGTAACTTACGCAACCAGCTAATTTTTTGCTCATAACCCGAGCCGCGTCCCGGTAATGCACCTTCTTTGTACATCCAGTGTGCAGCTACACCCAACTCAGCATCTTGATGCATATCGCTGGTACGAATTTGTATTTCTACTGTTTTACCTTCAGGCCCAAATACTACGGTATGGATTGACTGATAGCCGTTTTGTTTTGGGGTTGCTACATAGTCGTCAAACTCTTTATTAAGATGACGCCAATTGGTGTGCACAATACCCAGCGCGCCATAACAATCTTGTAGGCGTTCAACAACGATACGCATTGCACGAATATCAAAAAGCTGATCAAACTCGTAGTTTTTTTGCTGCATTTTTTTATAAATGCTGTAAATGTGCTTGGGGCGGCCATAAACTTGGGCCTCTATGCCCACTTCACTTAAACGGTTTTTTACTTGCTCAACCATATCTTCCATATAGGCTTCGCGCGTAAGACGTTTGTCGTCAAGTTGTTTGGCTATGCTTTTATAGGTGCCTGGGTGCAAATATCTAAACGATAAATCTTCCAGTTCCCACTTTAATTGCCCTATTCCTAATCTGTTTGCCAATGGTGCAAAAATATCAGCCGTTTCTTTAGCGGCAATGACGCGGTCTTCTTCATCCGCATTTTTTACATTACGTAAATGACATACCTGCTCGGCAAGCTTAATGACCACGGCGCGCACATCTTCAACCATGGTTAATAACATTTTTCGAATATTATCAACTTGCATAGTTCCTTTACCTTGATGCGATAAAGTACTAATAGTGGCCATTTGTGCAACCCCAGTTAACAGCATGGCTATATTACTACCAAGCTGCTCTTCTATGGTTTCTAGTGATATTAAATCGTTTAAAAAATACGGGGTTAAATACGCAGTAGCTAACGATTCGGGGTCGAGATTTAGCTCAGCTAAAATTTCAACCATTTCGATTGCAGTAGTTTGCCTGCTTTCATTATCACATTTTACGCAGAGCGCTTGCGCTTTAGTAAGTAGCTCTGTTTTTTCTTCAGACAAGGCAAGAAATGAAAGCCGAGTGCTAAAATCTGTTGTCTCATCTTGTTGATGTGATTGTCGTGTAGCTACCATAATGCGTTCTACCTCCGTTGAAATAACGCCATAGTTTCAATATGCCCTGTATGAGGGAACATATTCATTAGCCCAATTTTATTAAGATCAAAGCCAGCTTGTGAAATAATTGCGCTGTCACGGGCTAAAGTAACAGGGTCACAAGAGACATATAAAATAATTTTAAACTGCTTTAAAGATAATTGCTCTAATACAGCCATTGCACCAGTCCTAGATGGATCGAGTACAAGCACATCTAAGTTTTTACTAAACCATGGGGCGCTCTGTATGCTTTGCGTTAAATCAAAGCAATGAAACTGCGCATTGGTAATAGAGTTAGTTTGCGCATTTTGAGCAGCCATTGCAACCGCTGAAGTCACACCTTCTACGCCAATTACAGATTTTGCTTGTTTTGCCAACACTAATGAGAAATTACCAATGCCACAAAATAAATCCAATAAATTTTCATCACCTTTTAAATCAAGCCAATTTGCGGCTTGCTTTAACATAGCTTCGTTAACTTGCGCATTTACCTGAATAAAATTACCTAAACCAAATTCAAATTTTAGATCAAACTCTTTAAGATAATAAAACGGCATGGCTAAGTGTGAATGCTCAATTACATCGTTCTCGCTTTGCCATACAACTTCAAACTGTTGGCTTTTTGTTATGTGCTCAACCAAAGCCTTTGTATCATCGTTAATTGCTTTAGTGTGACGAATAACAACAAAGTTTTTCTCATCACTTTGGCATAACTGTAAATGGCTTATACTGTGCAGCGCTTTGTGTTGATTAATTAAACCATCAAAAAGTGTAAAAACATCTGCAAATACTTCATCAAGTACTGCACATTTATTAATACTGACAATATTTTTTGAACCACTGGCTCTGTAACCCACACGCATTTTTTTTGCTGCTTTATCAAACATAACGGCTATGCGAGCGCTGCGCCTGTAATGCACAGACTTACTTAATAATGGAGCTTGCCAGTTTAAGCTGTTTAATTTAGCAAACTTACTAAATAGCTGAGTAACTGCAGTTTGTTTTTCTACAACTTGTTGGCTTACTTCTAAATGCTGTAATTGGCAGCCACCACACTGATTATAGTGCTCACAAAAAGCGTCTACTCTTGATTCACTCGCTTTAATAACTTTAATTACTTTTGCACTGCTGTATTTAGCTTTATCTTCGACGAGCGTTGCTTTAACTGTTTCATTTGGTAATGCACCGCTTACAAAACATACTTTATTATTATGCTTCGCAATGCCACGCCCTTGATGATCCATTCCCGTTATATTTAATTCTAATGTTTGTTGCTTAAGCGGTTTTTTTTTCGCTTTAAAAATTTGCGCCATTAGGCATTACCTTCAGTTTATTTATGAAGCACCTATATTTAGATGCTTTAGAATGCGTGTTGAACCGTATATACTCAAATCATACTAATAACGATAAAACGCTCCCATTATGACCAAATTAGGCTTACGCGATTCTGTTTTAACACTGACCCTGATCCCAACGGTGATCATAGGATTACTACTTGGTGGCTATTTTACAATAAATCGTTACATTGAGCTTGATGAAATTTTATATCAGCAAGGTACTACTATTTCTGAGCCCCTTGCTATTGCGCTTGAGCAACCCATGCTCGAAAAAAACAAACAGCTATTGAATCGCCTTATTAGCTACACACATAACAAGCACTCCCCTACAATTAAGTCGATTGCAATTTTTGATAAAAATAATACGCTATTAATGACGAGTAATTATCACCGCTCATTTGAAAAGTTAATTAATCAAAAGACGCTCATAAATTTAAAAACGACCCACGTGCAAAAGTCAGATGAGCTTGTTACATTCTTCACGCCCATTATTAACCATACAAATCACGACTCTAAATGGGATCCATCTGCTTTTCAGTCATCTCTGGGCACCGTTATTATACAGCTAAACAAAGACCAAGCGGTTATAGGGCAGCAACGTGCTTTATTAATTAGCGGTATTGTAATTATTTTATCATTGGTATTTGCAGCAATTTTAGCTTTAAGGTTAAGCCGCATGTTTATGACGCCGCTTAATAAGTTAGTACTTGCAACCGACAAGTTAGTCGAAGGTAAAAGAAGTACTGGCCTTAACGACAACATGATAGGTGAATTTGAGCTATTGCGAGAAGGCTTAAATACCATTGCTCACACTATGGTGATGCAAAAAGATGAAATGCAAAAAAATATTGACCAAGCAACTAGCGACTACCGCGAAACACTAGAGCAATACGAAACTTCAAATATAGAGCTCTCATTTGCAAAAAAAGAAGCTCAAGATGCTAACCGTGTAAAATCAGACTTTTTAGCTAAAATGAGTCACGAACTTCGTACTCCGTTAAATGGTGTTATTGGATTTACACGCCAGCTTTATAAAACACCGCTGAATAAACATCAAAAAGATTATCTCGATACTATTATGCTATCAGCAAATAGTTTAATGACTATTATTAGCGACATTCTAGACTTCTCCAAACTAGAAGCGGGTGCAATGGAACTTGAGTCGATTCAGTTTCAACTTCGTGATGCTGTAAATGAAGTGATGACACTACTCGCTCCTAGCGCACACGATAAGCAATTAGAGCTATCCATTTACATTAACCAACAAGTACCAGATGACTTAACGGGCGATCCCACTCGCTTTAAACAAGTGCTGATAAACCTATTAAGTAATGCGATTAAGTTTACTGAAAAAGGCTCCATTAAGGTCGACATAAGCCATCGGTTACTCGACGACGAACGTACTTCTTTACTTGTGTCAGTAACAGATACTGGCGTGGGTATACCTGTGGATAAGCAAGACTCTTTATTTACGCCATTTGGGCAAGCAGACTCAAGCATTACACGTAAGTTTGGTGGTACAGGCCTTGGCCTCATTATTACCAAGCATATTGTTGAAGCGATGAATGGCCGCATAACATTAAACTCTGCACCAGGTAACGGTACCTGTTTTACATTCAATAGTGTGTTTAGTTTGCCCAATCATGTATTTACTAACGACTTACCGACTAAATCGCTCATTGGTAAGCGTATTTTGTATTTAGAGCCACACGAGCATACACATCACGCTGTACTTTCGTTATTGACTCAGTGGGAATCAAGCGTAACGGCATGTTTTAACGAGACTAGCTTTTTAGACGCTATAAAAAATACTGAACATAAATATGATGTTTGCTTAATTGGCCATATGGCATCAGTTGATGATATGCAGCAACTAAAAAGCTATGTGAAAGCCGTGCGTGAATCTACTGATTACTTATATTTAATGCTTAATACTGTATCGCACAATATGCGAGAAGCCTTTATAGGCAGCGGTGCTGATGCGTGTTTAAGTAAACCACTTAATCACCGTAAGTTGTGTGAGGTACTTGCCGCACCTTACAGGCTTGACCACCCTACTCATAATATTGAACAAAACGATCAAGCTTTGCTGCCGTTAAAAGTATTAGTTGTTGATGATAACGATGCCAACTTAAAACTTCTCCATACTTTATTAAGTGAACAGATTGAAGTAATAGAAACGGCACATAATGGTTCACAAGCATACAGCTTAAGTAAAAGTCATAAATACGACATAATTTTTATGGATATTCAGATGCCAATTATGGACGGTATAACCGCATGCAAGCTTATACAAGAATCATCACTTAATGAAGATACACCCATTATCGCTGTAACGGCACACGCCCTTCAAAGCGAAAAAGAGCAACTACTAAAAGATGGCTTTAAAGGCTATTTAACTAAGCCTATTGATGAAGATATGCTTAAACAAATTATTAGCGATCATAGTCCACAGACCCCGGTTAATCGCGATAAAGCTAAAACAGATACACCACAAAGTCCTGCACCATTTCAAAGTAGTCGAATTGATTGGGCACAAGCCCTGCAGCGTGCTGGCGGAAAGAGCGAGTTAGCGCTAGAGATGCTTAATATGCTACTTCTAAGCGTCCCTGAAACTCTTACATTGCTTGCTAAAGCGATAGAGAGTAATGATTGTCAGCAAGTCTTAAGTATTGTCCACAAGTTTCATGGCGCATGTTGCTACACTGGTGTACCTAAACTTAAATCACTCGCAGAAACAATTGAAACATCACTTAAAAATAAATGCTTGTTAGAGAATATTGAACCTGAATTATTTGAGTTACAGGACGAGCTTGAAAACTTACTTGCTGATGCAAGCGTAACTGAGCTACAAAGATAAGCTTTGAATTTTAGATACAAAAAAACGCGGCATTAACCGCGTTTTTTTAATTAAGCTTTTTAAATACTTATGTAGATTCGTATTACATTCTTGCTTCAATCATTAATCGTTTCATATCGCGTACGGCTTTATCGAGTCCATCTATCGCTGCACGAGCAATAATAGCGTGGCCAATATTTAGCTCATAAATCTCAGGCATCGCGGCAATGGGTTTAACGTTATGGTAATGAAGACCATGGCCAGCGTTAACAATCAAACCTAAGCTTGCTGCGTATTTAACACCTTCACGAATATGCTCTAACTCTTTGTGTAAATCAGTATCATTTGTTGCATCAGCATACGCGCCTGTGTGTATTTCTACATAAGGAGCACCACATTCTTTGGCTGCATCTAGTTGGGCTTTATCTGCATCAATAAATAGCGATACTTTAATACCCGCGTCGGTAAGCGTTTTTGTTGCGGCTTTAATTTTATCTATATTACCCGCTACATCTAAGCCGCCCTCGGTGGTTAACTCTTCGCGCTTTTCAGGTACTAAACACACGTACTCGGGTTTTACTTCAAGCGCTATTTTTATCATTTCATCGGTAACAGCGGTTTCAAGATTCATACGAGTTTGGATAGTTTTAGCCATCACATAAACGTCGCGATCTTGAATATGGCGTCTGTCTTCACGTAAGTGAATCGTAATACCGTCTGCGCCTGCATGCTCTGCTACACTGGCTGCATGGGCTGGATCTGGGTAACTTGTTCCACGCGCTTGACGAAGTGTTGCAATATGATCTACGTTTACACCCAAAAGAATATCTTTCATTTTCTTACCTGTAAAATTACGTTTATTGAGAGGCCATAAATAGCTCACGGCTTTTTAATGGTTTACTACCTAATAAGGGTTTTAATAAATAGCGACTTAATTGCTTTGCCATATATAGCACATCACTTTGGCTAAAGTCATGATTTGCTATGGCGTTGAGTTGTTTGCCACTAAATCCAGAACGCGTATCTTCTTGTATTAAAAAACCAAGTTCGGGGAAATAACTATACGTCTGCTTTTCATCTATTGGTTCACCACTGGCATCAAAACTAAAATCCACGCCATAACCGAGTAATTCCAATAATTGAAATTCGTACGAGCGAAGCACTTCTTGTAAATTGGCTCCGCTGTTTAGGTTTCCTAGGTGAGATTTATATAGCTCAAATACTTGTTCAATTGGCTCATTAACAGGAACGATGCGATTAGTTAGCTCATTCAAATAAAAACCACAATAAAGCTCATCACCTTTTAAAAAGTGCGGGTTACCATGCAGTTCAAACTTATTGATATATTTTAAATCGTACTTGCCACTGTAATTAACAAGGAGTGCCTGGAATGGCTGAAGTTGTGCTTTATGTTTAGTGGCCTGGCGACCACTAATTCGGGCCAGCATTCTTAACTGGCCAACGCCTTCTACAAGCATATCTAACATTACTTGGGAGTCACTATAAGGACGCCGATGTAATAAATACGCGGTGTAGAAGTCGCTATCCATTCACTAAGCTACTGCTTGGTTTAGTCTTCACTGTAACCTAAGCTTCTTAGTGCACGTTCATCATCAGCCCAACCCGACTTAACTTTAACCCAAAGCTCTAAAAATACTTTGTTATCAAGCATTTCTTCTATGTCTTTACGGGCTTCACGGCCAATGGTTTTTAGCTTTTCGCCTTTATTACCAATAACCATGCGTTTTTGTGTTTCGCGCTCAACAAGAATTAACCCATTGATGTGCCAAATACCGTTGTCTTGCCATTTAAACTGCTCAATTTCAACAGTCACAGAATACGGTAGTTCTTCACCCATAAAACGCATTAGCTTTTCACGGATAACTTCAGCTGCCATAAAGCGCATCGAACGGTCAGTTACATAATCTTCAGGAAAGTAAAATTCGCAAGGAGGTAAGCGTTTAGTTACTTCTGCTTTGATTAAATCAACGTTTTTACCTTGCGTTGCTGATACTGGCATAATTCCAACAAAATCAAACTTGTCACTTAACCACTTCATATGAGGCAATACAAGATCACGGTCTTTAACTTGGTCAATTTTATTAATAACTAATAATACAGGCTTACCACTTTGCGATACTTTATTAAGTACCATATCGTCATCTGCATTCCAATGAGTGCCTTCAACGACAAAAATAATAAGCTCTACATCGCCGATAGAACTAGACGCTGCTCGATTCATTAGACGGTTAATAGCACGCTTTTCTTCAACGTGTAGACCCGGTGTATCTATGTATACCGCTTGGTGTTTATCTACGGTATGAATACCCATAATACGATGACGTGTAGTTTGTGGTTTACGTGAGGTAATACTCACTTTTTGCTCAATGATTTCATTAAGCAAAGTCGATTTACCTACGTTTGGTCGACCGACAATCGCCACCATTCCACAAAATGTATCTACATCACGTTCATGAGGCTGTATTAAGGTATCAAGGTTCATTTTTAAGTATCTTCAATGCTTTTTCGGCAGCTTTTTGTTCGGCCTTACGGCGCGAGCTACCAACAGAAATTATGCTATCCATTCCATCAACAATACATTCAACCGTGAATGTTTGATTGTGTGCTTGGCCTTGTGTATCAACCACTGTGTAGCCCGGTAACGATAATTTACGGGCTTGTAAATACTCTTGCAGCAGGGTTTTAGGATCTTTCTGGTTAAGCCCTGGTGAAATAGCATCCAAACGTGATTGGTACCACGCCAATATAAGATCGCCACAACTGTCGATACCTGAATCTAAAAATGCAGCGCCTATAATAGCTTCTACTGCATCAGCAAGCGTTGACTCGCGACGAAAACCGCCACTTTTAAGCTCGCCCGGCCCTAAGCGTAAATAATCGCCTAGACCAAATTCAAGACCAAACTCAGCAAGTGTTTGACCACGCACAAGTGTTGAACGCATGCGACTTAAATCGCCTTCACGCGCTTTAGGGAATTTGGCATAAAGTGCATTGGCAATCACAAAGCTTAAAATCGAGTCGCCTAAAAATTCTAGTCGCTCATTATGTTGGCCTTTGTGGCTGCGGTGCGTCATTGCTTGTTCAAGTAAACCTTGATCAGCGAATTCATAGCCAATTTTTTTATATAATTCTGTTACATTTTTTTTCATCGTTACTGAATATTACCTAGGCGTTCAAAGCGAACACCAGTTGGAACCCATCCTGGTAAAATATCATCAGGGCCATTCTCAAATTCAAAACTCATCCATATAAAGACAGCTTTACCCACCAAGTTTTCTTTTGGTACAAAGCCCCAAAAGCGACCATCTTGGCTGTTGTCGCGGTTATCACCCATCATAAAATAATGATCAGCAGGAACAGTCCATTCATCAGAAGGCGTGCCCGGTTGCTGATAGTAACGCCCTTTTCTTTCAGGCGCTTGTGGGTTGATTAATATATCATGCGTAACTGTTGTTAAATTTTCATTCACACGAGCTAGAGGCATTGGGCCTTGTTTAAATTCGTTATCATTAATTAGTTTAAAATCAATTTTATTGAATTCATTACATAAAAGCTCACCCTGTTGGGTTTCGCCTTCTTTACAGTTTGGCTGAATATATAAACGTTTATCACGATAAACAATTTTATCGCCAGGTAAACCAATCGTACGTTTAATATAGTCAACACTTTCATCTAAAGGGTATTTAAAAACAACAATATCACCACGTTCAGGCTCACCGATATCAACTAACTGAGTGCGCCAAACTGGGTCTTTTATTCCATATGAATACTTTTGTACTAAAATAAAGTCACCCACTAACAGTGTAGGCATCATTGAACCAGATGGAATTTGAAACGGTTCAAAAATAAATGATCTAAAAATAGTAATTGCTGCAATCATCGGGAAAATCGACTTTGCTGTTTCTGTTAGTACTGGTTCTGGTGCAATTAATGCCGCAGTTTCTTCATCTAACGGAGCTCCAGCAGACGTTTGCGCTATCGCTAAGCGCTCCTGTCTTTTAGGTGCATACATTAAGTGATCTATTAACCATATTAAGCCTGAGCCTAAGGTTAATAGCACCAATAAAACTGAAAAATAACCAGCCATTTATAATCCTTTGTTTTTATTTACCAACTTTTAAAATAGCTAAAAACGCTTCTTGAGGCACTTCAACATTACCTACTTGCTTCATACGTTTTTTACCATCTTTTTGCTTTTTAAGTAGCTTTTTCTTACGACTCACATCGCCACCGTAACACTTAGCAATTACGTTTTTACGTAACTGTTTTACCGTAGTACGTGCAATAACGTGTTGTCCAATCGCTGCTTGAATCGCAATATCAAACATTTGACGAGGAATAAGCTCTTTTAATGCATCAGCTAACTGACGACCACGAGACTGAGCACCATCGCGGTGAACAATAATCGCAAGTGCGTCAACACGCTCACTATTGATTAAAATATCAACACGCACCATATCTGATGTTTGAAAGTGTTTAAAGTTATAATCAAGCGATGCAAAACCACGGCTTGTTGATTTTAATTTATCAAAAAAGTCCATTACCACTTCAGCCATAGGTAGCTCGTACGTAACAGCTACTTGCTTTCCGTGATAGGTCATTTTTGTTTGGCTACCGCGTTTTTCAATACACAAAGTAATAACATTACCTAAGTATTCTTGTGGTACCAAAATATTAGCTTCAACAATCGGCTCACGAATTTCTAAAATATCGTTTACTGCAGGTAAATCAGACGGGTTATCAATCTGGAATGTACCTTCTTTAGTAACTATCTCATAGATTACCGTAGGTGCCGTTGTAATTAAATCAATATCGTATTCACGCTCTAAACGCTCTTGAATGATTTCCATGTGTAGCATACCTAAAAAGCCACAGCGGAAACCAAAACCTAATGCAGTTGAATTCTCTGGTTCAAAGAATAACGACGCATCGTTTAAGCTTAATTTATTAAGCGCATCACGAAATGATTCATACTCATCAGATGCAATTGGGAACATACCTGCATAAACCTGAGGCTTAATTTTTTGAAAACCAGGTAAACGAAGTGGAGCCGCATTTTTTTGATGAGTTATAGTATCGCCTACTGGCGCACCATGTATCTCTTTGATGCCAGCAATAACAAACCCTACTTCACCTGTTCTTAAAATACCGGTGTTAGTTTGCTTAGGTGTAAACACACCCACTTGGTCGGCAGTATGTATATGCTCATTCGACATTATTTTTATTTTGTCGCCAGTGCGTAATTCACCGTGCTTAATACGCACTAATGATACAACGCCTTGGTATGGGTCAAACCAAGAATCGATAATAAGTGCTTGTAGAGGTCCATCTGTATCGCCTACTGGCGGCGGAACATCTCTAACAATCATTTCAAGAACTTCGGCAATACCTACACCCGTTTTAGCGCTACATTGCACTGCATCAAGGGCATCAATACCAATAATTTCTTCAATTTCTTCTGCAACGCGCAAAGGATCCGCTTGCGGTAAATCGATTTTGTTAAGTACTGGAATTACTTCTAATTCCATTTCAATAGCGGTGTAACAGTTAGCTAATGTTTGTGCTTCAACGCCTTGGCCTGCATCGACAACGAGTAGTGCACCTTCACATGCAGCTAAAGAACGCGATACTTCATATGTAAAATCAACGTGTCCTGGAGTATCAATGAAATTAAGTTGATAAGTTTCGCCATCGTTCGCTTTGTAATTCAACGTTACACTTTGCGCTTTAATGGTAATACCACGTTCGCGCTCAATATCCATTGAATCCAAAACTTGTTTTTGCATTTCACGGTCGGTTAAACCGCCACAAACTTGGATCAAACGATCTGAAAGGGTCGATTTACCATGGTCAATATGGGCGATGATCGAAAAATTACGGATATGCTTCATAAACTGGATTCTATACTTCTATTTTAATGGACTAAATATGAATACCTAAGTGACTTGAAAATACTTGCTGTAGGATGCCATAAGCTCAGTTTGTAAATTACAAACATCACGAATGCTTTTTAATATTGATTAAAACCATTTTATTTATTGAATAACAATAAGTTAAATTTATTTAACTTATTGTTATTCAGCTAGATAAAATAATTTAAAAAACCACTATTCCCTGTATTTCCAAGTTACTTTGGTATAAAACGGCAATTTTACATTTAATTGGCGTCAATCACCATCTATTTGAGTTAAAGGGATACTAATTGGGTGAATTTTTATAACTTTTATATCGTGCTTTAGCGATTTCACGCGAGTTTTAGCTATAAAGAAACCAGTAACACCACCTAAAGCTGCAGCTAAAATTTGCCAACCTTCGGAAGACATAAATAATTGCGCTGCAATCAGTGCAAAAACCAGACTTAAAAGCAGTGGTAGCATGTATACCGCAAATGCATGCTTAACGACGTGACTATCATCAAGTGACAAGGTTACCTTTTGTCCTACTTCAACAGAGGATTCAAATTTATAAGGGAAGGTTTTTTTTGCAGTGCCAAACAGCTTACCAAACACTTGTGAGCCGCAACGACCATTGCAGCCTTCACAAGCTTGTTTTTGTTGTGCTTCTAAATGAGCAATGTGGCCATCGAGGGCCACAACAGTGAGGGTTTGTTCAATCATAACAATCCTTACGAATCGTTTATAATGAGCGGGTAACTGACTCAGCAATCGCTTTTGCGGTCATACTCGGTACATTACCAACAACCGATACATCAAAATTACCGCCATTATGCACATATACTGTCGTTGCACCAGAGGTTAGTGCACCACTTAAACGCTTACCCGGTAATGGACGCTGAATAAATACCGAAATTTCAACAAAACCATCAGAGAACAAGTAATAGTCTGTTAATTCGTTATTTAAATCGAGCTTATGTCTGTCTGATTTTAGTAATTCAAAGCCATCCGGTAACCAACTAATTTGCCAGTTAGTCGCTGTACTGTCTTCGTTTATAAGTGCATCGTTTGGTAAAGGCGTTGGAAAGTTTCGATTGAGGACTTCAAGTAACATACCTGCTGGCTGCTCTGTCACACTAATGTGAGTAAGCTGTAACTGCTCTAAGGCCTCACCTTCATGGTTAACGTACGCGGCTTTTAGTAACAACGACGACTCCATATCCAGCCAAATCCAATAATTATATTTATACTCGTCTTTAGATTCTATGCGAACTAGTTGTGCAGCACGCCCAGCAATACGACCTTTCCCGCCTAGTACAAAATCATAGTGCGCGCTTAAGCGATCTATATCTTTAAAAAGTACTTCAGGGATTGGACCCGCTATTGAATCTGTTTTTAGGGAGTATGGTTCTGACTGAGGTTCAAAATAAGTAACTTGGTTGTCAATACGGACCATTTCAAGCCCAGCACCGTTAAGTAAACTTAAATGCTCAAGTTCTGTGTCACCTTGTAAAGCATGCACCCATCGGTAGGGTTCCATTGTTTTACCTTTGACAACCACAAACGAAGCGTCAAAATTACGGGTGTGAACGGCATTAGCCATTTTTAGTAATAAATCTTTGGCAGGGTTTGTGTCGTTGGCAAATGCATTAAAGCTTACTACCAACGACAGAACAAAAGTGATTACTTTCATTTAATTAGTTTTTTTCCTCAGACGCTTTGGTATTAGTTTGCGCTGTTTCTAAAGAATTCGCAACTCGTGCTTGGCGTTGATGCTCAAGAACTAATGCACCAATACGTTGTTGCTGTAATTCACGTAAACCTTGCTCTGCATTTTCAAGCGCAGGCTCAGATGAGTAACTTACTGGCGACGCCATACCTGTCAGCGGTGTGGTTTGTAGTAATGGAATTTCGCTTTGTTGCTCGTTGTTACTTTGAGGAAGCGTATTAACTCCCACAATAGCAAACATTGCCACACTGGCTGCAATTGCTAGTTGAGCAACTGGCTTGCGCCAATTAAAAGCCACTACTTTATTATCTTGTACCGTCTCAGTGATTGCTTGAGGCTGTGTTTTTGACTGACTAAAGTCAGCATAAACAGGCTCGCTTTCAAGTGCTAATGCAACGCGATCGCTAATATCAATATGTATGTCGTTATTATTTTTTTGAGCACGCATCGCATCACCAATTAACGCATAACGGCCAAACGTAGTTACATCTTGCTCTGCAATTTTTGCATCAGTCAGATGTTGCTCGCCATCAAGTAATGCCGATAACGCTTCGTTATCTAACTTGTTAAGGTGTGCTTTTGTCATACTAAGACTCGCCTATTAATGGGTTTAATTTGTTATCTATTGCTTCACGGGCACGAAATATACGCGAACGCACAGTCCCGACCGGGCAATCCATTACCACTGCTATTTCTTCATAGCTCATCCCTTCGATTTCTCTAAGGGTGATTGCGGTTTTAAGATCTTCAGGCAAACTATCAATCGTATTAAAAATAACAGCGCGTACTTCTTCGCTTAAAAGTAGGTTTTCAGGAGATGCATTAGATCGCATTGAATCTGCACAATCATAAAACTCGGCATCTTCAGCGTCTATATCATTTGCTGGCGGCTTACGCCCCTGGGCTACTAAGTAATTTTTAGCACAATTAACGGCAATACGGTATAACCACGTGTAAAAGGCGCTGTCACCTCTAAAGTTTGGAAGTGCACGGTAAGCTTTAATAAAAGCCTCTTGTGCTACATCAGCAATATCGCCTTGGTTTGATACATAACGTGAGATCAAACCTGCAATTTTGTTTTGATACTTCTTTACTAATAGGTTGAAGGCGTTTTTATCTCCTTGCTGGACCCTTTTTACTAGCACTAAATCTAATTCCTGCTCGCTCATTCGAGCCGGTACTCCTATGTCTGATTTTTGCTTGTTATTCATATTGTCGTCATTGTTCACAAATACTCTGACCTCTTTATGAATAAAAAGTTCTGCTTAATATTATTTTTTTATAAAATAGATGATAAATAACGGCGCTAAGCCTTTAAAATCACTACGTAGTAGTATGACAAATATGGTACAACTACAGATATTAAAAACAAATATTGCTCTATACGAGCATTGTAACCGCAAAGTACCTCTGACATGAACCAAAATAAACATCACATTGCAGATGTCGCTATTATAGGTAGCGGCGCAGCAGGCTTATCACTTGCATTATCTCTAGCTAATTATTGTAACGTTACCGTGATCAGTAAAGGAGCGCTTACAGAAGGTTCTACTTTATATGCTCAAGGTGGTATAGCAGCTGTATTTGATAAACAAAACGACAGCATAGAATCTCATGTTGAAGATACACTCGATGCGGGCGGCGGTTTATGCGACAGAGACGCTGTTCATTATACTGCCAGCAATGCTCACGATTGCCTACAGTGGTTAATCGACCAAGGTGTTCCCTTTGATATGGAGTTTGATAGCAAAGGAAAAGAGCGTTTTCATTTAACACGTGAAGGCGGTCACAGCCATCGTCGTATTTTGCATGCAGCCGATGCTACTGGCAAAGCTGTGCAAACCACGCTTATTAGCCAAGTTAAAATTCATAAGAATATAACGCTCTTAGAGCAATACAATGCTATTGATTTAATTACAGATAAAAGCGCCGGAAAAACAGGCTCACACATTGAAGGTATGTATGTGTGGAACAAAAAAGCTAAAAAGGTAGAAACCATTTCAGCTAAATTTGTTGCTCTTGCCACTGGTGGCGCAAGCAAAGTGTATTTGTATACATCTAATCCAGATGTATCAAGTGGTGATGGCATTGCAATGGCATGGCGCGCAGGCTGTAAAGTTGCCAATATGGAATTTAATCAATTTCATCCAACGAGCCTTTATCATCCAGAGCTACAAAACTTTTTAATTACAGAAGCTATGCGCGGTGAAGGGGCTTATTTAAAACGACCTGATGGCACTCGTTTTATGAAAGATTTTGACAGTCGTGAAGAACTTGCTCCACGCGATATAGTGGCACGCGCAATCGATTTTGAAATGAAGCGTTTAGGTGCTAATTGTGTTTATTTAGATATTAGCCACAAAGATAAAGACTTTATTATTGAGCACTTTCCTACTATTTACGCAAAATGCCTAAGTGTAGGGCTTGATATAACAAAAGAAGCAATCCCAGTTGTACCTGCTGCGCATTACACTTGTGGTGGCGTAATGACCGACTTTAACGGTAAAACAGATCTCGATAACTTGTATGCTGTTGGCGAAGTCGCTTACACAGGCCTACATGGTGCAAACCGTATGGCAAGTAATTCATTATTGGAATGTATTGTATTTGCCCACGCTGCAGCTAAAGATATTTTAAGTAAAATTGAACATGCACCAGAGCCAATGGCTCTACCTCATTGGGATGAAAGCCGTGTTAGTAACTCTGATGAAGAAATTGTTATTACCCATAATTGGCATGAACTACGTTTATTTATGTGGGATTATGTAGGTATTGTACGCTCTACTAAACGCTTAGAACGTGCACTGCATAGGGTTGAGTTGCTGCAGCAAGAAATACACGATTATTATGCAAACTTTAGAGTAAGTAATAACTTGCTTGAGCTTCGTAACTTAGTACAGGTGTCAGAACTCATTATTAGAAGTGCAATGGAACGAAAAGAAAGCAGAGGCCTGCATTATACTATTGATTACCCTGAACAAAATGAAAATCCAACACCGACTATTTTGACTCCAAAACGCAATTAATCGCGCTTAAAGTAGCACGTTTTAGACGCGCATAGCTTTGTTCATTAACACCATTGGCTGAAATTATAAGCCAATGGTTGTTACTAAAACCTTTAATGTGTAGCCATATATTATTGCCATAAAAACGGCTTTTTTTACTAATTTCACCCTGAATTTTTAAACCCTCGCCCTCAAACCTAAATAGCTTGGGTTCTAGAATTATAACGCCATGGTTTGGATGAATTGCCAACACTTTTTGCCACACTAAAAAGCCAGCTAATATATTAATTATCAGACAAAAAAGCATAGCTAGTAGCGAATCTAAAAATAAACATAATATTAAACTGAGCATGCAAAAAAAGACCACAATAGGTTTGTGGTCAGCGTTATTATTAGTAACTGTAAACCTATACACGAACTCGGTCTAAGATCAGCGAAACCATACCGTTTAACTGCTCATCTTTACATTCTTGATGACCCATAAACCATGCAAATAAGTCAGGGTCTTCTTCTGTTAGCAAACGCTGAAAAATAGCCTGTTGCTCTGCGCTTAAAGAGTCGTATGCTTCTTCAACAAACGGCATAAACAAAACATCAAGCTCTAACATGCCACGACGGCAAGCCCAACGAATACGTGCTTTACTATGAATTTCAACCATTTTAAACCTCATACTTAATTGACTCGAGTTTAACAAACACAAGCCTATTTAGCAGCTATTAATCTCTCATTAAAGAATAAACCCGCACCAATAAGCGCTTGTCTGTACCATACGTAACAACTGCGTTATTATGTCACTTCATTTATATTGCAAAGAAGGTTTTTATGTCGAGCGTTTATGCATGTCCGTTATCTCATCAACTTATTAGCCTCTGCGGTGCTGATAAATTATCTTATTTACACGGGCAAATCACTCAAGATCTAAATAAATTAACCAGCAGTAATTATTTGTGGGCTGGCCATTGCAGCGCTAAAGGTAAACTTTGGGGCGTATTTAAATTATTTTCTTATCAAGACAGCTACTACCTTACAGGCAGCGAAAACGAAGTAGAAAAATCGTTAGCTGAGCTAAAAAAGTATGCCGTATTTGCAAAAGTTGACATTAGTGCATGTTCAAAGCGATTAATTGGTCTCATTGGTGATGATTTATCGGATGTACTCGCACAACTTGATATTAACTTTGAAGGTGATGCGAGCGCGTGTGACTTTGAAAGCGGTAAAGCACTAAAATTAGCTGATAACCGTGTTTTATTGATGGTCGATAGCCAGTTTAGTATGCCTGATGACGTATCTACACTTGATAACGAAGCTCCTTGGCAACAAGCATCTATGCTTGCAGGTGAACCTCAGTTAAGTGCAGATGCAATTGGCGAGTATGTTCCTCAAATGGTAAACCTACATGCTATTGACGGTATAAGCTTTAAAAAAGGGTGTTATACCGGTCAAGAAACTGTGGCTCGCATGAAGTACCTAGGTAAAAATAAGCGTGCAATGTATATAGTCTCAGGTCAAAGCGAAGGGATACTTTCAGAGCCCGATTTAGAAACCCAATTAGGCGAAAATTGGCGCCGTGCGGGTAAACTTATTGCACAAAGCTTTAATGAACAAACAAATAAATTAACAGGCCTCGTTGTGTTGCCAAACGATACTGATGTAACTCAGGTACTTCGTGCAAAACACACACCTCAGGTGGAGCTAAGCATTCTGCCTCTACCCTACTCTCTTGAAGATGAATAAATAGGAATGACTATGATCGTTGCGGCAAACAAAGTGGTAAAAATGCATTATTCGGTAATGGATAATGATGGCAATAGCATTGATAATTCGTTCGGTGGTGAGCCACTACACTTTATCATTGGCACAGGCTACTTAATTTCAGGCCTAGAAAATGCTTTGCAAGGCAAACAACCAGGCGACACACTTAGCGTAAAAGTTGAACCTGATGAAGGTTATGGCGAACGCCACGATAACCTAATGCAAGCTGTACCTAAGTCGATGTTTGAAGGTATGGAAATTGAAGTCGGCATGCAATTTCGTGCATCAACAGATGATGGTGACCAATCAGTAATGATCATCGATATCCAAGATGAAGAAGTTATTGTAGATGGTAATAACCCACTTGCAGGCATAACACTTAACTTTGATGTAGAGATACTAGAAGTACGTGATGCAACCGAAGAAGAACTCACTCATGGTCATGTACATGGTGAAGGTGGGTGTGGTCACGACCACTAATACACTGTTAAACCAAGAAAAAAGCGCCTAGGGCGCTTTTTTTATATCATATTGTTGCGCTTAACCGTTTCAGTTTTTGCCTTACTAGACAGCGCGATTGATACATTCTTTTCTTTTAGAGCGGCGAGTAAACCTTTTTGATCGTTTGTGCCAACTCGATACAAAGTGCCATCTTTAAGCGTTAGCTGTATTGCACTAAAGCCAGATACTGTATACACCCAACCATCGTGAGTAATTCGCATACCAATACCGTGTCTGTAAGAGTTTTGAACTGCCTTAGCTTCTACTACTTCGCCAAGCTCAATACTTTGCCCTGCAACGCCTGGGCCAAACGCCCAGCTAATTTTTTTATCATCTACTTTTACTGTTAGACCATGGAACAAAAAGCCCACCAGCACTAAAATCCCAGCAAATATAATTAAAGGTCCATCAGCGCCTAACAAGTTCCATGCAAGCGCTACAAAACCGCCTATCCACGCTAATACAAAAAAGATAAACACCGCATACTGTTTATGCTGATACATAATATTCTCTAAATTAAATAAATACTTAAAAGCTGTACACCAATGTAGCACTCAGCTCTGAGTCAAACTTGAGTTTATCATCTTCGGGTTTTGAATTATAACGATACATGTAGGTAAATTTGAGTGATACCGCACCAATCACTTGGCTTATTAGTGCGGTTTCCGATTTTAAGCGAGAATTAAGACCTGAGAGCGACTGCTCTATACTCACATCTTGATTAAAACGAGTACGCTTAGAAACCAAACGTTCCCACTGCATTGCAACACGTACTAAATAACCGGTTTTATTAATTTCATCTTCGCTCACATCCGAATCTTCATCGGCTACTGAACGGTATAAACCAGGTCCTATATCAATATCTACTTTGTTTTTAGAGCCTTGATATACACGTGCACCATAGCCTGTCGCCACCGTACTTTTAAAATCAAGTCCACTAAACTCATCTTCTTCGTAATCACCGTAAATAAAAAATGAGGAGTTTTTAACACCAACTTTATAGTTACCTTGCGCTGATACAAAAATACGATTAGCTGTAACATCAGTGCCACCGCTTTCATCGTTCTCATCACGCTTATAAAGAGAGTCTATTTTAAATTGGTTACGCCACTTTTCAAAGTCTTGGTATAAATTACCTTTGAGCTTAAAACTGGTCGAATTGGTGTTACCTTTACTTAGAATAAAGCCAAATTCAGTATCACCGTAGAACATGTCACCTTTGTGTAACTCATGAATTTCTTCATCAGAGAGCTTGCCATATTCATGAAAATCTTCAAATGGATCAACGGCCCAACTTGGGCTGCTAATTATTAAAAAAATTAAAAATAAATACTTACGCACAATACTCTCTCTGCACACAATTATAAAAATAAGCCGTATTGCTTATTCAGTTTCTTTCCATAAAATATGACAAAACGGAGCATCTTTATCACGACTAATCAAAATTTTAGCAAACAAAACATCATCGTTTTCAAATTCTAAACCAACCAACACCTGAATAAAGTGCTCAGGCTCTATTTCAAGGGCTACAAAGTCTTGCCACTGGTCATCTGGCTCGTCTTCTTCAATAAAGCCTAGGTCTTCTCTAAACTCATTAAAGTCTTCAACATCTTTTTCACTCAAGTTATTTGGCGCTAACTCTAAAAAAATATCATAAGCTTGGTGAGTAGCTTCTTCTACCGTATATAAACGTGGACCCGACATATGTGCTTAACCTTAAGCTTTTAAGTTGCGCTATATTATCAAATCTCATCATCATTTTGATAAAAAAAAGCGTAAAACACTGACTTTTTTGTAACCGAGTCATGCTTTATTCAGCATACAACTAAAACGACAAATAACAACTCACCTAACCTATTGAATATAAAGATTACTTTTATTATTTAAGTTAAAATAACAACGTAAAATATTTTTATTATCTTAGGTTCGAATTGTTTAGCTTTTTCTCATCTAAAACCAATCCTTTAAGACTACGGCTTTAGCAATAAATTCCATTTATTTAAAAAATACCGTCACTTTACTTAATTCCTATAACAACATAAGCTCAAGCAACAGGTCAGAGGAGTGTGTAATGATAAAACTAGAAAAACAAAATGGCATTGCAACCGTCACGCTTAGCAGAGCAAAAAAACAAAATGCATTAAGTTTTGAAATGTTTGTAGAGCTAAACAAAGTCATTAAAAATATAAAAAGAGATCGCAGTATTCGTGCTGTGGTAATAAAGGGCGATGGCGAGCATTTTTGTGCAGGGCTTGATATATCAGCCGTAATGGCGGCACCATTGAATATTATAAAATTATTGCTTAAATGGTTACCAGGCAATCAAAATTTAGCGCAAAAAGTAGTATTAGGCTGGCAGTCACTGAGTGTGCCCGTTATTGCACAAATTGATGGCAACTGTTTAGGGGGGGGTTTGCAAATAGCTTTGGGGGCAGATTACAGAGTTGTTCATATTGATGCCAAACTTGCCATTATGGAAGCGCGTTGGGGATTGTGCCCCGATATGGGCGCAAATGTAATGATGAGCGGTTTAGTTAAGCGCGACCAAGCACTTTGGCTTGCAAGCCACGCAAACCCAATCACTGCACAACAAGCAAATGAGCTAGGTTTGGTTACTAAACTTACCGATGATACTCACCAAGCAACGCAAAACATGCTCGATACATTACTTGAGCGTTCACCAGATACGCTCGCTGCAATTAAACGCATTACACAACTTAGCTATAAACCAAACCAACGAAAAATACTCGCTAAAGAAACCTTCAGCCAAATTCGCTTATTGTTAAACCCAAACACTAAAAAAGCAATTGCTAAAGCAAAAGGAAAAGCGAATATAACCTACGCAAATACAAAGCACTGGTAGACTATTGCACAATGCATAAAAGAGTTTGATTTGTTAAAGTTAAGCTCTTATCTTTTCTGTGAGCCACTTTGATGAAATATCTGCTCAGTAGCGCTATTATTTTACTATGTTTAGCCTGCGCTAAACTCATTATGCACTTTATTGGTGGAAGCTTTCCTGCACCGTTACTCGCTATGGTTATTTTATTAGTTTTACTCTTGTCGGGTATTGTAAAAGAGCAACATGTAAAACCATGCGCCTCCCCTATTTTAAATATTATGCCTATCTTTTTCATTCCTGCGGGTGTGGGATTTATTGAACATCTCGGCCTTATAAGGTCGCACTGGGCATTTTTAGCCTCAGTTGTGGTGCTAGTCCCTATAACTACCTTGTTGCTTGTTAGCAGTGTAATTGCGTACTTTAAGGGAAGAGAAAATAATGACTGATTTTACTTTTTCCGCTATTTCAGAGCTACAGCCTAATTTATGGTGGCTAAGTATTCCTTTTATTATTGTATTGTTTTTAGCACTAAGAGCCGTAAACCAAAGTATAAAAAACAGCGTATTTAAATCGCTCACTAACCCCGTATTTTTAAGTATTAGTATTATCGCTTTATTACTAATTGACCTAAATCTGCCTTATGCGCAATTTGCCTCGCACAGCAAATTACTAAGCTGGTTATTAGAGCCCGCGATTGTAGCTTTAGCACTTCCTTTATATCAGCAGTTTACACACGTACGAAAAAATCTATTACTCATAGTCGCAACATGTAGCTTAGGTATTGTTAACGCAACCGTTGTGGCATTTTTGCTAAGCATATTATTTAATGCGCCTGCGCAGCTAAGTGCATCTGTTGCCGCACTCAGTGTCACAACCCCAATATCTTTAATTGTTACTGACTCATTAGGGGGGATTAGCTCTCTTGCTGCGGCTTTAGTTATTTTTATTGGTTTACTAGGCGCTTTATTTGGCTTTATGCTTTTTAAACTCATTAATATTTTTAATCACGAATCTCAAGGTGTTGCAATGGGCACAGCTTGTCATGCAATTGGGACTGCTGCTGCTATTGCTGAGCATCCAAAAGTAGGCGCTTACTCCTCAGTTGCAATGGCGCTAAGTGCTTTATTAACAGCAATTATAGTGCCGCTGTTATATCCATTTTTAGTCAACATTTTGCTATAGTTGGAAAAATACAACATAGCCCTAACATAGAGCGCTTTATGATCAGTTCTGAAATCGAACAGTTTGAAAAATATTACACCATGCTTACTGAGTATATGGTTACCTACAGTATGCAAATTGTTGGCGCTATTTTTATCGTCCTCATTGGTTTGTGGATAGCACAAAAGCTTGCCAAATTTGTAGCCGCGTTAATGACCCGTCATAACGTTGACATTACGCTTACTAACTTTGTCAGTAGCGTGGTAAAAGTACTGCTAATTGTAATGGTTATAATTATTGCACTTGGCAAAATAGGTATCAGCGTTACGCCATTTGTAGCAGCCATTGGTGCTGCATCTTTAGGTGCTGGTTTAGCGCTGCAAGGAATGCTTTCTAACTATGGTGCGGGCCTTGCCATTATAGCCACTCGACCTTTTGTTGTTGGTGATACTATTGAAGTTAAAAATGTAAGCGGCCAAGTTAAAACAATTGAGCTTGGCTACACTATTTTAATCAATGAAGAAAAAGTAGAAATCACCATTCCAAATAAGCATATAGTAGGTGAAATACTTCATAACTCATTTAGTTACTCATTGGTCAAAGGTGAAATAGACATAGCCTATAGTGCTTGCTCTGATAATGCGATTAGCCTTATTGAAGACGTACTTAAAGCACACGAATTAGTCGCACAAAATCCGTTATCACAAGTGGGTATTGAACGCTTTGCCGATAGCGGTGTTACAATAAGCTACCGATATTGGGTACCTACCACTAAAATTATTGAAACCAAGCTGGCTATTAATGGCGGTGTTTATAAAGCAATTAATAACGCTGATATTGAAATCCCATTCCCTCAACGCGTCATTACAATTAACAAAGCCGATTTAGAAAGCTAATTTATTTTTATATTGAGCTTGCATATCTGCAAGCTCATTCTTTCCTATCCCCTCTCCTCAGAATAAACTCAAATAGTTGTGTTATAGATTTATTTGCCATATAAATAGTGTTAATAAATACCAATACGCACTTAATTTTAATAATAAAAAAACAATAATGAGTAATTATGATGCGCAACCCCTTCTACCTAGGCGATTGGCAAGTAACACCTTCAACTAACTCAATTCAGCTCACTGGTAAAGCCAAACAGTTAGAGCCCAAAGCGATGGATGTTTTATTGCATTTGTGTCAACAAAATGGCGACATTGTAAGCAGCGATGAATTGCTCGATAAATGCTGGAAAAATACTGATATTGGCGATAATCCTTTACATAAAACTATCACTCAGTTAAGAAAAGCGCTCGGTGATAAAGCCAATGAACCACATTATATTGAGACTATCCGTAAACGTGGCTACCGCATTATTGCAAAATTATCTTTTCCATTAGCTGATCCTATCCCAAGCACTAAAAGTACATGGCAAGGAGGATCCCCTTTTTTAGGCCTGCGTGCATATGACCCAAATGATACCCACGTTTTTTTTGGCCGCACCCAATCCATAGCTACCCTGCTGGAAAGGATATCTAGCCAGGTAAATTACGGTCGTGCTTTTTGCTTAATACTTGGCCCTAGCGGTACAGGTAAATCCTCGCTTGTTAATGCTGGAATTTTACCAAAACTGCTAGATGAGCGAGGCTATAATGGCATCGGGGTTATTTCCTACACCCAGATCGACTTTGCAGATGTTCATAAAAATAGACTTTTTTTAGATTTAGCTTCTGCATTACTTGATTGGGATATAAATGCCCAGCCTGTGTTTGAAGGATTAAGCGCGCAAACACTGGCAGAGCAACTAGAACTGGCAATCGATGGCGTAATCAACGCCATACAAATTGCACTTAGCAAAGCCTCTACACAACTTAAAACACCACAGCCATTTTTTATCGGTTATTGAGCGCTTAGCAACCTCTAAAACTGTGATTGTATTTAGTGCGTGTCGTAACGACTTTTACCCTTTAGTGGTTGAACAACCAAGTCTAATGGCAGGCAAAGCTCATGGCGCCCACTACGATTTAACACCGCCAAACCGCCAAGAGCTCCAACAAATTATTCGCCTGCCAGCGCTAACCGCTAATTTAACGTTCTCCAATGACCCACAAACCCAAACACCACTGGATGAAATATTGTGCGCCGATACAGCTAATAACCCCGATGCATTACCCATGCTGCAATACACATTGCAAGAGCTGTACTTGCAGCGCAGTGATAGTAACGAGCTACTGCACAGTGTTTACACAAAACTCGGGGGTATTGAGGGCGCCATAGGCAAAAAAGCAGAAGATATATTTATTGACCTTAGTAATGAGCAACAGCAGCAACTAAAAAGCGTATTATCACAACTGATCACTTTAAACCCAGATGGTAAAACCATTACGAGCCGCGCTGCCCGCTGGCAAATATTAACGAACACAAGCCAAAAAGAGCTTGTGCAAGCCATGGTCGATAGCCGTTTATTTGTATCGCATTTACAAAACCAAGAAGCCTGCTTTAGCCTTGCTCACGAGGCATTATTACGTCAATGGCCGCGCGCAAAACAATGGATTAATGACCATAAAGATGCCTTAGCAATAAAAAGTCGTTTACAACACCAAGCGCAAAATTGGATAGATGAAGGTAAAAGTAGTGCTTACCTCCTAGCGCCAGGTAAACCGCTACAAGAAGCGCAGCTATTACTTAACGACAAACTGTTTAAATTAGATGATAACGAGCACGCTCTTATCAAAAGCTCTATTAAAAAAACAAAAGCAAAAATAAGAGTAAAACGAGTGACCGTTGCTTTATTGTGCTTACTTACATTCACCGCGTTATTAATGAGCTTTACTAGTTTTAAGGCCCAGCAACATGCGCAAAAAAAACAGCTTGAGGCCGAAAGCTTACTGGGGTTTATGGTGGGTGACTTTGCCGACAAACTGCGTAGCGTAAAGCGTATGGACTTACTTGATGGTATTAGTAATAAAGCACTTGAATATTTTACAAATCAAACAGACGAATCAGGTTCACTCTTTAGCTTTAGCGATGATAAAGCACAATTTAACAACCGTTTCCAGTACGCACAAACCCTCGAAGCAATGGGTGAAGTAGCTTATTCACGGGGTAAAACCGATGAAGCCTTTACCGCCTTTGAAAACGCCCGCACCCGCCTTGAGGCATTATTAAAAATACAGCCTAACAATATAGAATTACTAACGCTTGCGGGTGCCAATGCCTTTTGGTTAGGCCAGCTTCATTATGATAAAAGTGATTACGCTGCCACTGAGCCATTATTTAAAAAGTACCATATATATAGCGAAACCATGTATTCATTAGCAGCGAATGATTTTAATTCCATTATGGAGTTGTCGTATTCACATAATTCGCGGGGATCTTTGTATTTAAAACAATTTAATTATAAAGCGGCAAAACAGAGCTTTACCGAATCACTTACTCTTAAAAACGAAGCGCTTGTGCTAAAGCCCAACAATAAAAACTTATTGCGTGATAAAGCAGATACCCTTAGTTGGCTTGCAAAAACTGAAGGTATGCTTGGTAACTTCAACACTGCAGTGTATATATTGGACAATGCAGTTGCTGTGGTCAAAAAGGTGGCTAATCACTACCCTGATGACGCGAGTCTTTTTTATATGTCAGCAAATATATATGCAACAAGGCTATTTACTAAGCTATTTACCTGATAAAAAAATGGCCTATTTAAAAGCTCGCTTTGCGAATGAAAATATAAATGAGGCTTTAAAGCAAGATCCAGAAAATAATGAATTTCAACATATGTATTATCGCTCTTTAGCGCAATTAATAATGTTGTCTTATGACAAAAAAGTAGATTCAAGAATAGGAAAAATTATTAGCTTCTTAAAATCACAAGGTTTTAATAGTATCAATTCTATTAATACACAAATTAGTCTGGCTCGCTATTTTATTGACAGAAACTTCCCTCTTAAAGCGCAAGAGTTATTAACAACCCTTGAGAATGATGGCGAATATAAACGTTACATAACCAATAAAATGAAGAATAGAGATAACTTAGCTCCCATAAATATAAACCTGCTCAAAGCTAAATTAGCTTCGACCAGCGAACAGCGAGAGCAATTTTGCGTAAATGCGCTTAAAGCTATTACTCAAACAGTAAAAATAAACCAAAGTATTCACGTAAAGTACCCGCAGGTACAAGCATATACCTGCTTAAACCGAGCAAACGAAATACCAGCAATAACAGCAAGCCTGATAAAACTAGGCATTACTGACTTTAAACTATAAATACAAAGGAAATAACATGAATACCACCTTAGAAAAAGTCGATTTTCAAGTACATATTGAGTTTAACGATAAAAAAGAGGCCGTTTTTAGCTATACAGAAAATGGTAAAGCCGTTGACGGCGGCGATACAGTAAGAGCCGAAACTGCAGGTACTTACACTTTAACTCCTGTAACAGTTGGGCTAGGCTTTTTTTTCACGGGGGCTACAATTACTAATAAAATCGGAACATGTGCCCAAGATTTCAGTTATGAACTTAGTGATAACCGCCAAGCAATCACCGTCACCGATACAGCAAAAAACTCAGGCACTGCATGTTTAATATTTAACGTTGAGTGTAATGATAAACCTTATTCAAGCCCTGACCCACAAGTTATAAATAAAGACAAAAATTAATTATTGATTTTAAATTGCACAAGCATAATTTCCCCTGTGCAATTTATTTATAACCTAACTACCTTTTAGCTAAGCATTGACACACTTCAATAAAAACAAATAAAATCAACAAATTAAAAAAGAAGGTTACCGAAAGGTTTAAAAAACATAAATTAAATAAACTGCTAGACATAAAGTTTCATTAACAATAAAAATGAGCAACACCATGTCTAACAATAATGAAAATAGCAGAGCAAACAACACCGACAACGCTGTATCTGCATTAATCAGCAGCATTTCTAATACCGTTAACAATGAAAAAATAAGCGCAATTATTAATGTCACTAATGTCATGGCCGATGCTATTTTTATTGTTAATGCAGATGGAGTGTTTGAATCAGTAAATCCCGTTGCAGCTCGTTTTTTTAATGTTACGTCTGACTCATTAATAGGTAAAAAATGGCAAGATTGTTTACAAGAACAGTATCGCGATGACTATCAATACATGTTTGAAAGTTGGAAAAACAACTATCAAACACCACTCAATCATGGTCCGAAAGAAGTTAAAATAAGAAAAAACAATGGTAACTGTTTAGATGTTGAGTTATCTATATCATGTTTACCCGAATCGCTAGTCTCAAGTACCCCACTTTTTATTTGTATAATGCATGATATTTCAAAGCACGTTAAAAAATATAAAGTACTGGAAAACGTAGCCAGACTTGATCATCTCACTGGTATTGCTAATCGCTGTACTTTAGAAAAAACCATCATTAAAAATTGGCAAGAGTGCATAGTTAACAAGCAGCCTCTTAGCTTTATACTTATTGATATTGATTACTTTAAATTATTTAACGATAACTTTGGCCATGTAAAAGGTGATAAGTGCCTTCAAAAAGTCGCTAGTACAATTGAAGAGTGCTTACCATCTAAAGACAGTTTAGTAGCACGCTATGGTGGTGAGGAGTTTGCTGTTGTGCTGCCTCGTTCGCACATTTCAAATGCACAAATGATTGCTAAGCGTATTCAAGAAAAAATACTCAACATTAATTTTAGAGATCTCGGTTTACCTGCGAATGTAAAAATAAGTGTAAGTCAGGGTTTAGCATGTGAATACGATAATCAGTACAGAACATCTGAGGCATTAATATGCGCGGCTGATACGGCTTTATATAGAGCGAAGTCGGAAGGTCGTAATAAATTATGTATAAGGTGATGTACTAACTATTTGGTATAGCCTTTATCTACTAAAATAAAAAACCGCAATTGCGGTTTTTTATTACTTAAGAAAAGCTTAAACGTCGATTAGCAGCCCTTCGTCTTTTTTAATCTTTTCGATCACCATATAAGTATGATGAGTGCCCACGCCGGGAATATCGACTAAGTCGCCAAGAACTTGTCTATATTCTTCCATATTAGACACGCGGATTTTTAATAAATAATCATAACCGCCTGCCACCATGTCGCATTCAACGACTTGTTGTATTCTTAGTATATGCTCTCTAAATACCTTAAATACTGCTGTATTTGAAGCAACAAGCGACACTTGAACATGTGCTACTAAGCTTTGATTAAGCTTTGCTTCGCTAAGCTTAGCGTAGTAGCCTTCGATATAGCCTTCTTGCTCTAATCGTTTTACACGATCAAGACACGGGCTTGCACTCAAATTAACCTGTTTTGCGAGGTTAACATTTGAAATTCTGCCGTTCTTTTGCAGAACGTCTAGTATGGCTAAATCAATACGATCTAGCATGCGTAATCTATTTGGAATTGTCATAACAGAATTTTATGCGGATAAGTTAAATTTATGCCCTGTAAATTATCGTAAAACGCGAAATTTAACCAGCATATTCTGCTGAAATTTAATTAGAATGCACTCACAATATCACTGGTAATTTATTGGTAATTAATTTTACTTTAATTCTTAACACTCCTGAGGGTTGCTTATGTTATTCAACGGCGATTTAACAACGATTTGTCCTATTAGACAAAGAATCCGTGACTTCTACCGCATAGATGAAAATGCGGTTATTGATCATATTTTACCGCTTGCAGAAGTAGGCGTAAAAGCACGAAGTCGTGCCTGGGAAAGAGCCCGCCAGATTGTTTTAAACATTCGTAAAGAGCAAGATGGGCAAGGCGGTGTTGATGCGCTTTTAAATGAATTTTCACTCTCTAGTGAAGAAGGCGTTGTATTAATGTGTTTGGCCGAAGCGCTGCTTCGCGTACCAGACAAAGCAACTCAAGATGTACTGATTCGTGACAAGTTAGCGAAAGGTGATTGGAGCTCTCATTTGGGCAGCAGCGATTCTTTATTCGTAAACGCGTCTTCTTGGGGATTATTAGTTACCGGTAAAATGGTTAACTACACAGACAAAACGAAAGAACAACAGTTCGGCATGCTTAAAAAGACCATTGGTCGTTTAGGTGAGCCAGTTATTCGTAAGTCTGTAAATTTTGCTATGAAAATTATGGGTAAGCAATTCGTTATGGGTCGTACCATTGACGAAGCAATTGAACGTGCTGCCGATACAGAGCAAAAAGGTTATGTATATTCTTACGATATGCTAGGCGAAGGCGCGCGCACAATGAAAGATGCGAAGCGTTACTTTGACAGCTACATGAATGCTATACACTCGATTGGTAAAGCGGCAAATGGTCGTGGTCCAATTAAGAGCCCTGGTATTTCAGTTAAGCTTTCTGCTATTCATCCACGTTATGAGTTCACTCATAAAGACCGTGTGATGGAAGAAATTGTACCAAAGTTAAAAGAGCTTGCGCTTGCTGCTAAGAAATACGATATCGGCTTTACCGTTGATGCTGAAGAAGCTGACCGTTTAGATATTTCATTAGATGTAATTGAAGCGGTATTTAGTGATGAAGATCTTGGTGATTGGCAAGGATTTGGCTTAGCAGTTCAAGCGTACCAAAAACGCGCTATTTTTGTAATTGAATGGCTAACAGACCTTGCAACCCGTGTTGGTCGTAAAATGATGGTACGTTTAGTTAAGGGCGCGTACTGGGATACTGAAATCAAAACCACACAACAAGATGGTTTAGAGCATTTCCCTGTATTTACTCGTAAAGCAACAACCGATGTTTCTTACAAAGCATGTGCAATTAAAATGCTTGAAGCGCGCGACGTACTTTATCCACAATTTGCTACACATAACGCTTACACTGCCGCGACTATTTTAGAAGTAGCGAAAGGCGATAACACAGGTTTTGAATTTCAACGTTTGCACGGTATGGGTGAATCATTATTCGACCAAATCGTTAACGAAGAAAAAATTCAATGCCGTGTATATGCCCCAGTTGGTCAACACGAAGACCTACTTGCTTACCTTGTTCGTCGTTTGTTAGAAAATGGTGCTAACTCATCATTTGTGAACGCGATTGTAGATACAACAAAACCTGTTGAATCATTACTACCAGACCCTGTAGAAACATTGCAAGGCTTGCGTAATAAGTACAATACGCAAATAAAAATGCCAATTGATTTATACGGTGAAGAACGTGCTAACTCTAAAGGCATGGATTTAACCGATATTAATGTTATTACCCCTTTCAAAGAGAATCTTGAAACATGGTTTAACGAGCACTTAATTGAGCAAAGCCAAGTACCAGAAGGCTCATTGGCTGTTAAAAACCCAGCAAATCACAAAGAAATCATCGGCCACGTTAAGTTACAAACTGGCGAAGAGATGAAAGTATTACTGGCTAACGCTGAAGCGGCACTTGAATCATGGTCACAAACACCAGTAAAAGAGCGTGCTAATTTACTGCGCCGCGTTGCTGACATTTTAGAGCGTCATCATGATGAACTAGTCGCTATCTGTATTAAAGAAGCGGGTAAAGTAGCGCAAGATGGTATTGATGAAGTGCGTGAAGCGGTTGATTTTTGTCGTTACTACGCAGCGCGCGCTGAAGAGTTATCTAAAGATGAGCGTTTTGAAGCCCGTGGCGTTATTTTATGTATTAGCCCGTGGAACTTCCCGCTTGCAATATTCTTAGGTCAAGTTGCTGCTGCGATTGTTACAGGTAACACTGTAATTGCTAAGCCTGCTGAGCAAACAAGTTTAATCGCCCTTCGTGCCATTGAACTAATGCTATCTGTTGGTTTACCTGAGCACGTTGTTCAACCGGTTATCGCTCGCGGCTCAGAAGTAGGTAAAACAATTGTTCCTGATGAGCGCATTCAAGCGGTTATGTTTACAGGTTCTACTGAAACAGGCACATTAATTTCTCAAACACTTGCTGCACGTAACGATATTCAAGTACCGTTAATTGCAGAAACAGGTGGCCAAAACTGTATGATTGTTGACTCAACGGCGCTTCCTGAGCAAGTAGTTGACGATGTGATCAGTTCTGGTTTTCAAAGTGCTGGCCAACGTTGTTCTGCTCTTCGTGTTTTATTCATTCAAGATGACGTAGCTGATGGCATTATCGAAATGCTTAAAGGTGCTCTAGCTGAGTTACACATTGGCGACCCATCGTTACTATCAACTGATGTTGGTCCGGTAATTGATGAAAAAGCACTTAAAAACTTAAATGAACACGTTGAGTACTTAAAAGGTAATTCTATACTTCATTACGAATGTAAAATTCCTGATAATACTCAAAATGGCGCATACTTTTTTGCTCCTCGTTTATACGAAATTAAAGACTTATCAGTACTTAAACGTGAAGTATTTGGCCCATGTGTTCATATTGTTCGCTTTAAATCGAATGAACTTGATGATGTGATGGATCAAATAAATAACACGGGCTATGGTCTGACAATGGGTGTTCATTCACGTATTGAAGAGCGCTGTGAGTACCTTGCTAAAATGTCACGTGCGGGTAATGTTTACATTAACCGAAACATGATTGGTGCCATTGTTGGTGTGCAACCGTTTGGTGGCCGTGGTTTATCAGGTACTGGCCCTAAAGCCGGTGGCCCTAACTACCTACAACGTTTAGTAAAAGAAAAAGCATCACCAGATAACGTACAAATGACTAACCTAACGCCTGACGAGCTTGATTTACACCACTACAGCGGTGCGAATGAGCAAGTTAAAAAGCTAATGGCCAACTCAATGCGCGATGAAAAAATCTGGCGTGCAACACCACTAAACGACCGTGTTTCGGCTGTACGTCAGTTGCTTGCTAAAATCGCGACGGTAGAAATTATCGACGATTTAGCAGACGACTTAGCATTAACATTATCAGAAGCACGTGCACAACTTAACCGCCTTGAAAAGCACATGCGTAAGTTTACTACCCTGCCTGGGCCAACGGGTGAGTCTAATACACTTCATCTAGAAGCACGTGGTTGTGTAGTGTGTTATGCAGATAAGAGCACATCATTTAACTTCTGGGCATTGTCTATCATCACTGCTATTGCCGCAGGTAATACGGTAATTACTGTAGCGTCTGAGCTGTTTTATGATGAAGCCGTTGCCTTTAAAGATAAATTTATCTCTACAGGTGTTGCAGAAGGTGTTTTCCAAGTAGCTAAACCTAACCAGTTACAAGCTATTTTGGCGCACCCTCATTTAGCCGGTGCGGTAGTTGCTGCTCGCTCGTCTCGCTTGGGCTACTTTAGCCAACAGCTTGCACAGCGTAAAGGTGCTATTTTACCGGTAATTAGCTCTGAGTATTACGATACATTAATCAAACGTCTTATTACTGAAAAAACAATCAGTATTGATACAACAGCATCAGGTGGTAACACATCACTAATGACGCTTGTTGAAGATGATGAATAATTAAGCTAATGCTTTTTAACTAAAAAATAAAAAAGGCACTGAAAAGTGCCTTTTTTATTAGGTAGTAACGTATATATTTGTTAGCTTAATGAAAGATTAACAATAGAAGTAATAAATTTGAAAATAATTCCTGTTGGTCAGTTACTGCCTGGTATGTTTGTGCAAAGCGTTACTAGACAAACTGGCAGTATTAAAATTAAAAATCAAGGCTGGGTTAAAACTCAGGCTGGTATTAATAACCTAATAAAAGCAGGTATTTTAGAAGTAGAAATCGACCCTGATAAAACCCTCATTGACTCAGTCCCTGAAAAAGCTCCTATTGCTGTACCTGCAACAAGAATAAAGCGTGACCCTTGGCAAAAAACACACAGTGCCGAACAAGAAATGGGAAAGGCAAAAAAACTGTATGACGAAGCTAAAACACTGCAAATAAAAGCATTTAAAGATATTAAAGCAGGCCGCGATATAGATATTGCACCATTCAAAGAGCTGGCAAGTGGCTTTATGGACTCTGTTTTTAGAAACCAAGATGCCCTAGCCTGCCTTACCCAAATGCGCCAAAAAGATGCTTACCTACTTGAGCACTCTATTAATGTATCGATATTAATGGGGATTTTCGCTAAGCATTTAGGTATAGAAAAAAACATTATCGTTGAACTGACTACCGGCGCACTTTTACACGACATTGGTAAGATAAAAATCCCTGATGAAATACTCAATAAGCCGGGTCGCTTTACCGATGATGAATTTAAAATAATGAAAATGCACTCGCTTTTCAGTAAAGAAATATTAGAAGAAGCCGGCTTAACGGGTGTTGCGGTTGATATTGCAGGTATGCATCATGAAAGGCTTGATGGTAAAGGCTATCCGTTTGGTAAAAAGGGCGATGAAATAGGTCAGTACGTACGTATGGCATCAATTGTAGATGTGTACGATGCACTTACCGCAGAACGTGTTTACAAAGCAGGCATGGAGCCAATAAAAGCGTTTAAAATACTAAAAGACGGATGCCCAGATAGCTTCGATCCCGTGCTGCTTAATAAGTTTATTCAATGTATTGGTATTCATCCGGTAGGAACGCTCGTCAGATTATCGAGTCAAAAAGTTGGTTTAGTGACCGAGAGTAATCCCAGTACACCACTAAAGCCTATCGTTAAAACATTTTACAGCGCTAAACATAGTCGCTATACAGAGATAAAAGATATCGATTTATCTAATAAAAAAACCTTAGATACCCTTGAATCAGCGGTGAAACCTAAAGAATATAATATTGATTTAGAACGCTTTTATAAAAACTCAATATTACCCTAAGTAATATTGAGAGCTCAACATTCTACCGAGCTCTCAACATAATAGCTAAACGTTTACTGCGGCCAGTCTTGCAAAGCCTTTAAGCTAAACTCATAACCATCAAAATCAAGTACACTTTGCTCAGGTGTAATCTCTCTTACAGTTAAAGCACCTATGCTCTCTCCTTCATGTAACTCTCGGCCATTTAGCTTGATCCAACGTTTGTCAGCACTCGATGAATAAATATGTGCTTGATATTTAATACTAGGCAACATTGATTGCAAACCATCTGGTAGTAATTCTACAGGCTCAACACGTGATGACGTTTTTGATGCATGGGTAACTTCATAATCCTGATTTTTTTCGACGTCTTGTATAGCTTGCGCAAACGCATTTTTAAGTGTTGTAGGCACCTGTTCAAGCTCAGGATCGCTCATCTGTTGAGATTGGTTGTTACCATTAATTGGCTTACCTAGCACTTTATATTTACTCATATCTAGTTGAGCTGATGCTGTATTTTGACTTTGCCCAAATACCGAAGCGTTCTGTGTATTATTTGGATTGTAATTATTTTGTGGATTAAATACTGGCTGATTATAATTTTGAACTGGCATTACTTGTTGCACGTTCTGCTGATTATAACCCGTTGCGCTCGTGACCGGACTCGATGGCATAGGAATATATTGCCCATTAGGCGTTAATAACATTTGCTGTACACCATTAGGTGTTTGCACATGTACAAGTTGTCCTTCAATCGTTGCAGTATTATTTGGAGCTATTTTAGCGGGTTCTAACTTAGCTATTTGCTGCTTTTCAACTGCGGCATCTACCTCTTTAACTTGTTCTTTAGGTGACGATTTTTCGCTTTCAACCACCTTAATTACAGCGGGTTCCGATGTGTTTAATAAAGTAGTACCTTGAAACCACTTACCAGTAGTAAACCCACCAGCTACCGCAATAAAAGCAGCTAAGCTTGTACCAAATACTAACGCTAATCGTCTATAACGCTTTAGTGCTTGCTGTTGCTTTAACTGCTCTGATTGTAAGTCGTATTGCTCAGCACTCATATCTGATTGCTGCGACTGCTTTAGCGCATCTAATAAATAAGACATAACTTACCTAACTATAAAATAAATGAAAGCCCAATGCCTACGGCAAATAAAGCAACGAATGCAAGGCTATATGGTACAAATGACGTTGCTTTGTTGGCCTCATTAACTGGCGCTACAAAATCCATGGGTAATGACTCATGTGCTGATTTTTTTATTATATCGCTATCAACTATCAACTGCTGCTTTGCAAAAGTGCCTACCAAAGCTCGCTCACATACCAAGTTCATTAATCGTGGCACACCACCGGTTAATTGATGAACAGCTTGCATGGCATCCATCGAAAAAATTCCTTTATCACATCCTGCAACATGTAACCGATGCTTTATGTAAGCAACTGTTTGGCCTTGCGTAAGTGGTAATAAATGGTAACGAGCTGTTATTCTCTGGGCGAGTTGCCTTAATTCATTGCGCTTTAAAAGCTCTTGTAGCTCAGGTTGACCAACCAATACTATTTGTAATAATTTTTTATGATCGGTTTCTATATTTGTTAGCAAGCGTAATTGTTCAAGCACATTAGGGGCAAGTAACTGCGCTTCATCAATTATAAGTATGGTGTGCCCACCCGATTTATTATTGGTCTCTAAGTGCTTTTTTATAATATCGGTAAGACTTTTAAGCGTCGCATTATTAGCATCGTAACTAATGTTGAGCTCATCACAAATACTAGCCAATAACTCTAGCTCTGAAAGTGCTGGGTTATGGATCATCGCTACTTGCGTGTTTTCAGGTAACTGCTCTAACATACTGCGGGTAATTGTAGTTTTACCAGTACCCACTTCGCCTGTTAATAATACAAAACCACCGTCTTCACCTAATCCATAGGTAAGGTGTGCTAAGGCTTCTTTATGTCGTTCACTTAAAAATAAGTAATGAGGGTTGGGCGAAATTGAAAAAGGTTTTTCATTCAGGCCAAAATAGCTTAAATACACCGTGATGTTCCTTCGTAATTAAATCACGGCCTATAATGGCAAAAAAACGCACTAACTGACAACGTTGTAAGCGCTTTATTATTGAAATAACGTAAATTTATGTAAAACAAAAAAATGCAGCGGTTTTAAGGCTGCACTTTCATCGGTCTAATCTTAGTAAGTACTTTATTCTTCGTAGCGAACTAACCGTAAATACACATTACTAGTTTTGGCGTGCAAGCTATTCAGCCCACTATCAAATTGATAAACCCATGCAGAGCTCATCGTGCTCACACCCGATGTATTTGACCAATAGTTTTGAAGCTTAGTACCAAAAAACACCTCTTCATTAATGCTCGGCTCGGTGCAACTGTGCTCTAAAATACTCGCCAACTCTTTAATGTTAGGCATTTGCCAATCATCGTAAGCTGCAGTTGTATCATTTTTAGCACCGCGTAGTGCTTCTTGCCAAGTAAGAGAAGGTGTAGAGCCTTCGCAAAGCTGCGTCTCTGTATTATAAATTTGCCCATAACTACAACGTTGCCACATAAGGCCAGTTTCGGTATCTGACACTGTGCCATCTGTATTTATAGTAAATCTATCTGTCGGCGTTGTGGTATCTGCACCGTCGTAGCACGTTTGCGCCGCTGCAATATTAAAGCTCAAGCTTATAGTTGCTAGTACATAGAGTAATTTTAATTTCATTATTTTCTCCTAACGGCTTCTAACTAAACGAACATACGCAGTATTTTCTTTTGGATAAGCAAGATCGTTACCATTACTCATATCTATAATATACGCTTGCGATAAACTTGTACCATCGGCTGCAGTTTGCGAGGTCCAATACGGTAAATCCACATTTTCTATATCACCTGATTGAGGAATATAAGGAAATAACGATTCGTCTATTAGCACTCTTTGCCCTTGTTTCCCGTAATCAATTAAACCTAAAAGCTCGTTATAAGTTGGTAAGCGCCAGTTTGTACCACCACAGAAATCTAAGCTATTCACTTCGTTTATATAGCTTTGCACGCCGCAACTGGTATCATCCGGACAAGTTGAATTGGCTGTACTGGTATCGGTAAAAGTAGTATCGCCCAAATCCCAAAAGTAATGATTTTGCCCTTCACGCAAACTTGTATTTGGCAATACTCCAGAGGATTCAGTTTTTACTTCCCATACAAGCCCTGTAACATTATCGCGTATACAGGTAAAGTCACTACTATCATCACCAACTTCATCAGCAAACTGATTAAGTTTAGTGTAATCAAACGCTAAATTACCTTTGCCAACCTTATCTAAACGATTTGCATAGCTATCGCGTCCGAGCTCTGCATCTTGCTCTGGAAAATCATCGCTTTCACAGTTAATGCGTTGTGTATTGTTGTAACACTCACCAACACCACTATCGTTTATAAGCCCAAGCGCTTTTGGTGATACATCAACAAATAAAGAATCTGTATCGGTACGTCCTTTTGAGTCGGTTACCGTTACTTCAAAGCTCAATGTGGTCTCGGTATCTACATCAGAGGCAAAAAATGTCGTTGTACATTGGTTGCTATTACTTAATGTTTCGCTATTACCGGTAAGTTGTTGCCATTTACACTGATAGGTATCGGTAACAGTTTCGCTATTCGTTGCATCAAGTGTTACTTGTTCAAACTCCTCAATATTTTGATCAGCACCTGCATTTGCATCCACCAACTCATTTGTTTTGTTAAGCGTCATCGAATATTGAGTACTCGCCTCACCGCCTTCATCATCAGTGACTGTTAGCTGCCAAGACAAATTTACGTTACTTTCTAGTAAAGGATGAGAAAAGCTAAGAGTTGACTCATTAAAGCTAGCAATATCTAAATCAGGACCTGATAGCAGTTGCCACAAGTAACTATCAATTTGGCCATTATCATCAGGATCGCTCGACTCAAGAGCGCTCAAAGTAACTGTATCTTTGTATACAGAAGGAAGTGTTTCAGGAGATGTTTGGGTAACAACAGCAAGAGGAAGTTGATTATTAGAGCTCACTGAAATAGAAATGTCGTCACTAACAGCGCTACTACCGGTGCTTTGATAGCTTACTCTTAAGATTATTTCACTATCAGTTTTTACGTCAGGGGCTGTCAATGTTTGCTCAGCACCATCAAGCGGAAAACCTTCTAAGCTTGGGCCGCTAACTTGTTGCCATGAAAACGTACCATCAGCGGGGGAACCTTGTGCTGTGATGGTAAATTCAGTTTTTTCGATAATTTGTAAATCGGTTCCAGCATTAACAGATGTTTCTACAACTGTATTATCGCTATCACCGCCATCTCCTCCACACGCACTCAGCAAACCACAAGAAATGAGGGGGATTAAAGCAAACGCTTTCATACGCAGCACCTTATTATGTCAAATAATTACTATAGTGTAATTACTAGCAATAAAGATGCCATTTAAGTACTACATATATGTATCTTGATGAATGCGTACAAACAACTTCGTACCGATTTTACTGTAATCTACTTTGTATTCACGCCCATCTAAAGCTTGAATAAATAGTAATTGTTTTTCTTCGCCAAATACATCTGGGCTTCCAACATAGACTATTTCTAAATAGCGATCTTTTGCATCACGGCGGTTTTTAGGTAACTCTTCTTTAAATGGCTCTAAGCCATGTTGAGTCACTTTAATTTTAGGATGAATTTCAGAGTTTACAATCACTAAATCATGCTTTTTATCTTTATGTATTATGGTGTTTCGACCACTTTTTAAAAAGGCTCTCTCTTGACTCATTTTTCTTTCCTACAGTCGCAGCTTAATTATTAATTTGCGACGCTATAAACTGACTAGGCTCGCGCTTCCACTTATTTAAGTTAGCACTAAATGCCCAGATATCTCTATCTAACACACTGGCTGGTAATAATAAATCGTAACCGGTTAACAGTTGAAGGTGCTTAGTCCTGTTAGCAAACATAGCTATAAGACCAGTATAGCTTATCCCTTTATGGGATGTGTAATGTGTATCTTCTATTAGCCATTCTGATGGGCAATTGCCATTTTTGCAATGTTTTTGAACAACTTGCATAAACAAATTACGCTGCTCTATTAATAATTTCCCTGCAATTCGAGGCGCTATGCTTGTTAAAAAGTCATCTATGTCGTTTACCTTTATACCAACCGCATTTAATTCTAAGTAATCAAAGCCATCTTCTACTTTGGGTATACCACTGTGATGAAAGTTACTATGAGGCATACACCAAGCTCCGTATTTATGGCAATAAACGAGCTCAGACTCATTTAATATAAGGCTATGATATGGCTCTTGAGTTTTTAAATATCCAATAAAAATAGCGGCAATACACAAGCTCACTAAAAATATTTCAAGTATGCTAATCTCACCCGGCCTCAGTAAATTAAACAACATAATAAAAACTAAACCAATTGCACCTGCAACAAGCACTTCAATTGCGTTTCGCGCACCTTGTGCCCGAAACTTAATGGCATTGTTAGATTTATCCATATTGGTAAAACACCATATAAAAAACAAGCATAATAACAGCCCAAATTATGACCTTTCTTGTTGTTATACATAAGTTACAGGTGGTTTTAAATTTCATACATTACCGCTTTTTCCTCAACAAAATAGGAACAATGAATAAATCTTATTTACTTTTACGCTTAACGCACAAATTTATGAGACACATAACCGTCTTTTCCCGGTCTTATTTCGTACAATACTTACAATTCATTTTCAGGTATGAAATCAATGTACTCAAGACAATCAGGTAAAGCACTTTTTCCATTTATTATTACGTTACTTCTAATATTTAGCGTTTATTTATATCTACCCGCTAGCCACGGCGAACAGGCCGATTTATCACAAATGTCTACTCAAGTAACAGCTCATACTGTTACTTCTCAGGAAAACGCAGTGATGATAGAAGCGATCGGTAGCGCGCGTGCAAACCAAGCAATCTATATAAAAAGTGCGCAAAACGATTATGTCACAGATATATATTTTAAAGACGGCGACTTAGTCAGTAAAGGGCAAAAGTTAGTACAGTTACAGAGCCAACAAGAACAGCTTGCCGTTAAAGAGCTTGGCATTAACTTACGTGAAGAACAACGTCAGTTAGATCGCCTAACCGAACTTTCACGTTCGCAATCGACGGCAAAGTCGTTACTTGAAGAGCAGTTATCTCGTGTTGATGCAACAGAGGCCCAACTAGAAAGCGCTAAAACTAAATTAAACGAAATGACTATTAGTGCGCCCTTTTCAGGCCTGTTAGGTAAGCGTGAAATATCAATAGGTGCTTACGTAAGTAATACAACAATAATCACAACACTTGATGATATTAGTATTATTAAAGTTGACTTTAAAGTACCTGAAAAATATTTAGCACAATTAAATATAGGCATGAAAGTGCTTACGCAAAACGATGCCTACCCAGGACAAACATTTAACGGCAAGGTAACGCATATTAGCTCGCGTATTGATTCGGTTACTCGCAGTGTTGAAGTTACAGCAAGTTTTGCCAATAAATCAGGATTACTTCGCCCTGGTATGTTACTAAATACAGCACTTGAGCTAAGCAGCAACCAAGCTTTAATGGTGCCAGAAAAAGCGGTTATACCTTTGCAAGACAAACACTTTGTTTTTCAAATTCAAGATGGGATAGCTAATAAAATTGAAGTGCATGTTGCTAGCAGAAATAATGGCTGGGTTGCTATCGACGAGGGCCTAACTGATGGCGAGCAAATTGTTACTGAGGGGCTAATAAAAATTCGCTCTGGAAGTAAAGTAAGCGTAAAGGGGTAATACGTGAAAATTACAGATACTAGCGTCAAGCGCCCCGTTTTTGCCATTGTAATTAATTTACTGCTTCTTACTTTTGGACTGGTTGCGTTTACTATGCTGCCACTTCGTGAATACCCGGATATTGAAACGCCGATTGTAAATATCAGCACTGAATACACAGGTGCTTCTGCCGAAATTATAGAAACCAAAATAACGCAAATAATAGAAAATCGAATTTCAGGTATTGAAGGTATTAAAAGTATTAACTCATCGAGTCGTAATGGACGTTCAAACATTACCATTGAGTTTGATATTAACCGCGACATAGATGCAGCATCTAACGATGTACGCGAACGTGTAGCACGTGCACTTGATAGTTTGCCCGATCAGGTACGCCCGCCAGAAGTATCTAAATCAAATAGTGATGAAAGCCCAATCGCCTGGTTTGTATTAAACAGCGAAACAATGGACTCGTTACAGTTATCTGATTACGCGCAGCGTTTTATTGTTGACCGCTTAGCCGTAGTAGATGGTGTGTCTAACGTACGTATTGGTGGTGAGCGCCAATACGCCATGAAAATTTGGCTAAACCGCCAAGCAATGGCTGCACGGGGTATTACCTCAAGCGATATAGAAAATACACTGCGTACAGAAAATGTTGAACTACCGGCTGGCGAAATAGAATCTATAGATCGTGACTTTACCGTGCGTACTGCACGTAGTTATAAAGATCAGCGCGATTTTAAAAACCTCGTTATTAAACGTGGTGATGAAGGTTACTTAGTACGTTTAGGTGAAGTTGCCGATGTACGTTTAGAAGCTGCCGATGACGAAAGCTTATTTCGTGGTAACGGGCGTAATATGATTGGCTTAGGTATTGTAAAACAAGCTAAAGCAAACACACTAACCGTAGTAGATAACGCACGCAGCGAACTTGAAAAAATCAAACGCAACCTACCTGAAGGCACTACAATTCAAGACAGCTACGATTCGTCTGTATTTATTAAAGAGTCTATTAATGAAGTTTACAGCACACTTGCCATCTCTATGGGTTTAGTCGTACTCGTTATATTTTTGTTTTTAGGCAATATACGAGCAACGCTTATCCCTGCGGTCACCGTACCGGTCGCACTTGTTGGTAGCTTTATGTTTTTGTTGGCAATGGGCTACTCAATTAACTTACTAACTTTACTTGCCTTAGTACTGGCCATTGGTTTAGTAGTAGATGATGCCATTGTAATGCTTGAAAACATTCACCGTCGTATTGAACTGGGTGAGCCGCCGTTACTAGCTGCATTTAGAGGCGCGCGTGAAGTAGGTTTTGCTATAGTAGCAACCACGCTTGTACTAATATCGGTGTTTGTGCCATTAGTATTTATGGATGGCCGTATAGGTGCATTATTTACTGAGTTTGCTATGGCGGTAAGTGCTGCCGTATTTTTCTCAAGTGTTACAGCACTTACTCTCGCACCAGCCTTGTGCTCTAAAGTACTTAAAATATCAGACAAACCAAATAAATTTAGCCAATGGATGGACCGCCAGTTTACTAAAATTGAAGTAAGTTACCGTAATTCACTTTCCACCAACATAACCCGTAAATGGGGTTTAATGGTGAGCCTATTATTAGCTGGCTTTGTTAGTTACTCGTTGTTTTTACAAGTTCCTTCTGAGCTAACGCCAAAAGAAGATCGTGGCACGTTCTTTATTATGATGAGCGGCCCAGAAGGCGCAAGTTACGAAAATAACGCCGCTAATATGGCTAAAATTGAAGAGCGCTTAATGCCTTACTCGCAAGCCGGCGAGCTAAGTCGCGTACTTGTTCGAGTGCCTGGCTGGGGTGGCAGCGGCGGTGTTGCGATTGTGGGTATGGCCGATTGGGATAAACGCAAACGCTCAACCTGGGAAGTAATGGACGAAATAAGCGGTAAAATGCAAGAAGTTACCGATGTTCGTGCATTTGCCATTATGCGCCGTGGTATTGGTGGTGGTGGCTCATCTCGCCCAATTGAGTTTGTACTGCAAGGTAATGATTACGCTCAACTGGCCGATTGGCGTGACCGTATAATAAAGCGTGCTGAGCAAAACCCTGGTTTAGTAAGAATCGATCATGATTACAAAGAAACCTTCCCACAGTTTTTAGTTAGCATAGATAAAAACAAAGCTGCCGATTTAGGCGTTTCGGTATCTGATGTAGGCCGTACACTAGAAACAATGCTTGGCCAGCGCCGTGTTACGACCTTTATTGACCGCGGTGAAGAATACGATGTGATTTTAAAAGGGACAAAAGAAGATTTTACCAATCCTACTGATATTTCAAATATATACCTTAAATCACGAAGCGGTGAACTAGTTCCACTTGATAGCCTTATCAGCTTAAAAGAAGAAGCAACAGCATCGCGCTTAAACCGTTACAACCGTATGCGCGCAATTACATTAAGCGCCAACTTAGCTGATGGCTATACACTTGAGCAAGCGCTTAACTTTTTAAACGAAGTAGCCGCGCAAGAAAACGATATAGATGGCGCAGTAGATTACAAAGGTGAATCGCAGCTTTATTACGAAGGCGCATCAGCGATGACCTACGTATTTATACTTGCACTCACCGTTACCTTCTTGGTGCTTGCTGCACAGTTTGAAAGCTTTATGCACCCATTTGTCATTATGCTTACCGTACCGCTTGGTTTAATGGGCGCTATGTTTGGGCTTTGGGCTACAGGGCTTACCTTAAATATTTACAGCCAAATAGGTATTGTCATGCTCATAGGCTTAAGTGCTAAAAATGGTATTTTGATTGTGGAATTTACTAACCAATTACGCGATAAAGGCGTTGAGTTTAGTGAAGCAATACTACAAGCGGCTACCCAGCGCCTTCGCCCAATAATAATGACCTCACTTACAACCGTTATGAGCTCTGTTCCCTTGGTTTTTGCTTCAGGCCCCGGCGCTGAAAGCCGTATGGTAATTGGTGTAGTTGTGTTTACAGGGGTTATTGTATCTACCCTGCTGACTCTTTTTGTTGTACCTGCTGCGTATTATGCTCTATCGAAAAATACACAGTCACCTGAGTTTTTACAACAAAAGCTGAATAAACAAGCTGCTGAAAAGCCTTTCGAAGAGATCTAATCTCTTTATTGCGCCGTAACCTTGTTGTTGCGGCGCATACAATTTATGCTCGCCTTTAAACTCCATATACATTTTAGGAATACTTATGAGCTCAACAACGCAAGTAGCAACATTTGGTGGCGGCTGTTTTTGGTGTATAGATGCAGCATTTAGACGTGTAAATGGCGTATTAGATGTGAGTTCTGGCTATACCGGTGGCGAAACCGACACCCCAACCTATAATTCTGTATGCTCTGGCACAACTGGGCACGTTGAGGTTGTTAAAATTGAATTTGATACCACTGTAGTTAGCTTTGAAACACTTTTAGCAATGTTTTTCACTTTGCATGATGCAACACAATTGAATCGCCAAGGTAACGATATAGGCACACAGTATAGAAGCGTTGTTTACTATCACGATGAAGCCCAACTAAAGCAAACCAATGAAATGATAGCTCAACTGCAAAGCCATGTGAGTGAGCCCATTGTGACAGAAGTCAGCCCTGCCACTACGTATTATCCAGCAGAGCATTATCATCAAGATTACTATAACGAAAACCCACAGCAGGGTTACTGTAGTATTTTAATAGCACCTAAATTACATAAATTTGAAACCGTATTTAAAGAGTTCTTAGTTGACTAGCTAATTTGAGCAGTTAAATTGATTAGTTAAACTTAGCTACACATTAAAAAGCCCGACATAAGTCGGGCTTTTTAATATTAATAAATACCGTTAAAACTGGTAGCTTGCGCCTGCAAAAAAGCGACGCTCTGGCGTGTTGTAGTAATACACTTGACCCGTTGTAAAATCAGTATTTGAATCAACAGCGTTATATTCTTTATCAAATAAGTTTTCTACACGAAGCGAAACTTCAATATGTTCATTTACTTGATAATTACCCGCTAGGTTCCAGAGTGTATAAGAGCCTAAGCGCGTCACAGCACCTTGTCGGTCGCTACGGTATTGCATGTCTAAGCTTGCATCAAAAGCACCAAACTGTTTTGCAAGTTCCCAGTTAAAAGTACGTTTAGCAACATTACGCAACTCTGCGCCCGTTTCTTCGTCTTCAGCGCTTAAGTAAGCAAAGTTAAGGTTGCTATCAAAACCAAAAAACTGCTGAGATAAGCTAAATTCAACCCCTTCGTAGCGTGCTTCATTTAAGTTGATAGGAAAGAAGTTAGAATCTAAAGATATCTTATCTTCAATATCATTTCTAAAAATAGCAACGTCAATACTTGCTATATCAAAATCTACATTTAACCCAATCTCTTGATTTAATGATTTCTCAGGCTCTAAATCAGGATTAGATGAAGGTGGAAAACCAGGAAAAGCCGGAAAGTATAAATCGTTAAATGTAGGTGCTTTAAAACCAGTGCTTTGGCTTATGCGGAACGTGGCGTCTTCAGATAAATGATAACCCGCAGCGGCTGTATACGTTGTTTCGTCGCCAAATTGTTCATCATCGTCTTGGCGAATTGTTAAATTAGCTAACACTTTTTCAGCATTGTAATAAGCCCCAACAAATACTGCTAATACATCACGCTCTTGCATATCATACTGCGTTGAACTGTGCGATACATCATCGTTGTACCAGTTAACACCACCGCTAATATTAAGCTCTTCAGATAATATATATTGACCGTTATAATCAAATTGCACACGTTTCGTTATAAAATCATTTACACCAAATGCTGAGGTATCGTGAGAATCATCTGTTGAAATAGCAATATCAATACTGTGCGATTGGTTAGTGTAGTTTTTACTCCAACCTGCAGAAAGCTGATAGTTTTTAAAATCACCTGTTTCCATAGTACTTGTGGCTGGACTAAAGCGACTGTCGTAATCTGCATAGCCTTCACTGTATTGACCTAATAACTTAAAGTCGCCGTAGTGTGCATCAGTATAATTTACTTTAAAACCAAGGTTTTTATTTTCATAGCCATCTTCATCTGGTGCTACGCCTTGCAGTGCATCAAAGTTATCTGTTTTTTCAAAGCCTGCATTAAATGCTGTTGTTATATCGCCTGATTTTACAGAGCCTGCCACTTGATAATTTTGGTAAGAATCAGAACCAAACGTAGCACTCACAGATAAGTTATCTGATTCACGCGTTATAATGTTAATTACGCCAGCAAGTGCATCAGAGCCGTAAACAGCCGCGCGAGAACCCTTAATAATTTCAATGCGTTCAATACTATTTAAAGGGACATTATTTAATGCTTTTTGACCAAGTGTTGCTGAGCCTGTACGTACACCGTCAATCAGAATTAGCGTATCGCCAGAGCCAGTACCACGAAGTGACACACCTGTATTTTGGCCAAAACCACCGTTTGGATTAACCTGAAAACCAACTCGCGTGCTTAATAAGGTTGGTAAATCGCGTACGTTGCTTGCTTCTATTTCTGCACGCTCAATAACATTTACACTTGCTAAAACGTCATTGATTGATTGCTCAAATTTATTAGCTGTAACGGTTATTTTTTCAATTGATTGCTCTGCGCCAGACACAGAAAATGAAAGCGCAGCAGAAATAGCAACGCCTAAAGTTGTTTTGTTTAACATGATGTCCCCTACCTTTGCCCACCGCAAAGATTTAAGTAAGTAAGATTGCATCAAGGCCGGTCTCCGGACTCAGTAAGCACATCAAAATATGCAATACTTTACCGTTGCGGGGGCAGTGTTGGGCTTGTAGTCATCAGAAAACGCACCAACTTCCCGATTATCCTGCTAAAAAAATCATTACATGAAGTGGCTAGCAAGCACCTTGAAAATATGTCGCTATTGTGAGTATTTTGTTTACAAATGTCAATGGACGTCTATACAGCTAAAAACCTTTAAAATGCAGTTAGGGGCTAGTATAGTTTGAAGAAACTCCATATTTATCAAGTAGCTTCTGAAGTTGTATTTGTGCAGTAGGTAAGCTTAGTATTTCATCCATTTTATTACTGGTGATCTTATTTGATTTAGAGTTAACTAAAAAGTGCGTTTTATAAACGGCATCTGGTACGTTACTTTTATAGAGTAAATCCATATTAAAAGTATTTTGATTTTTAAAATATTGGTAAGCAATATTATTTAAAACGCCTACTTCCGCGCGCTTTAATAGCAGCATTTTAACCACATTGAATTCATCAATGGTTAAACTTACTTGATGTTCCTCACTTAAAAATTCGGCATCTGTATTAAATCCAGCAAATTGATACGAGTACCCCAGAACCCCAACCTTTGTTAATGACGTAATGTCGTCAAAGTAAGCTTGCTCATTTGTATTTTCTTTAAGCGTATAAAGCTCATTTTTGGTAATGGTATAAAATTCGGTTTTTTTAATATTCTCTTGCGCTGATTGTGGGATCCATTGCAGTGCCATTAAAAATAAAACATCAAAATTATTTTTTTCAACTGACAAAGCAAGCCTTTTTACAGGTAGAGACTTAAGTACGAAGTTAAACTCCTGCTGTGCTCCGTTTAAAATCTTAATAAACTCAGGAGCAAAACCCTGCTTTTTTTGCGCATTAATAATAATGGGAAAGTAGCCATCTTCAACCAGTACATCAATATCAACTGTTTTTGATAAGCTTAGTTTGGTAAATGTAAGCAAAGCAAATAACAAAAATAATTGATGACGTTTCATTTTAATACCTTCTAGTGTGAAGTACTTAATTGCATGTGATTAAATATAATAGCTTAAATATCAAAAAGGAGATTAATACATACGGGAGTATCTAGGCAGTAAAGAGGGATAATAGTGAGATATTTAAAAAGAGTAAGTAGCTTCAATCTGTCTGTAAGTATAAACAGATTAAAGCATGCTTAATTTAAAACTATTTATTAATTAATCGCGGAAATTTTTAAACTGAAAAGGCTGACCTAGCTCAGCACTGCGCACTACTTGCATAGCCTCTTGAAGATCGTCACGTTTTTTACCCGTTACACGTACTTCTTCGCCTTGGATAGCAGCTTGAACTTTAACTTTAGAGTCTTTAATGGCTTTAACTACTTTTTTAGCCATGTCCTTTTCGATACCCTGCTTTAAGCCAACGTTACGAAATACATTTTTACCTGCACGGGTAATATCTTGAAGCTCTAAGCTTGATACATCCATACCACGCTTAGATATTTTGTTAGCTAAAATATCAAATAATTGCATAACCTGAGAGTCTGCTTCAGCTTTAAGCTTAATTGTTTTGTCATTTAGCTCAATAGATGCATCAACGCCTCTAAAGTCAAAGCGAGTCTCTAGCTCACGATTTGCATTATCAACTGCGTTTTTAGCTTCGTTCATTTCTACTTCAGATACAATATCAAATGAAGGCATTGGTTTGCTCCTAACTATTTAATCTTAATTTTATGTGGTAATTATAACGCTAAAATTATAAATCTTTACATTTTTCTGCATCTTGTTCAGGTGCGATATTAAATTAGTTTGATATACTTGCGCCTCTTTTTTAAGCGATTTTAGGATTTGTCGTGACAAGGCGTGTTTATCAAGCAATTTTTTTAATCAGCATAGTAGCTTTTACCTTTTTATTTGCCAAAGAAATAAAAGGTGGCGTTGTAAATTTATTTCCTCATGTTGATAAAGTCGCCCATTTTGGGATTTTTTTTATACTAGCCATAATAATGGATAAAGCGTTTAAGCTTCCTTTATATGCGCAAATACTTTTATTGGCAGGTTATGGCGCCTCTATAGAAATAATGCAAGACGCACTTCCATATAGGCAAGCATCACTCGGTGATTTTTTTGCTGATTTTGCAGGTGCCGCAAGCTACTTTTTACTTAGAGTAATTTTTACACCTCGAAAAAAGAACCCATATGGCTAATATTTTAATTGTCGGCGATGGTGCTATTGGCTTGTTACTTGGTTATTTTCTAAGCGCGTCGCATAATGTCAGTGTTTTAACTCGCAAAAGCCCAACAAATACCCGCTTTTATAGTCGAGGAAAGGGTGCATCTAAAAAAATTGACGCACAATTTATTTCATTAAATCAGCTAAATAAAGCGGCTGAATTTGATGTTGTTTTATTTACCGTTAAAGCCTTTCAAGTACTTGATGCATTTACGCAAATAAAGCCGTTTTTACCAAATCATTGCTCTGTTATACTTTCGCATAACGGAATGGGTAATGTTGATGAGGTAAATAGCCAGCTAAGCACTCACCAAGCACTCTACTTTTTAACGACAAGCATAGCGGGCTTTAAATCAAACCAATACATTGTGCAGCACACTGGTGAGGGACAAAGTGTTATTGGTGCTTGTAATGAATTAGCTTTTCAAAATAGCGCGCCAATAGCTGATATTTTTAAAGTGATACCCAGCCTAAAGTTTACTAATAACATTCAGCAGCTTCGTTTTGAAAAACTACTCGTAAATATTGCCATTAACCCATTAAGCGCTTTAAGTAATGTAAAAAATGGTGAGTTACGCGCACCTAAGTACAACGCTATAATTTTTAATGCACTCACTGAAGCATGCAATATAGCAAAGGTACAAGGGCTTAATATCCCATTAATTAAAGCTCTCAATACCGCTTATAAAATAATGGAGTTAACCGCAAATAATTACTCATCAATGCAGCAAGATATAGCTCACAATAGAGAAACTGAAATATCAGCTATATGTGGCTATATTAGCCAACAAGGTAAACTTCACGGTATTCCTACACCTTACAACGATGAGTTGTTTGTCAAAATTCAGGCAAAAAAAAGCGTGGTATAAACCACGCTTATATTAATTCTTAACTTTAAGACGACAAACCTTATGGGCGGTAAACTTTTACAGTTTCAAAGCCTTGTTCGTGCAGCATAAGTGCCTGTAGTTGGCTCATTACGCCTCTATCACAATATAAATAGTAGTCAGTGTCTTTTGGTAAATCACCAAACTTAGTCGCCAGACGGAAGAACGGTAAATGAACCACTTCAACACCGTCGATTGCAAGCGGTGCAGCTTCTTCTTCCTCTGGTGAGCGAATATCAACTACCACAGAGCCTACAGGCAAATCAGCAACCGATTCAGCTTCTTTAAGTTCTTGTTTGGCTTCTACGTCAATATCACGCACGTCCATTATACGTGCGTTGTTTACAACGGTATCAAGTACATCAAAGTCGAACTTTTCTTCTTCACCAAGAATAACGTCTATTTTGGCTTTAACCGTTGGCTTTTTAGAAATAACACCACAGTATTCAGGCATTGTTTCTGCCATTTCAGCCGTACCAATTTGGCGAGCAATATTAATAATCTCTTGCTTATCGTGTTGAATAAGCGGGCGTAAAATAAGCGTTTCAGTAACACGGTCAATCACGCTTAAATTCGCTAATGTTTGACTAGATACTTGGCCAATACTTTCGCCAGTAACAAGTGCTTGAATGTTTAACTTTTGCGCAACCACACTCCCTGCGCGCATCATCATACGTTTAAGTACAACACCCATTTGGCTGTTTTCAACGTTTTCTAAAATTTCAGCAACAACAGGTTCAAAATCAACCGTTACAAATTTAACTTTATGTGTAGAGCTGTATTTTTTCCATAAGTAGTAGCTTGCTTGCTTAACGCCAATTTCGTGCGCTGCGCCACCTAGATTAAAGAATAAAAAGTGTGTGCGTGCGCCTTTACGAATCATTTGGTAACTTGCTACGCCAGAGTCAAAACCACCAGACATAAGCGAAAGCACATCTTCTTGAGTTGGCAGAGGAAAACCAGCCATACCAAAATGCGTATGAGAAACAATGTAAGCTTTATCGTCTTTTACTTCTAGGCGTATTGTTACTTCTGGGCGGCTAAGCTTTACGCTTGCGCCTTCAATATGTTGATTTAATCCACCACCAACATAACGCTCTAAATCAGTTGAGGTAAAATCGTGTTGCCCTATGCGCTTAGCACGAACGCAAAAGGTTTTACCTACAATAGTATGACCAACTAAAGCGATGGTTTTTTGATAAATATCATCAAGAGTTTCGAATTGTGTTTCGGTTACTTCAATAAATTGAACAATGCCAGGGATGCGTTTAAGGCTATCGATAAAATCAAGGCGAACTTGCGCGTCTTCAAGCTTTGTAACAACTGAAATGTTATCCCAGTTATTTCTTACTTGTACTTTTTCGTCAACACGGCGCAATACAATTTTAATGTTATTTTCTAACACTTTAGTAAAGCGTTTACGGACTGAACGGCTTTTAATGGCTATTTCAGGATGTAGTTTGACGATAAATTTAAGCATAGTTCACTCTTAGACTGCGGGAATTCGCGCTCCCAGGCATTTGGCGCGGGATTATAGCAAAAAATTCAGCGCCTAGGAAACAGCCTATTACTATCGATTAAACTACTGTTGGGGCTTGTTGCGCTAATTCAGTATATTTTTCACGTAGCAGGTTCATTTTATCAATGCTTTTATCAGTACTGTACGCTCTAAATAATGTAAGTACTTTTAAAATGCCATGATATATATCTTGCTCAGCAAGCGTACCACTTGGCCTACGGGCTTTAATATAAGGCGTCCAAAAACTAACCGTTAACTTTAGTGTATGTGCTAAATCAATGACATCTTGCTCATCAATAGCAATCATTTCACTGTCGCGAAGTCCTAAAATAATTTTACGAACTTGCTCTAACAACTCTAACTGAAAATCAATATAAGCTTGTTTTAAATCAGCATCTCTAGAGAGAATATCCCCGAGATTATCGTAAAAAAAATGATAGCGCCACATCAGCTCAAATAACGAATCTAGGTAAGCCGTTAAATGATTAAATGCATCATCATCTTTATTAATAGGTTTAAAGTGAGTATTTAAATGATCGCGATACAGCGCAAAAATATGACGGATAATGTCTTCTTTATTTTTAAAATGATAATAAAGATTACCCGGGCTCATCCCTAAGTTTGATGCAATATGATTTGTCGTTATTGCACGCTCACCATTTTCGTTAAACAACAAAATACTGGTGTGTATTATTTTATCCTTGGTATTCATATGCTAATACTCAAATTATCTATAGGCTACATTACACTCAAAAGAGGTAAACAGTATAAACAAATATGAATCATTAAAACACTCCAACCATGGACTGACCTGTTTAAAGAAAGTAAGTGTTTATATGCTTTTTTAGCTAGGCTGCTTTGTGGCATAAACACTGTTAAACTAGCGCTAAAATAATAAATAGTGAACATTATGAAAGTTATTGCAATTTACCCTGGCACCTTTGATCCACTAACTAATGGGCACACAGACCTTATTCAACGTGCAGCTAAAATGTTTGATACTGTATTAGTTGCGGTTGCTAATAACCCAAGTAAAAAACCCTGCTTTAACCTTGAAGAACGTGTTGAGCTTGCAAACTCTATTTTAAGCCACATAGATAATGTTAAGGTGATTGGTTTTTCTGGTTTATTGGCTGACCTTGCGCGCGAGCACAATGCTAATGTGCTTATTCGCGGTATTAGAGCTGTATCTGATTTTGACTATGAATTTCAATTAGCTAACATGAACCGCCGCCTGAACCCCGACTTAGAAAGTGTATTTTTAACACCCGCAGAGCGAAATTCATTTATTTCATCAACACTCGTTAAAGAAGTAGCTCGCCACAATGGTGATGTAAGCGAGTTTGTAGACCCTGTAATTGTTAAAGCGCTAAAAACTAAATTGGGCTGTGGTGCCAGTTAATAATAAATAAGGCCTGTTAGCACTGAAATCTATTACTAATAGGCCCCTTTATTAAACACTTTATTTAGCTTTCCTTCTAACCAAGCAAGTTTTAAAACATCTTTACCTATAAAGAAAACTAAAACCATGGTCAAATCTGTAAGATTTATACCTACTATGTACACCCACCAGAACCACCAAAATTCATAATGGTGCATAACATCATTATCTATATACATTGCAAAAAATAGTGAGGTGTTTATACCTAAACCAAATAATAAATAAATGTATACGCTGCTAATCTTTATAAAAAAACCAGATAAAATAATAACAAATAGAGTAATAATATCGAATAAGAAAAAATCGAAGTAAGTAATCGCGTCCATATCAATAAGCATACTAGAAGAGTAAGAAAGTGCCATGATGAAAGATAGCCAAACAATGCTTTTATCTGCGCTATTTATCGAACTTGCTAAAGAATATAAAAAAGCCATCAAAAAGCCCCATTGTACAAAAATACCTATATAAAAAGAGATATTTGTATTTAAAAGTAGCTCAACCATTTTACTCCAACACTAGATAAAAAATTATTATACCGCTTTACATATTACGGCAACATCAAATAAAGGCACAAAATCACTCTTCTTTTAAGTTAAGCTTTACTGCCTCAGCGATCTAAACTTAACTTTCTAACACATCTTAAAAGCTTGTTTAAGCCTAAAAAATCCTTATTGATGATTAATACCAATGCCATTGTAAAGTCGACAAAATACATTCCAAAAATATAAACAGTCCAAAACCACCAATAGTAAAGAGTACCTGCAATTTCAATATCGTAGTGCATACCTAAAAATAAACATGCATTAATAAAAAGGCCTACAATTAAATAGGAGAAAGCAATTGGTACTAATTTTTTATATATAAATCGCCAAAGTATCAGGGCGCTAATAGTAGCAAGATCATAATAGAAGTAATTTAGGTGAGGATTTTCAATAAGTGGATCCATGAAAAGACTAGATATATATGAGACCATCATTATAAATGAAAGATGCGTTCTACTTTTATCATTTTTATTAATACTCGCTGATAGGTTATATAAAAATGCGATTAGGAAGAACCATGTAAATAGTATTGCTACGTTATATCCTAAATCTACTAGAGCCCAAAGTATGTCAGCCATCAACTGTCCTTTTCAAACTAGTAATCAAACCATTTTTAAATTTCATCAAGTATAAAAAATCTTTGTTTATAAAAAATATAGCTACCATTATAAAATCAGCAGCGTTGACCCCTATCGCGTAAGCATTCCAAAACCAGTAGCTTGTGTTATTTGATATATAGATGTCGTAGTGCATGAGAAAGTGTAGAGCTGAGTTTATAGCTAAACCAGTTATAATATATAAATAGGCAATACCATCATGCCAGAGCCGCCTAAGGGAAATAATAACTAGGAGAGTTAAAATATCGGAAAACAAAAAATCTAGATAAGTTACCGTATCCATATTTGTAAATATACTAAACGAATATGAAACACTCATAACCAAAGACAAATACACTCTTTCTTTATTAGGCTTATTAATCGAATGAGCAAGGGAGTACAAAAAAGCCATAAGAAATCCCCATTGTACAAATGCACCTATGTACAGAGAAACTGTTGGGCTAATTAAAAGTTCATTCAATATTTTTCAAATTTTTAAAGTTCAATGCAACCCCTCTTTTAAAAATGGTATTTTTATTGAATACTAGTGACAGAAACATTAAAACATCGAACATATTAACGCCAACAGAATAAACACTCCAATACCACCAAGGCTCATAGTTATATAAGACGTATAGATCGTAATGTAATATTAAGGTAAGCACAGCATTTATTATTAACGCAAAGATGATGAAGTGAAAAGCTATAGAGCGGTGAAGTACTTTAAAGTACTCTAAAATTAACAAAGCTAAAATTGTAACAAAATCGTAGAGCACCGAGTTTAAATATAAACCTTCTAATAAGTCTATATAACCACTAGAAACATATGAGCAGAGCATAAGCGCAGATAAATAAACAGGAGACTTATTTTCTTTATTTATAGTAGAGGCCAAACAATACAGGAAGGCCATTAAAAAGCCCCATTGAGTGAAAGCTTGCATATAAACCATTAGGGGTTCAGTAACATACATTTAAGCTAGGTTACTTTGTCGGTATCGTTTGATTTGAAGTAGCTGAGGGTTTTGTTTTTTAACTTATGAAGACCAAGTAAGTCTCTATCTACAATCAAAATAACAATCATTATAAGATCGATTATATTGACTGAAAATGTATACAAATCCCACAAAAACCAAGGTTCCCTGTTATTGTAAACATACATATCTAAGTACATACACAAACTCAATAATGAATTAACTATAAGGCCTATTAATAAATACATAAATGAGGGAGTTGTTTTTTTTAATAGTAAATAAACTGATAATAAGGCACCCACAGTAGCATAATCATAAAGTGCCCAATCAAGATAAAGTGAGCTTTCAACTGATAACCATGAGAAAAAATAGTCTGAAGTAGAATAAGAAAACATCATAATGAAAGAACTGAGCAATAAGGTTGTATTTCTTTTTATGCCTAATGAAAAAACAAAAACATTAAAAAAAAATGCCATCAAAAAACCCCACGAGGCAAAAGCTGATAGCGAAAAAAAACCAAAAAACTCAGTTAAAAACATTCATTACCTTCATTAATTATTTTGGTTTATTTGGGGGATAAAGTATCACACCACCACGTTCTAGATCAGTACTCGCAGCAGCCATCGCTTCTTGAGAGAAGCTTACTGTATCAGATTGCAGGGTTTTAGGGCTAGCAGTTTGTTCCATTGCAGGCTTTAATTGTTGTGTTTTGTTGTATGCTTGCATTTGTACTTGGCTATTAGCTGAAACTTGCATGTGATTGATCCTTATAAAAGTTTTAATTATATTTGGTGCAACTTTTAACCACATTATTATGTAGATAAATGCATCACCTGTTTAAAGTAGTGATAGCTATTTTGCTATCTACTTTATACAAAGCAACCAATGTGCCAACTTTTTTTGACACCTTAAAACTCACTCAAAACATATTTATATAATCAAACCAAACAGCTCCGACCAGTTTACTACAAACATAAAAAAACGCACAGGGATAACCGTACGTTTTTTGTATCCAGGGAGTTTAAGCTACGTATTTACACGGGATCTCCGCACGTGTACTTAGCTTCAAAATATATTCCATTGCTACTTCGTCGCAATTTTCTTTACGAAGGCAAAGTTCACAATCTTTCATTACTTTTTCAGGCAAAGAGTCTTTGCTACAAAAAGTAAAACGTTGTTGTTCAAAAAAATCTGGTACACGTGTTAATACAATAACTCGGTTAAGTGCCAATTTTTTGGCTTTAGTAAGTAGATGATCTACAAGCTGTCTACCCTGCCCCGACACTTTACTTTTTGGGTCTATACCCAATGAGCGTATTTCAGCAAGGCCGGTATCGTAAATGTATAACGACGCACAGCCCGACACTTTTCCATTTATTTCTGTTACTGCAAACTCGTTAATAGAGTGCACCATATCGCTTTTTGCACGAGGCAGGTTTTCACCTACCGTTGCCCAATGCTGTATAAGCGTGGCAATTGCTTCTACATCATCTAAATTTGCATCACGTACCGTTATTTGCTGTTTTTTTTTGGCTTCTTTAACAGCATTCGTTACTTGTTCAATAGACGTCCCACCAAGGGCTTTACGTGCTTTTATACATGCATCAATTTCAAGTACTGGGTAAACATCGTCTTCAAATACAGTGTTTACTGATTTGTACTGTTCAAGCGATAGCTNGTGTTTACTGATTTGTACTGTTCAAGCGATAGCTCTTCAAGCGTTTTACCTTCGCTAATCGCAAGCTGTACAAGTACACCTACAATGTGATGCCCTTCTCTAAATGGCACACCTTTAGCAACTAAGTAATCAGCAAGTTCGGTGGCGTTTGCATGCCCTCCTTTTGCTGCAGCAAGTGTCTTATCACCGTTTACTTTAACGCCTTTAATACATGCTTGCGCCATATGAATACATGCAAGCCATGTTGGCATAGCGTCGAACAGGCCTTCTTTGTCTTCTTGCATATCTTTATTATAGGCAAGTGGCAGCGCTTTTAACGTCATCATCATAGCGCTAAATGCACCAAATACACGTCCGGTTTTACCGCGAATAAGCTCGAGTGCATCAGGATTTTTTTTCTGAGGCATGAGCGATGAGCCTGATGTTACGTTATCAGCAAGCTCTATAAATCCGGCTTCACCCGAATTATAAAAAATCAGATCCTCTGACATACGAGATAAGTGAATCATCGAAATAGACGCACAACTTAAAAGATCTAACACAAAATCACGATCAGATACGCCATCAAGGCTATTTTTTGTAGCCGCTGTAAAGCCTAATCCGTGTGCTAATGCTTGGCGATCAATCGGATAAGCTGTACCTGCTAATGCACCACTGCCTAATGGGCAAAAATTCATGCGCGCTTTAGCATCTTGCAGGCGGCTTTCATCACGCTCTAGCATCTCTACATACGCCATACACCAGTGGCTAAATAATACTGGTTGTGCGCGCTGTAAGTGCGTGTAACCTGGTAATATTGTGCCAAGCTCTCGCTCTGCAAGCGCTACAAACTCGCCTTTAAGCTGTGCAATAGCATCTAGTAAATGGTCAGCCGTATCACGGCACCATAATCTAAAGTCGGTGGCAACTTGGTCATTACGGCTTCGGCCTGTATGTAATTTTTTAGCTAAATCACCTACTTTTTCAATTAGAGCTGCTTCAACATGTGAATGAATATCCTCTGCACCTGAAGTAGCTACCGCTTGTGGATCTGCTTTAACTTCTTCAAGCAGCTCATTTAATGCAGCCACTAATTTTGTGTGCTCGTCACTTGAAAGTACACTTACCTGCTCTAGTGCACCAGCCCATGCCACAGAGCCAATAATATCTTGCTCTGCTAACTGGTAGTCAAAGGGAAGAGAGTCGTTAAATTGCTTAAACGCCTCATCTGGACCCGTAGAAAAACGTCCGCCCCATAATGCCATGAAATCTCTCCAAACCCTGTAGTGCCCCTTTTATAAGGGGCGTAATAAATTACTTTTTAGCGAGTGCTGAAATTCTGCTTGAAAGCGAGAATAAACGAATAAAGCCTTCAGCGTGTGATTGGTCGTACACATCATCTTCGCCAAATGTAGCAAATGCTTCGCTGTATAAGCTATTTGGTGACTGCTTTTGAACTGCAGTTACTTGGCCTTTGTATAGCTTAAGTACCACTTCACCTGTTGCCACTTTAGAAAGTGCTTCAGCACCGGCTAAAATAGAATCTTTAAGAGGCGTAAACCAACGGCCGTCGTATACTAAATGTGAAAACTCACCACCGAGTACTTCTTTCCACTTACGGCTTGCTTTATCAAGCACTAGCTCGTCAATGGCTTGAAGTGCTGCCATAATGACTGTGCCGCCTGGCGTTTCATAACAACCGCGTGACTTCATGCCAACTAAACGGTTTTCTACAATATCAACACGTCCAACACCATGAGGCGATGCAATATCGTTTAATTTAACCAAACAATCATAAGGTTTAAGCTCTACGCCATTTACAGCAACCACTTCGCCTTCAACAACTTTTAATGTTACTAGTTCTGATTTATCTGGTGCTTGCTCTGGAGAATTAGTCCAAGTCCATACTTGTTCAGTTGGTTGACACCATGGGTCTTCAAGCTCACCACCTTCGTGCGAAATATGCCATGCGTTAGCATCACGGCTATAAATTTTTGTAGCAGATGCTGAACACGGAATGTCACGCTCTGCTAAGTAATCAAGTAATGATTCACGGCTCGATAAGTCCCACTCACGCCATGGCGCAATTACTTTTAAATCAGGGGCTAGTGCTGCAAAACATGATTCAAAACGAACTTGGTCATTACCTTTACCAGTACAACCATGAGAAAGTGCATCAGCACCTACTTTACGTGCAATTTCAACTTGTGCTTTAGCAATAATTGGGCGCGCCATAGAAGTACCTAATAAATAAGTACCTTCGTAAATTGAGCCCGTTTTAAGCGTTGGGTAAATGTAATCACTTACCATTTCATCTTTTAAGTCAACTACGTAACATTCAGATGCACCAGAGGCAATTGCTTTAGCTTCTACGCCTTCAAGTTCTTCAGCGCCTTGACCTACATCTGCAACAAACGCGATTACTTCACAGCCGTAGTTTTCTTTTAACCATGGCACGATAGCCGACGTATCAAGACCACCAGAATAGGCTAAAACGACTTTTTTAATTGAACTCATAGGTGTTCCTTAACAAAATTTGGATTTAGTAATGTAACTAGCAGAGCATTTTGCGCATGCATGCGATTCTCTGCTTGTTGAATGATTTTTGATGCTGGACCATCCATTACCTCAGAGGTAATTTCAAATTCACGGTGTGCCGGTTGGCAATGTAATACCGTAGTCGCACCTGTTTGATCTAGCAATGCCTGGTTTAATTGATAAGGCATGTATTTTTCTTTTACTTGCTCAAGCGGCGTTGTATCACCCATTGATACCCATGTATCTGCGTATACAACGTTTGCACCAACCGCAGCTTCAACTCTATCGCTCACCATGACTGATGCGCCATTCATTGCTGCAATTTGCTCTGCTTTTTTAAGTATTTGTGAATCTGGCGAACACCCTTTTGGTGTTACAGCAACAAAGTCAGTACCTAGCGTTGCGGCAAGTAACATCAATGAATGAGTCACGTTATTGCCCTCACCTAAGTAAGCTACTTTAAGCTGACTCACATCGCCATGTACTTCTTGAAGTGTTAAAAAATCAGCAAGCGCTTGGCACGGGTGGTACAAGTCACACAAGCTATTTACCACAGGTACCGATGAATATTCACCTAACGTGGTTAATGTGCTGTGCTGATTTACACGCGCCACAATACCGTCGGCCCAAGTAGAAATATTAAGTGCAAAATCTTTAATTGATTCACGTGCACCCATAGCGCCATTTTGCTGATCTAAATAAACAGCATGACCACCAAGGCGATTAATACCTATATCAAACGATAAACGTGTACGTAAACTTTGCTTTTCAAACAATGTTACGATTGATTTACCCGATAATACTTGGCTGTATTTTTCTGGCTTTGCTTTTATATCTTGCGCTAACTTTAATAAATTAAGTGCGCCTTCTTGGTCTAATTCTAAACCCGTTAAAAAATTCTCAAACATAATAAACCTATGGTGTAATCTTTGTTCCGACATGCTCGCCTTGCAGCAGAGCAGTTAAATTTTCTGGCTTTTGCCAGCTGGAAATATACACACCGCGTCGTAAATGTTGGGCAGCGTGAAGGCTGGTCTTAACTTTGACCTCCATCCCGCCCACAATTACTCCATCTGTAATTAAAGTATCAATGTGTTTTGTGTCAAGTTGATGTAACGGTTGTTTATTTGCGTCAAGTACCGCTTCTACATCCGTCATAAAAATTAGTTCTGCATTTAAATTACTGGCAATAGCCGCTGCAGCTTCATCTGCATTTACGTTGTACCACAAGCCTTGTTCATCAAAGCCGATAGAGCTAACAATAGGTAAACGAGAAATTCTAAGTAAATCATTGATGATAGAATCGTCGTTACTTGTGCATTTACCCACTAAGCAAAGCGCTTTTAATTTTTGGGTTGCAGTCACACCCGCCTCAAAAAGACTTAAGCCAACAGGCTTATGCCCTGCGCTTATAGCTTGAGTCATTAATTGTTTATTAGCGCAACCTGCAAGCGCACCCACTATATAAGGCATTTGCTCTGCTGGACTAATACGTAAACCTTGGTGTTTAGCACTAGCAAAGCCCGCTTGCTTTAGCCATGTATCTACTAAAGAACCACCGCCATGAACAATGACAAACTCATCATTTTTTTGCTCGCTTAGCACGTCAAATAACGCTTTTGCTGCATTTTCTGTATTAAGTACTGCACCACCGAGTTTAATAACCCACGTTTTTTTACTCATTTAAAACGCTCCTTTTAAGCCCGTAGTGTGATCTAAATTCATAGAAATATTAATACACTGCAAAGCTTGTCCAGCAGCGCCTTTTAATAAGTTATCAATGGCAGACATTACAATTAACTGCGTGCCTTGTTGCTGCCAACCAATATCAACAAATGGTTGCTTAGCAACACCTTTAATTGAAGGTATTTTATCGCCTAACAAACGAATTAATGGCTCGTTAGCAAGCACTTGATAAGCAGATGCAACGTTTTCCTTGGTAACGCCAGGCTTAAGTTGTACATAAATAGTTTCTAAAATACCGCGCGCAAAGCTACCTAGATGCGGTGTAAATAATACTTTGTGGCCAAGGTGTTGTTCAATTTCAGGACCGTGGCGATGGTTAAACAAACCATAAGGTGCAAGCGATACCTCACAAAAATGTGTTCCTACACTAGCTTTACGCCCGGCACCCGTAACACCCGAAACGGCATTAATAATAATACTTTCGCTGCTCAATAAGCCTGCTTGTTTAAGCGGTTTAAGTGCATTGAGCGCCGCTGTTGGGTAACAGCCTGCAACAGCAATTAGCTTTGCGTTAGCAATAGCATCATGGTTCCACTCAGCTAAACCGTAAGCCGCTTCATTTAAAAGCTCTGGGTGTTGATGCTCAAAACCATAATAAGTAACGTAATCATCATTATTTGCTAGGCGATAGCCACCAGATAAATCAAATACTTTTTTACCCATAGCTAAAAATTGAGGCGCTAAATCAACACTTACTTTGTGATCGGTACATAAACACACATAGTCAGCATCACTTTGAATGTCATCAAAAGCTGATGCACTAAGAGGAAGTAAAGGACAATCTAGTAAGCCAAGGTGCTCTGGGTATAAATCACTTAGTAATTTATTTTTATCTAAGCTACCCTCAGATACATAACAGCCTGTTAAGGTAAGGTTTGGATGATTAGCAACTAAGCTTGCTAACTCTGCGCCGCTATAACCGCTTGCGCCAATAATAACTACATTCATTGATTACTCGTTATTTTAAAATTTACTGCTAAATATATATGTTGTTCGCTTAAACTAGCTAAGACGCTAAATTAAGACTTAATTTAATGAATTTGTAGATTATCGTCGCATTATTTTCATAGCTTTACTTTAATATATTTATGCTTAAAAAGTGAATTGATATTCATCATAAATACTTTTATATTGTTATGCAATTAAATTGAATAATAATTTTGGATTTTTTTATGCCTTTGCCTTCGTTTATTTCTATGTATCAACAATTGATTGCAGCCCCCTCTATTAGTGCAATTGAAGACAGCTTGTGTATGAGCAATAAAAACGTAATTGAACTCCTTGCGAGGTGGTGCGAAACACTCGGTTTTACGTGTGAAATTATTGAATTAGAAGGAGGTAAGGGCCGCTTTAATTTATTAGCAAAGCGTGGAAAAGGCGATGGCGGTTTAATGCTTGCGGGCCACACTGATACAGTGCCTTTTGATGACAGCCGCTGGAACCACAATCCGTTTAAACTTACCGAACTCGACAATAAATTGTACGGGCTAGGAAGCATTGATATGAAAGGTTTTTTTGCTTTTGTATTACAAGCGATTAGTGAACTTGATGAAAAGCAGCAAACTCAACCTATTTTAATACTCGCCACTGCCGATGAAGAAACAACTATGGCAGGTGCACAGCAAATATGTAATCACCCTAATTTAAAACCTGCACGCTGTATAATTGGCGAACCTACTGATATGACGCCAGTATTTATGCACAAGGGCCATATGAGTACAGCAATAAGAGTGGTTGGTCGCTCTGGGCATAGCTCAGATCCCGAACGTGGCCTTAACGCCATTGAAGTAATGCATAAAGTGATTACAAAATTGATGATCTTAAAAGAGCAATTAAAGCATAAGTATTCAATAAATCACTTTGAAATTCCTTATCCAACATTAAACTTAGGTAATATTCATGGTGGCGATAATGCGAATAGAATTTGTGGTTGCTGTGAAATGCATATAGACATGCGCCCATTACCAGGTTTAAGTGTACAAGAACTACAAGCATTAGTGCTTGATGCAACAAAAGAGATAAATCAGCAATACCCAAATGCGGTGAGCGTTATTGATTTACATGAACCAATCCCGGCATTTAGTGGTAGCACCGACAGTGCTTTAGTTAAAATGGCTGAAAAAATAGCGGGGCAAAAAGCGGTCGCGGTAAATTATTGCACTGAAGCGCCGTTTATCCAGCAACTCGGTTGTGAAACAATCGTAATGGGCCCAGGCTCAATTAACCAAGCGCATCAGCCTGATGAGTTTTTAGCGATGGAAAAAATAAAACCATCACAACAAATAATCACCAATATCATAAAAGCAAACTGCTTTAGCAATCAGAGTTACTAACTGCTTATAACAACACAAAAAAATAAAGGCGCCAATTGGCTGTCTCTTATACACAAATCCCTGCTAAGAAATTAGCGGGGATTTTTTTGAACTAAATCTCAATGTCATGATCAGATCTTCAAATCTTGTTTGAGGGCACATTATGATTAACGAACATAC